>NZ_OY762656.1:0-347449 GCF_963666255.1 uncultured Propionivibrio sp. | reverse complement strand
TCAACTCGGGCATTCGCCGGATCGGCGTGGTGACTCAGTACAAGTCGTACAGCCTGTTGCGGCACTTGCAGCGGGGCTGGGGCTTCCTGCGCGGCGAGGTGAACGAGTTCGTCGATCTGTTGCCGGCGCAACAGCGCGTCGATGAGGAGTCGTGGTACCGCGGCACGGCCGACGCCGTGTATCAGAACCTCGACATCCTGCAGAACTATCGCCCCGCGCCCGAGTATGTCGTCATTCTTGCGGGCGACCACATCTACAAGATGAACTATGCCGCCATGCTGGTCGACCACGTCGAGGGCGGCGCCGAGTGTACGATCGCCTGTATTGAAGTGCCTCGGCGTGATGCCACCGGCTTCGGCGTCATGGCGGTCGACAACCACTGGAACATCACCGAATTTGTCGAGAAGCCGGCCGATCCGCCGGCGATGCCGGGCAAGCCCGATTACGCGCTGTGCAGCATGGGCATCTACATTTTCAACGCCAAGTATCTGTACGCGGAACTCGAACGGGATATCGCCGATCCGACCTCGAGTCACGATTTTGGCAAGGACATCATTCCGCGCGCCGTCCGCAACGGGCTGGCCAAGGCACATTCGTTCGACCGCAGTTGCGTGCATGCACCCGAGGAAGCGGCGGGCAAGGAAAATTACTGGCGTGATGTCGGGACAGTCGATGCTTATTGGGAAGCCAATATCGACCTGACCGCCACCGACCCGGCGCTCAACATCTACGACCGTTCCTGGCCGATCTGGACGTACCAGCAGCAGTTGCCGCCATGCAAGTTCGTGCATAACCAGATTGACCGGCGCGGCGTCGCCATCGAGTCGACGGTGTCCGGTGGTTGCATCGTCTCGGGTGAAATGAACCGCTCGGTCTTGTTCTCGGCATGCCGTGTGCATTCGCACGCGCGTGTCGATTGGTCCGTGCTTTTGCCGGATGTGGAGGTCGGTCGGCGTGCGCGTCTGAGTCGCTGCATCATCGATCATGGCGTGCAGATTCCCGAGGGGATGGTGATCGGTGAGGATGCCGAGGAAGATGCTCGTCGCTTCCGGCGTACGCCAAACGGCATCACGCTGGTGACGCGCAAGATGATTGAACGTCTGACCTGATTTGAACCATTTGCACTAAAAACAACATGCAGATTCTCCACGTTGCTTCAGAAATATTCCCGCTGGTGAAAACCGGCGGCCTGGCCGATGTCGTGTCCGCCTTGCCGCCGGCGCTTGCCAAGCGCGGTCTTGATGCGCGCGTCTTGCTGCCGGGATTGCCAGGTGTGCTGCGCGGGATGGTCGGGCTCAAGCCGGTGACGACGATCGGACCGGTCTTCAGCGCGGCATCGGTGCGCTTGTTGCTTGGACGCCTGCCCGACAGCGGGCTTTTGGCTTACGTCATCGAGGCGCCGTTCCTCTTTCGCCGTGACGGCAACCCGTATGTCGGTCCGGATGGCAACGACTGGGTCGACAACCACCGACGCTTTGGCCTGCTTGGCTGGGTGGCCGCGCATCTGGCGTCGGGGGAACTCGATCCGGACTGGGTGCCGGATATCGTGCATGCGCACGATTGGCACGCCGGCCTCGCGTCTGCGTACATCGCCCAGAATCCTGCGCTCATGACCGGGACGGTCTTTACGATCCACAACATGGCTTTTCGCGGCATCTTCGCGATGGACTGCCACCACGATCTCGGTCTGCCGGCGCGCAAGCTGACGCCTTTGGGCATGGAGTTCCACGGCAAGATATCGTTCATGAAAGCCGGGCTCGTCTATTCGAAAAAGATCACCACGGTCAGCCCGACTTATGCACAGGAGATCTGTACGCCGGAGTTCGGCTGCGGGCTTGAAGGCGTGATGCGCGATCGCGGCCGCGATCTGTCGGGTATCCTGAACGGGGTCGATTATGCCATCTGGCGCCCTGACGATCCTGTCATCGCCGCACCCTACAGCGCCGCCGACCTGACCGGAAAGCAGGCCTGCAAGCAGGCGCTGCAAGCGGAGTTCGGTCTGTCGCCGTCGGCGGGCGGTCCGCTCTTCGCGGTGGTCAGTCGGCTCACGTCGCAGAAGGGGATGGACATGCTGCTGGCGGCACTGCCGGACCTGCTGCGCGAAGGCGCGCAACTGGTCGTACTCGGCTCCGGCGATGCCGATCTCGAGGCTGGCTTCCGCTATGCGGCCTCGGTGAATCCTGGCAACGTTGCCGTCCACGTCGGTTATGACGAAGAAATGTCGCACCGGATCATGGCCGGTGCCGATGTGTTGCTTGTGCCGTCTCGCTTCGAACCCTGCGGTCTGACGCAACTCTATGCGCTGCGTTACGGCACGCTGCCACTGGTGCGCCGTGTCGGCGGGCTGGCGGATACGGTGGTCGACGCGACGCAGGAGAGTATCGCGGCCGGTCGAGCCACCGGCTTCGTGTTCAACGAGCCGACCCGCTATGCATTGAGCGCGCGGATTCAGGATGCCTGTGCGTTCTATCGGGATGGCGCGGCCTGGGCACAAGTGCAGCGCTGCGGCATGGCCCAGGACTTCTCCTGGGACGATTCTGCGGCAAATTACGAGGCTTTGTACCGCTCGCTGCTGCCTGCCGGCGCCTGAGTCGTCCGGCGCGCGTCAACAGCCCCCGCGTGTCGGGGGCTGTGTTATTTCTATTTGGGCGGATTGCGTCCGGCTTAGCGCGAACTGCCGCTCAGCAGCGCGGTGATGTCCTTTTCGGCCTCGATCCAGTCACGCACGGAGTCGCTGCGGAAATGGTTGCTCTCGGCCCGGTAGTAGGCGGCTTCGGCAATCATGCGGTAACGCTGTTCGTCGGTGACCAGCATGACCTTGGGGGCGTCGACTTCCATGACGCCGCGCGTAATCGTGCTCTTCTTCACGACGGTTTTCTTGGCGGCCGGTGCTTTGGCGGCGACCGACTTCTTGGCTGCGCTCTTGGGAGCGGCAACCTTCTGGGGAACGGCCTTCTGGGTGACCGGTTTTTTCTCGGCAGCGGGCGCCGCGCTCGTCTTGGTGACGGCTTTCTTGCTTGCGGTCTTGGCCGGGACGGTTGCAGCGGCGGACTTCTTCGTTGTCTTCTTCAGTGTGTCAGCCATCTCCATTCCTTTCGAGAAATTGAGCCGGCATGAAAACCGTGCCGGCTATGCTTACTATACTATACAAAACGAATAGCATTCAGGAGGGCATCAGAACGACGGGATGGGTGCGTCCGCCGTTCGTCCGTACAAAGTGGCAAGTTCCGCCAGCCGCTCCGCGTGCCAGGATTCCACCTGGCGCCAGGCGAAGCGCCACTCCCAGAAGCCGTCCGGCTGGCCGGGTTGGTTCATGCGATGCTCCGAATCGAGGCCGAGGACATCCTGCATCGGCACAATGGCAGCGATGGCGACCGAGGCGGTGGCTGCGCGAATCAGATCCCATTGGATCATTTCACCGGAAATGCCGAGATAGCGACGGACATGGTCCTGTTGCACAGCCGGAAGCGTCTGCCACCAGCCGACGGTGGTGTCATTGTCATGGGTGCCGGTATAGACGACGGTGTTCGGTGCAAAGTTGTGCGGCTGGTAGAGATTGTCGCTCTTGCCGTCGAAAGCGAATTGCAGGATGCGCATGCCGGGGAATCCGGCCGCGGTACGTAATGCGTTGACCGGTGCAGTGATGATGCCGAGATCTTCGGCGATGATGCGCAAGGCATCGGCCGATTGGCCATCCGTGCCGGTCAGGATCGGCCGGATGGCGTTAAAGAAATTGAGTCCCGGCCCCGGCTTCCAGCTGCCGTTGATCGCAGTCTTCGATTGCGCCGGAATCTCCCAGTAGGATTCGAAGCCGCGGAAATGGTCGATGCGCACGATGTCGCAGAGCGAGAGCATGGCGCGCAGGCGGGCGCACCACCAGCGGTAGCCGTCCCTCGCGTGTTCGGGCCAGCGATAGAGCGGGTTGCCCCAGCGTTGCCCGGTCTCGCTGAAATAGTCGGGCGGGACGCCGGCAATGACGCGCGGATAGCCTTTGTCGTCGAGGTCGAAGAGCTTCTGGTGGGCCCATACGTCGGCACTGTGCGCCGAGACGAAAATCGGGATGTCGCCGACGATCTTGATGCCGCGGTCATTGGCATAGCGTTTGACCGCCAGCCATTGGATGTGGAAACACCACTGGCAGAATTTCCAGAAGCGGCATTCGTCGGCGAGCGAGATGGCGGCGTCGCGCAAGGCCTTGGGCTTGCGCTGCGCGATCGGCGCTGGCCAGTGCTGCCAGACCCGGTCGATGCCGCCGTGATTGCGGTCGAGCGCACGGAAAAGCGCGTAGTCATCCAGCCAGTCCTCGTGATGGGCGCAGAACTCGTCGAAGCCGTTGTGCGAGTCAGGATGCCTTTCGGCGAAGAAGCGTTCGGACGCAAGACGCAGTCGCGACATGCGGAAGCGCTGGATGGCGGGGTAATTGACGCGGTCTTCGCGAAAAAGCGGATCGGGCTCGATGTCGATCGCCGTCAGCCAGCCGGCGTCGCGCAGCTGGGTCAGGTCGATCAGCAGTTCGTTGCCGGCGAAAGCCGAAGGGCTCATGTAGGGCGAGTTGCCCGGTCCGATGCCGCCGAGCGGCAACACCTGCCAGAGTGTCTGCTTGGCGGCGACCAGCCAGTCGATGAAGTGGTGTGCCGAAGGGCCGAGGTCGCCCGAGCCGTGTGGGCCAGGAAGCGAGGTCGGGTGCAGCAGAATGCCGCCGTAACGTTTTCCGGGCATGGCCTTACTCCTGTAGCAAGAGGTGGACGCTGCGGCCGTCGACCGGGTCGCGGTCGGCGACGAATTCAACGGAGAACGGCGCATGGCTGGCGCTGCGACAGACGCGTTGCCAGCGGCCCGGCGGCAGGTGCATGTTGCGAGTGGCGGCGTCGCGGTTGATCAGGACGAGCAGGCGGATATGTGCGTCGGCGAGCAGGAAACCGAGTGCGTCTTGCCGGGTGCCTTCCCAGTCGGCATGACCCATTTCGCGCCCGTCGGGATGCCACCAGACGATGTCGCGCTGTCCGGAAGCGCCGGCGTCGCCGGTCAGCCAGTCACGCCGGCACAAGGGCCCCAGGCGGCGGCGCAAGGCGATCAAACCGGCGGTGAAGGCGCACAAGTCGCGGTCGGCGCCCTGCCAGTCGAACCAGGTCAGTGGGTTGTCCTGGCAGTAGGCGTTGTTGTTGCCGCGCTGCGTGCGACCGATTTCGTCGCCGCCCTGCAGCATCGGCACCCCTTGCGCGACGAACACCGTCGCGAGCAGGGCGCGCTGCAAGCGCCGGCGGGTGTCGAGCACGTGCGGGTCGTTGCTGTCGCCCTCGCAGCCGCAGTTCCAGGAGAGGTTGTGGCCGTGTCCGTCGCGGTTGTTTTCGCCGTTCTGCTCGTTGTGCTTGTCCTGATAGCTGACGAGGTCGCGCAGCGTGAAGCCGTCATGCGCGGTGATGAAATTGATGCCGGCCTGCGGCGCGCGTCCGTCGTGGCGGAAGATTTCGCTGGACCCGGCCAGCCGCTGCGCGAGGGCGCCAACGCCGACTTCGCGCGTCAGCCAGAAGGCGCGCACGTCGTCGCGGAAGCGATCGTTCCATTCCGACCAGCCGGGCGGGAAACGACCGAGCCGGTAGCCGTCGCCGCCGAGATCCCAGGGTTCTGCGATCAGCTTGACGCGGGCCAGCAACGGGTCCTGCCGGACCGCGGCGAGGAAAGCGCTGTCGCGGGTCAGCGCGGCAGCGAGATCGAAGCGGAAGCCATCGACATGCATTTCGGCGACCCAGTAGCGCAGCGCGTCCATGACGAGCTGCAGCACGCGCGGATGCGCGAGCTTGAGGGTGTTGCCGCAGCCGCTGTAGTTCTCGTAGAGCGTCGGATCGTCGCTACGCAGCCGGTAATAGCTGGCGTTGTCGATGCCGCGGAAGCTCACCGTTGGGCCGAATTCGTCGGTCTCGGCGGTGTGGTTGAAGACGACGTCGAGGATGACTTCGATGCCTTCCGCATGGAAGGCGCGGACCATGTGGCGGAACTCGTCGATGACCGGTTCGTCGTTGACGCTGGCGGCATAGCGCGGTTCCGGCGCGAAAAAGGCGAGCGTGTTGTAGCCCCAGTAATTGGTGCGGCCGCCGGCGACGAGGCGCGCCTCGTCGAGGAAGGCATGCACCGGCAGGAGCTTGACGGCGGTGACGCCGAGTGTTTTCAGGTGGCCGAGCATCGCCGGCGAGGCCAGTCCGGCATAGGTGCCGCGCAGGGCTTCCGGGACGTCGGGATGCTGGCGCGTGGCGCCGCGTACATGCAGTTCGCAGAGCACCGAGTCGGCCAGCGGCGTGGCCGGCGGCGCATCGTCGCCCCAGTCGAAGGGTGCATGCACGACGCGCGCGGTGAACGGCGCGGGCGTTGATGTGTCGGCGTCATAGCGGAAGCTGCCGGCCAGTTCGCGGGCGTAGGGATCGATGAGCAGGCGCGACGGGTCGAAACGATGGCCGGGCCCCGCGGGGCCGTGGACGCGGAAGCCGTAGCGAAGTCCCGGTTCGGCGCCCGGCAGGTAGCCATGCCAGACGTCGTCACTGCGGACCGGCAATGCCAGGCGATGCTCGCCAGTGTCGTCGAAGAGGCAGAGTTCGACGCGTTCGGCATGGGCCGAGAAAAGCGCGAAATTGACGCCGTGGCCATCCCAGTGCGCGCCGAGCGGCCAAGGGCGGCCGCCCTGCAGCGCGGTGTCGGGGCTCAGTGTTCCCATTCGAAGATCACCGTCGCCAGCGGCGGCAGCGTCAGCGCCACCGACCATTCGCGGCCATGCGTGGCGACGGGGTCCGCACTGACGATGCCGAACGGGTTGCCGACGTTGCTGCCTCCGTAATATTCTGAATCGGTATTGACCCGTTCGTGATAGCTGCCCGGCCCGGGGACGCCGATGCGGTAACCTTGGCGGACGACCGGCGTGAAGTTGCAGACGCAGAGCATGGCGCGGGCTGGGTCATGGCCGCGCCGGACGTAAGCGATGACCGAATTGTCGGAGTCGTTGGCCGATATCCACTCGAAGCCGCCCGGCTCGAAGTCGCGTTCGTGCAGGGCCGGCGTGCGGCGGTAAAGCCGGTTGAGATCGCCGATCAGGCGGCGGACGCCGTCGTGCATCGGGAATTCGAGGAGGTTCCAGTCGAGCGTTCCGGCGTCATTCCATTCGTTCCACTGGGCGAATTCTCCACCCATGAACAGCAGCTTCTTGCCCGGGTGCGTCCACATGAAGCCATAGAGCGCACGCAGGTTGGCGAATTTCTGCCAGTAGTCGCCGGCCATCTTGTTGATCAGCGAGCCTTTGCCATGCACGACTTCGTCATGGGAGAGCGGCAGGACGAAATTCTCGGTGAACGCGTAGAGTAGTCCGAAGGTCAGCTGGTTGTGGTGATAGCGGCGATGCACCGGGTCGCGGCTCATGTAGTCGAGGATGTCGTGCATCCAGCCCATGTTCCACTTGTAATGGAAGCCGAGGCCGCCCATCGATGGCGGGCGGCTGACCGAGGGCCAGGCCGTCGATTCTTCCGCGTAGGTCGCGGCGCCGGGGCATTCCTGTCCGAGCACTTCGTTCATGCGGCGCAGGAAATGCACCGCCTCGAGATTCTCGCGCCCGCCGAAGACGTTCGGGATCCACTCGCCGTGCTTGCGGCTGTAGTCGCGATAGAGCATCGAGGCGACGGCATCGACGCGCAGTCCGTCGACACCGTAGCGCTCGATCCAGAACAGCGCGTTGCCGACCAGATAGTTGAAGACTTCGCGGCGGCCGAAGTTGTAGATCAGCGTGCCCCAGTCCTGATGCTTGCCTTCGCGCGGATCGGCGTGTTCGTAGAGCGCATGGCCGTCGAAGCGGCCGAGGCCGTGCTCATCGGTCGGGAAATGCGCCGGCACCCAGTCGACGATGACTTCAAGACCGGCGGCATGACAGGCAGCGATGAAGTTGCTGAAGGACTGCGGCGAGCCGAAGCGCGCCGTCGGCGCGTAGAGGCCGAGCGGTTGATAGCCCCAGGAGCCGTCGAAGGGGTGTTCCGAGATCGGCAGGAGTTCGAGGTGCGTGAAGCCGAGATCGGTGACGTAGGGGATCAGGCGCCGGGCGATCTCGTCCCAGTCGAGGAAGCCGCCATCGTCGCCGCGCTGCCAGGAACCGAGGTGCACTTCGTAGATTGAGATCGGCCGGTTGAGGCGGTTGCCGGGGGGCGCCGCAGGCGGCGTCGGTGCCGGCGGCAAGTCACAGACGACCGAGGCCGTCGACGGGCGTAACTCGGCCGAGAAGCCGTAGGGGTCGGCCTTGTGCGGCAGCAGGTGGCCGTTGCGGGCGCGGATTTCGAACTTGTAGCGCGTGCCGTCGCCGACGCCGGGAATGAAGATCTCCCAGACGCCGCACTCTCGCCGCAGGCGCATCGGATGGCGGCGCCCGTCCCAGGTGTTGAAATCGCCGATGACACTGACGCGCTGGGCGTCGGGCGCCCAGACGGCGAAGGCGGTTCCGCGCACGCCATCGATCTCGCGGAGATGCGCGCCGAGCCGCTCGAAGGGGCGCAGGTGCGAGCCTTCGGCGAGCAGCCAGACATCGAGTTCGCCGAGTACCGGCGGGAAACGGTAGGGGTCGTCGACCTCCTGTACACCGCCGGGCCAGGTCACGCGCAGACGATAGCGGATATCTTCCTTGCGCCCGAGCGGCGACGCTTCGAAGAAGCCGGTGGGACCGCCGAGTGTCTCGATGTGGCGTTCGCTGAGTTCGAACAGCAATTCACCGCTGTCGGCATCGATGGCTGACACTGCAGTAGCGCCGGGTTGCAGCGTCCGCAGCCAGAAGCGGCCCTTGCCATCGACATGCGGGCCGAGGACGGCGAAGGGGTCGCCGTGTTCGGCCCGGCAGAGCGCCAGGACTTCAGCCTTGTTGAGCATTGCGGTCCTTTCAGATCGGTTTCAGGAGTTGCTCCATGCCCCAGGTGTCGATGGCATATTCGCGAATGGTGCGGTCAGCCGAGAACGCGCCCATGCCGGCGACGTTGAGAATCGCCCGGCGTTGCCACTCGTCCGGCGTGGCGTGGAGGGCGTCAACGCGGCGCTGCGTGGCAATGTAATCAGCATAGTCGGCAAGCAGCATGTAATGGTCGCCGTAATTGACGAGAGCATTGAAGAGGTCATGATAACGCTTGCGCTCGTTCGGCGAGAAGAAACCGCCGTCGATCTTGTTCAACGTCTCGTTGAGTGCCGGGTCGTTCTGGTAGATGGCGCGCGGATCGTAACCGGAATCGCGCAGCGCCGCGACCTGCGGCGTGCTGTTGCCGAAGATGAAGATGTTCTCGGCGCCGACGTTGTCGCGGATTTCAATGTTGGCGCCGTCCTCGGTGCCGATCGTCAACGCGCCGTTGAGCGCGAACTTCATGTTGCCGGTGCCGGAGGCCTCGGTGCCGGCCGTCGAGATCTGCTCCGACAGGTTGGCTGCCGGAATGATCATCTCGGCGAGCGACACCCCGTAATTCGGGATGAAGACGACCTTGAGACGATCCTTGACGCGCGGGTCGTTGTTGATGGTGTTGGCGACGTCATGGATCAGGTGGATGATCTGCTTGGCCATGTAATACGACGACGCCGCCTTGCCGGCGAAAATCACGCAGCGCGGTGTGACGTCGTCATCGATGCCGTGCAGCAAAGTGTTGTAGCGTGTGATGACATGCAGGACATTGAGCAGTTGCCGCTTGTATTCGTGGATGCGCTTGACCTGAACGTCGAAGAGGCTGTGCGGGTTGAGGATGACACCGGTTTCGCGTTTGACATAGTCGGCGAGGCGCAGCTTGTTGACGTGCTTGGCGGCGGCGAATTCGTCGCGGAATTCGGGGTCCTCGGCGGCAGTCCGCAGTCCCTTCAGGCGATCGAGATCGAGCCGCCATTCCTTGCCCAGTCGCCGGTCGAGCAGGGTCGCGAGACTGGGGTTGGCCTGGGCCACCCAGCGGCGCGGCGTGACGCCGTTGGTCTTGTTGTGGAACCGGTCGGGATAGAGACGGGCGAAATCGGCGAAGATCGTCTGGACCATGAGGTCCGAATGCAATTGCGATACGCCGTTGATGCGATGGCTGCCGACGATCGAGAGGTGGGCCATGCGCACGCGCTTGTTGTCGGGGTTGCCGTCGGCATCGTCGATCAGCGAGACGCGGCGGATCAGATCGATGTCGCCGGGGAAACGCTGCGAGACCTCGTTGAGGAATTCCTGGTTGATGCGGTAGATGATGCGCATGTGGCGCGGCAGCAGGTACTGCATCAGGCCGACCGGCCAGGTCTCCAGTGCTTCCGGCATCAGCGTGTGATTGGTGTAGGAGAAAATGCGCTTGCATTGGCTCCAGGCCTGCGACCACAGCATGCCATAGTCATCGCAGAGCAGACGCATCAGTTCGGCGACGCTGATCGCCGGATGCGTGTCGTTGAGGTGGATGGCGATCTGGTCGGCGAGATTGTTGAGATGCCCGTGTTCTTCCAAGTGATGGAAGAGAATGTCCTGCAACGAGGCGGAGACGAAGAAGTATTCCTGGCGCAGGCGCAGTTCGCGTCCGGCCGGCGTACTGTCGTTCGGGTAGAGCACCCAGGAAATGTTCTCGAACCGGTTCTTGAACTCGGCGGCACGGGCGTAATCGCCGGAGTTGAAGGCGTTGAGGTCGATCTGCGCCGGTGCGCCGGCTTTCCAGAGGCGCAAGGTGCTGACGCGCTGGGTGCCGTGGCCGGGAATGACGTAGTCGTAGGCGCGTGCCTCGACGGCCTCGGCCGCGTTCCATTCGGCCCATTCGCCGCAGTGTTCTGCGCTGCCACCGAAGCGTACGGGAAAGACCGTGCCCGGTCGTGGGAATTCCCAGGGCGTGCCGTCGACCAGCCAGGAGTCGGGGTGTTCGACCTGAGCGCCGTTGATGATCGATTGAGCGAACATGCCATATTCGTAACGCATGCCGTAGCCCCAGGACGGCAGTTCGAGCGTCGCCATCGAGTCGAGGAAGCAGGCGGCGAGCCGCCCGAGGCCGCCGTTGCCCAGCGCTGCGTCGGGTTCGCATTCGAGTACGTCGGTGAGCGCCGGGCCGCCGACCGCCGAGAAGGCGGCGTCGGCGGTGTCGCGCAGGTCGAGCGCCGACAGCGCGTTGTTGAGTGCGCGGCCGACGAGGAATTCCATTGACATGTAGTAGATGCGCCGGCTCTTGGCCTTGCGGTCTTCGACCTGCGTCTTGACCCAGCGTTGGGCGAGCTGTTCGCGGACGACCAGGGACAAGGCTTTGTACAGCTCCTTGGTGTTGGCGGTCACGGGTTCGGCGGCGACTTCGGTGAGCAGCTTCCTGTCGATTTCGGCGCGGAATTCGGCGCCTTCATTGGCAAGGGGATTCGAGGCGGGCATGAACGTCTCTCCACAGTGTCGGTCGTTGCGATATGGGCTGATTCTACGGCAAGCGCGTGCAGCAGACAAAAGCGCGCATGCCGCCGTGATAAAAGGCGAGCAAAACCGGTGCCACGCATGCCGCAGGGGGAAAGGCAGGGGCGTGTGCCGGCAGCGGGGCTGGGCTTGCACCGACTTCGGCGCCGCCCGGGGCGTGCCGCCCCATCGTGGGGCGTGGCGGGCAGCGGCTCAGGGGAGTTCGCGCAGGTCGGCGGTCGGCGTCTTGCCGAAGTCGGTGCCGAGCGAATAGTCGACGATGCGCCGGGCGGCCTCGTCGGGCTGCGTCAGCAGGCCGTTCTGCTTGAGTTGGCGGAAGCGCTTCAGCAACGGGAAGCGCGCTTCCGGCGTCTCGCGGATCGCCGTCTGCATATCGGTGTCGACGACGCCGGGCGCCAGGCTGCAGATGCGCAGCGCCGGGTTCCCGTCAGCGGCGACGGCACGTGCATGGTGGTCGAGTGCCGCCTTGGTGGCGCAATAGATCGACCAGCCGGCGTAGGGCGAGCGGGCGGCGCCGCTCGAGATATGAACGATGCGTAGCTCGCCGGCATGGTCGCGGGCGGCGGCGCTGGCCAGCATCAGCGGAGCGGCGACGTTGATCTGAACCGCCGTGGCGATCTCGGCGGCCGGCTGGGTCTCGATCGGCCCGACCGGACCGAGCGTGCCGGCATTGTTGACGAGCAGCAACGTGTCGGCGTCGGCGCAGAAGGCGCGCAGGCCGCCGCCTTCAATCCAGGCGGCGAGGGCAGCGGCGTCGGCCATGTCGATGGGCTGTTCGGACAACCGGTCCGGATAACGCGCTTGCAATTCGGCGTTGCCGCGACGGGCGAGGCCGAGAACAGGGATGCCGCGGGCAAGGCAGCGCTCTGCGATGGCGGCGCCGAGTCCGCGGGAATGGCCGGTGACGATGGCCTTGGTCGGGGTGGTCATGCGGGGTCTCCAGTGGGTGGCGGACATCGAACGGTCCGGCCTCGTCCACCATCATGCCAGATTCATTGGGGGGGAGGGCCGGCGACCAATGTGTTGTTTTGGCGAGGCGGATACAGCCTTTTTCCTGCAAAAATGCCCCCTTCGGGCAAAGTTGGCGTCGTTCCGGGGCGTGGGTTTTCTATAATACGCGCATGAATGCTCCCCGCTTTTTCTGTCCGCTGCCGCTCGTTGAGGGCGCTGCGCTCGATCTGCCCGAAGATGCCGCCCGCCATGCCGGTCGCGTACTGCGCCTGCGCGTTGGTGATGCGCTGATCCTGTTCGACGGTAAGGGCGGCGAAGTGGGGGCCGTCATCGATGCCGTAACGCGTGACTGCGTCAGCGTGCGCCTTGGCGCGCGGCGCCTGGTCGAGCGCGAGTCGCCGCTGACGATTACGCTGGTGCAGGCTCTGCAGACCGGCGACAAGATGGACGCCACGATCCAGAAAGCCGTCGAGCTGGGTGTTTCCCGCGTCGTGCCGGTCGTGTCGCGGCGCAGCGTGCTGCGGCTCGACGGCGAGCGCGCCCTGCGTCGTGCCGCCCACTGGCGTGGCGTCGCGGTGGCGGCGTGCGAGCAATGCGGGCGCAACCACGTGCCGGAGATTGAGGACATCATCGCGCTCGACCGCTGGCTGGCGAAACCCGCTCCGGGGGCGCGGCGCCTGATGCTGGCGCCCGAGGCCGACGCCGTGTTGCTGACGCTGGCGCCGCCGGCGCCGGGCCAGGTGATCGAATTGCTGATTGGCGCCGAAGGCGGGTTGGCGCCGGAAGAGACGGCCCTGGCGACGGGCGCCGGATTCCGCGGGGTGCGCCTCGGGCCGCGCGTCCTGCGCACCGAGACGGCCGGGATGGCGGCGCTGGCTGCGATCCAGGCGGTATGGGGCGATTTTGCCTGACACGGCATTGGCGGAGGAAGAGATCATGTTCGAATCGGCGGAACTCGGGCACAGCATCGACAAGGCGACGTATCGCAGGGAAGTGCCGAAGCTGCGTGCCAGCCTGCTCGACGCCCAGTTCGAACTGCGCGAGCGCGGGAAATTCCCGATTGTCATCCTGATCAGCGGCGTCGACGGTGCCGGCAAGAGCGAAACGATCAACGTGCTGTACGAGTGGATGGATGCGCGTTACCTGTCGACGCTGGCTTTTTCCGCGCCGACCGACGAGGAGCGCGAACGTCCGTATATGTGGCGCTTCTGGCGCGCGTTGCCGCCGAAAGGTCGGATCGGTATCTTTGCCGGGTCGTGGTATTCGAGCCCGATCGCCGAGCGCATCGCCGGGGATGTCGGCAAGGCGCATCTCGACCAGCGCATCGAGCAGATCAACCGTTTCGAGGCGATGCTTGCCAATGAAGGCACGCTCGTCCTCAAGTTCTGGATTCATTTGTCCAAGGACGGGCAGCGCAAGCGGCTGAAAGCGCTCGAAAGCGATCCGCGCACTGCCTGGCGCGTCACCCAGGCGAGCTGGGACCGACTCAAGACCTATGACAAGCTGCAGGAAGCCGCCGGTCATGTGTTGCGCATGACCAACACGCCGTGGGCGCCGTGGATCGTTGTCGAGGGTACCGACGACCGCTATCGCTCGCTGACGGTCGGTCGCGTCATCCTCGAAGCCATGCAGGCGCGCCTGGCGGCACCGCAAGCCCAGGATTTCGCCGTAGCGGCGCCGATCGTCGCCAAGGGCGACAGCATCGACGTGCTGACGAGCCTCGATCTCACGCAGAAACTCGAAAAGAAGAGCTACGAGACGCAACTGGCCAAATGGCAGGGGCGGCTTGCCGATCTCGTGCGTCATCCGTCCTTCGGCAAACGTTCGCTGATCCTGGTGTTTGAGGGCTCGGACGCGGCCGGCAAGGGCGGTGGCATCCGCCGCGTGACGGCGGCGCTCGACGCGCGCCAGTACCAGATCGTGCCGATCGCCGCGCCGACCGAGGAAGAGCGCGCGCAGCCCTATTTGTGGCGCTTCTGGCGGCATCTGCCGCGCGTCGGCCGCATTACCATCTTCGATCGCTCGTGGTACGGCCGCGTGCTCGTCGAGCGCGTCGAGGGCTTCTGCAGCGCCGCCGACTGGCTGCGCGCCTATGCCGAAATCAACGATTTCGAGCACGAACTGCACGAGGACGGCGCGATCGTCATCAAGTTCTGGCTGCAGATCAGCGACGACGAGCAGCTGAAGCGCTTCAAGGAACGCGAGGAGGTCGAGTTCAAGCGCTTCAAGATCACCGAGGAGGATTGGCGCAACCGCGAGAAGTCCGGCCTGTATCATGCCGCTGTCTGCGACATGGTCGACCGCACCAGCACGAGTTCGGCGCCCTGGACGCTGGTCGAGGCCAATGACAAGAGCTTTGCCCGCGTCAAGATTCTGCGTACCATTTGCGAGCGTCTGGAAAAGGCGTTGCTGACCGAGAAAACGAAAGAGAAGGAAAAGGACTGAAACCGACATGGCCGAAGAATTGAGCTCCGCCCATTTTGTCTCGCTGTTCCGCGCGGTGGCGCCGTATGTGAACCTGTTCCGCGGCAAGACCTTCGTCATCGCCTTCGGCGGACGGGCGATCGCCGGGCCGTTTGCCCGGTCGCTCGCCTATGACGCCAACTTGCTGGCGGCACTTGGCGTGCGTCTCGTACTGGTGCACGGCGCCCGGCCGCAGATTGAGGAAGAACTGCGCGAGAAGGGCCTCGAATCGAAAAACCATTCGGGTTATCGCATCACCGACATGGCTGCACTCGATTGCGTCATCGACGCGGTCGGCAGCGTCTATCTGGAAATCGACGCGCTGCTCTCGCAGGGCTTGCCCGACACGCCGATGGCCAACAGCACGATTCGCGCGGTGACCGGCAACTTCATCGTGACCAAGCCGCTCGGCGTCATTGACGGTGTCGACATGCAATACGCCGGCTGCGTGCGCAAGATCGATGCGGAAGGCATCAAGGCGCAGCTTCGGATCGGCAACATCGTCATCCTCTCGCCGCTTGGCGCGAGTCCGACCGGTGAAATCTTCAACCTCGCCATGGAAGAAGTGGCCGAGGCGACGGCGGTCGCCATCGGCGCCGACAAGCTGATCTTCCTGACCGACAGCCAGGGGGTTACCGACAGCGATGGCCGTCTGCTCGACGAGATGACCACCGATGCTGCCGACCGGCTGGTCAGCATCGGCGAGTGGCTCTCGTCCGACGTTCACCGCTATCTGCCCTGTGCTGTGCGCGCCAGCCGCTCCGGCGTCGGTCGCGTGCACCTGATCGGCTACAACGAGGACGGCACGCTCCTGCGCGAACTCTTTTCGCGCGACGGGGTCGGAACCATCATCACGCGGGAATCGCTGGAAATCCTGCGCGATGCGCGGCCGGACGACATCGGCGGCCTGGTCGCGCTGATCGAGCCGCTCGAAGAGGCCGGCATTCTCGTGCGGCGCTCGCGCGAGTTGCTCGAGCGCGAGATCACGCGCTTTTCGGTGGTCGAGCACGACGGCATGATCGTTGGTTGCGCTGCGCTCTATCCCTATGGTGAAGAGCAGGCAGAACTGGCCTGTGTGGCGGTGCATCCGCACTTCCGCCGCTGGGGCTACGGCGAGCAACTGCTCAAGCGCATCGAGATGCGCGCGCGGGCGCTCGGCATCCGGCGCCTGTTCGTGCTGACGACGGTGACGGCGCACTGGTTCCGCGAGCGCGGCTTCTCCGAGCAGTCGGTGGCCGAACTGCCGGAAGAGAAGCGACTGGTCTACAATCTGCAGCGGCGTTCGAAGGTATTCTCGAAGCCGCTGTGACAGCGATGAAACGCACATGGCCTTCGGCCGCAAGAACGATTGCATCTGAAACTACGGAGTTATGCACATGGCAAGAATGGTGAAATGCGTCAAGCTTGGCCGCGAGGCCGAAGGTCTCGATCTGCCGCCCTATCCCGGCGAACTCGGCAAGCGCATCTATCAGAGCGTCTCGAAGGAAGCCTGGCAGCAGTGGGTGCGCCTGCAGACGATGATCATCAACGAGAATCGCCTCAACCTGGCGGATACCGAGCATCGCAAGTACCTCGGCGAACAGCTCGAAAAGCACTTCTTCGGCGAAGGTGCCGATCAGGTGCAGGGTTACGTGCCGCCGCGCTGAGCGCCGGTCGGACGTTCTCATCAACAAGGGCTCCCGCGGGAGCCCTTGTTAATTAGAGCCTATTTCGGTAGGCATCGTGGGCCACGCCTGCGGCCCTTCGGGTTGCCGATAGGGGCGGTGTCTGCGGCGTTGCTCTGCTTGCGCATGGAATAACCATGCGCTGCGCCTCGCGCCTTGCATCCATCCGCCCCTATCGACAACGTGGCCCGCGAGCCCTACCGAAATAGGCTCTTATGGCTGCGAGTGGCGCGGCAGCATGCGCCGCAGGGTGTCGTCACGCATCAGGTGGTGGTGGACAAGCGCGGCGGCGGCATGCAGTCCGATCAGGACCATGCCGAGATTGGCACCGACTTCGTGGATATCCTCAATGCGTTTGGCCAGCGAGCGGTTGGCGTCGATCAGCGGTGGCAGCTCGACTCCGAAAAACGGGATGGGCTTGCCCTCGCCGCTGAGAATCAGCCAGCCGGCAATCGGCAGCGCCAGCATCAGCGCGTACAGCGCGGCGTGCATGAGCTTCGCCGAAACGGCTTGCCAGCGCGGCGGTGGCGGTGTGACGCGGGGGCTCGTGTTGAGCAGGTTCCAGACCAGACGCAGGGCGGTTAGCCCGAAGACGAGCAGGCCGAGCATGAAATGCCAGTGTTTCAGAAGATTGCGCAGATCGCTGCCTTTCGGAAAAAACTCGCGCAATTCGATGCAGGCATAGACGGCAGCGAGCAGGACGAGCATTAGCCAGTGCAGCCCGATCGAAACCGTTCCGTAGCGTTCATGCGTGTTGTGTAGTGTCATCGTCCCGGCCTGAAAAATGATGAGTCCAGGCAGGCGAAACGCCTGCCTGCCTCAGACCGCCGGAAGGCCCGATAAGTTCAGTGGCGCGGCGCGTTTATGACGCTGCCCCGTCGAGAAAATGCCGCGAATACCGCGCCGTCAGCCGCGACATCGGCATCAGAATCGGCAGGTCCGCGGTGTTGAAGTCGGGGTCCCAGGCGGGTTCGCCGCAAAGATACGCGCCGGCGCGCAGATAGCCCTTGATCAGCGGTGGCAGCTCGGCGGCCACATCCTGGCGCAACGCGTCGAGCGGCAGCGGACAGCGCGGAAAGACGCGGAATTCGATCGGGCTCAGATGGCTGTCGAGGCGGCGGAACAGGCTGGCGGCGGCGTGACCGCCGTCGGCCATGCTGATGCTGGCACAGCCGATCAGATATTCATGGCCGCTGCGCTGCATGTAGTCGGCGAGTCCCGACCACAACAGGGCGATCGTCGCACCGTTGCGATAGTCCGGATGCACGCAGGAGCGCCCGATCTCGACCATGCGCGGGCGCAGGTGCCGCAGCCGGGTGAGGTCGAATTCGCCTTCGGAATAATAACTGCCGATCGTCGCAGCCTGTTCGGGCGAGAGAATACGGTAGGTGCCGACGATCTGGCCGGTGGCATCGTCGCGCACGACGAGATGCTCGCAGTAAGCATCGAAAATGTCGCGATCGATGCCGGGCGTCCGCGTCGGCAGACGCGCGCCGAGTTCCTCGGCGAAGACCCGGTAGCGAAGTTTTTGGGCCGCACGAATTTCGTCGGCATTGAGTGCAAGCCCGACCGAGAGCGCGGGGCGCTGCGATTTTGCCGGGCGGGCAGATGGCGAGAGATGCATTGTCATGGTGTCCTCCGTGTTCTTCATGCGGAAGACAGCCTAAGGCGTGACAATGACACCCCGATGACACGTAGATGAAGCCGGGATGAACGGGAAATGACGCTCGCGGTGTCAGGCAGAGAGGGCCGCCGACGCGGCCCGTGATTTCTGTCGAAACAGGTGCTTAGTCGGCGGTCAGCGTGAGAACGCCCTTGTCGGTGCCCATCAGGCAAACGTTGGCGGCGCGGCGGGCGAAGAGGCCGTTGGTGACGACGCCGGCGAGATGGTCGATTTCGCTTTCGAAAGCGACCGGGTCGACGATCTGCAGTCCGTGTACGTCAAGAATGATGTTGCCATTGTCGGTGACGAAGCCTTCGCGCAGTACCGGACGGCCGCCGAGGCGCGTGAGTTCGCGCGCGACCTGGGCTCGCGCCATCGGGATGACCTCGACCGGCAACGGGAAGCGGCCGAGTACATCGACATACTTCGTGCCGTCGACGATGCAGACGAACTTCTGCGCGACGGCGGAGACGATCTTCTCGCGCGTCAGCGCGCCGCCGCCGCCCTTGATCATGTGCATTTCGGCAGTAATTTCGTCGGCGCCGTCGATATAGACGGGCAGGTCGGTGACTTCGTTGAGGTCGTAAACGCGGATGCCGTGGCCTTCGAGGCGGCGACGCGTGTCCTCGGAGCTGGCGACGGCGCCGGCGATGCGGTCCTTGATGCCGGCGAGCGCCTCAATGAACAAGCGTGCCGTTGAACCGGTGCCGACACCGACGAGGCGGCCTTCGACGACATGCACGAGTGCCGCTTCGGCGACCGCTTGTTTGAGTTCATCCTGAGTCATTTTGGGAAGATTCGCGGTAAATGAAGCGCACATTTTATCGGAATGGACCGGAAGCGCACAGCGGTGCCGTGGTGCGCTTGCACGTCGAGCAGGTCGTCATGCGAATCGCGGGAGAGGCTGACGCAAGAAATGTCATAAATATTGGAGAAGTCGTTAAATAGTTAATATGTTTTTACTCCCCAAAGACATAAAGTCTGCTTGCCTGTCAAAAATACCAGTAAGGGCAATGGACCAAAAAGATCCTCAACATCATGTTCGGGGCGTTTCCCCCGAGGTCTAGCAATCGCGCGCCGATTGTTTTTTACGGTAGTCGATGTCAGATCCGGACTTCTAAATTCTGACGATAAGAATCCAGCCTTGCTTCGGCAAGGACTGCGGTAACGCTTATCTGCCAGGTGGCGATCTTCAGTCTGGCGGGAAGCGGTGCTACGACCCGTCGCTGGCGATCCAGGTGGTGACGTCGTCGAACCATACGCTGATCGGAGGTTCGGGGAACGACGGTCTGTTCGGGCTGGACGGGGACGACTCGCTATCCGGTGGGGCTGGCAATGACGGGCTGTCGGGCGGGGCCGGCAACGACACGCTGGACGGCGGCGCAGGTGAGGATCGGATGGCGGGCGGGAACGGCGACGATCTGTATCGTGTCGATAATTCCAGGGATGCCGTCGATGAAATCTACAGTTCCGGGATCGATACGGTGGAGAGTTCGATCAGCTTCAGCCTTCAGCCCGGAGCACAGGTGCGCGGCGACATCGAGAATCTGACCTTGACAGGGGGGGCAAACATCGACGGGACCGGCAATGCGCTGATTAACGTGATCACCGGCAACAGCGGCGCCAACCATCTTTACGGGCAGGGCGGCAATGACACGCTGGACGGCGGCGATGGCAACGACTCGCTGCTCGGCGGCGCCGGGAACGACGTGCTCGACGGTGGAGCCGGGCTGGATACGATGATCGGCGGTGCCGGAAACGATGTCTATGTCATCGACGACAAGTATGGCGACAAAATCATCGAGGCGGCGGGCGGCGGGATCGATACGCTGCTGATCGATACGGCGGCGGCAGCCGGTTGGGGCGGCTACGCGCTGTCCGGCGGTTGGGGCGAACCGCCCTGGGGGCAGGAGGTCGAGGCAGCGGTCGCCAGCAACCGCGTCGGGGCGGTGATGAATCTGCACGGCAACACGCTCAATAACGTGCTGTGGGGCAACGACTGGGGGAGCGTTCTGGAGGGGTATGAAGGCAACGACATCCTGTATGGCGCGGGCGGCAACGATACTTTGTACGGAGGTGCTGGCAACGATATCTACCGCTTCGATCGCGGTTGCGGCGCCGACCTGATCGTCGAGAACGATGCGTCCGCGGGAAACCGCGACACGCTGTTCATCGACGCGCGTGCCGATCAGCTGTGGTTCCGGCGAAGTGGCAATGACCTTGTCATCGACATCATGGGCAGTCAGGATGCGAGCGGCAACAACCCGACCAACAAGGTGACGATCCAGAACCACTATGCCGGCACGCAGTACCAGGTTGAACGCTTCGTGTCGAGCGATGGCAAGGTGCTGGCAGCCGCCAATGCCGATGCAATCGTCTGCGCGTTGTCGTGGGCGACCGAAGACTATGGAGATACGGCCATTTCCAAAGTGTCGTCGAGGGCGCGTCAGCTTGCCTACGGGGACGTGATGCTGCAGTGGCATGCCGACGCCACCGTCAGTAACCTGATCAGCGCGATGGCGCAGATGGCGGCGCCACCGGCAGGGACGACATTGGCGCCCGCTGACTACCAGGGTCGCGTCACGGCGATTTATGCCGCAAATGCGATGGTGTAATGATCTTGCGGCATTCGGGCGTCCCGGCATTGCCGGGCGTCCGAATGCCGTTTGCGCATCGGAATGGTATTGCCTGTTGGTAATGTGCCATCGGAAGTGTTTCGTTGGCACCGGCAGGTGAGCGTTTATGAAGCGGGTGTCACACGTAATTTCATATTCGAACGTCGGATCATCTAGAAATGTTGTCGTGTCGCAGACAGTGCGGCGGCAGTTGCGGGATGATGCCAGCCGGTGGCGCACGTGACGGCGATCGTTGACTCATGCGTCACGCTTGCTCCGGTCGCGATCTTGTTGGCCAGTTGCATTTCTTTCCGTTGCAACACTAATGTCATGCCGCCGACGCAGCGGCGTAACATGGGCACGGCACCATGCGCGCCATGCCAGCGGTTCGATCCATCTTTCTCTCGGATATCCATCTCGGAACACGTGCCTGCCAGGCACGACGGTTGCTCGATTTTCTCCGTGACTACGAGGCGAAGAGCGTTTTTCTGGTGGGGGATATCGTCGATTTCTGGGCTCTGCAGCGCCATGTCGTGTGGACCGAGGCACAGCTTACCTTCGTGCAGAAAATCCTGCGCCGCGCGCCTGCGCGGACTCGATGGGATTATCTGCGGTCACATTCATTGGGCGACGATTCGGGATATCGACGGAATGACCTACGCCAATTGCGGCGACAGGGTCGATAGTTGCACGGCCATCGTCGAGCACCTCGACGGTCGGCTCGAATTGGTTCATCGCGGCAGCGTCTGCACGCCGTCGATGCCGTTAAGTCCTCGCATCTGATGCCGCGCTGTTTTGCGGAAATTACAGGAAAGGGTGTTTGTGGCGGAAGAGAGTCCATTTAAGGGCAAGACTGGCCTGAGGCGTATGTGGAACGCCTTGCACTACAGTCTTTCGGGTCTGCGCGAGGCTTTGCGCTGCGAAGATGCGTTTCGCCAGGAAGCGTTGCTGGCGGCGGTCTTGATTCCGACAAGCTTTGTGTTGTCGGTGGGCGGGATTGGCCGCGCCCTGATGATCGCCAGCGTCCTGCTGGTGCTGATCGTTGAACTGGTGAATTCGGCGATCGAGGCGGCGGTTGATCGCATCTCGCTCGATCGTCATCACCTGTCGAAACGCGCCAAGGATATTGGCAGCGCCGCGGTGTTGCTGGCGCTGTTCAACGTCGTTCTGGTGTGGAGCTGCGTGCTGCAGGCCCGGTGAACGCGGCAGGTTGCAGCGGAGTGCACTGTATCGACAACGTCATATCCCGGTGTCGATCGATCCGGACGGCGCTTTGGTCGCAAAAATAAAAACGCACCGGCGCGTGCAGCGGCCGGTGCGTTGCGTGCTGAATCTTCGCCTCAGCGCTTGCGTGCAGGCGGGATGTCCGTGCAACTGCCGTGAGCGACTTCGGCTGCCATCCCGATCGTTTCGCCGAGCGTCGGGTGCGGATGGATCGTTTTGCCGATGTCGACGGCGTCGGCGCCCATCTCGATGGCCAGCGCAATTTCACCGATCATGTCACCGGCCGAGGGGCCGACGATCGTGCCGCCAATGACGCGATGCGTTTCGGCGTCGAAGACGAGTTTGGTGAATCCGTACTCGGCACCGTTGGCGATGGCGCGGCCCGATGCCGCCCACGGGAACTTGGCGGTTTCGATCGAACGTCCCTCGCGCTTGGCCTGGTCTTCGCCGACGCCAACCCACGCGACTTCCGGGTGCGTGTAGGCGACGCCAGGAATGACTGTGGCATCGAAGCCGGTTTTCTGCCCGGCTGCGACTTCGGCGGCGACGTGCGCTTCATGCACCGCCTTGTGCGCCAGCATCGGATTGCCGACGACGTCGCCGATGGCGAAGATGTGCGGTACATTGGTGCGCATCTGCGTATCGACCGGGATGAAGCCGCGTTCGTCGACGGCGACGCCGGCATTCTCGGCGGCAACCTTTGAACCGTTCGGCCGGCGTCCGGCCGACTGCAGGATCATGTCATAACGCACGGCGTCGGCCGAAGGCGCATTTTCGCCGTCGAACTTGACCCAGAGACCGTCTTCGCGGGCGTCGACGGCAACGGTTTTGGTCTTCAGCATGACGCGTTCGAAACGGTGCCCGTTCTGCTTTTCCCAGACCTTGACAGCGTCGCGATCCGGTCCCTGCATGATCGCGTCGAGCATTTCGACGACGTCGACCTTGGTGCCGAGGCTTGAGTAGACGGTGGCCATTTCGAGGCCAATGATGCCGCCGCCGATGACGAGCAACTTTTTCGGAATGGCGCCATTGACCGTGCGCAGTTCGAGCGCGCCGGTCGAGTCGACGATGCGCGGGTCTTCCGGAATGAAGGGCAGATGCACCGCCGACGAACCGACAGCGACGATGCACTGCTTGAAGCGCAGCACTTTTTTGGCGCCGGTCGTATCCTGGCCCTTGCCATCGGTGACGGCGACTTCGAGGTGATGCGCGTCGAGGAAGCGGCCGAGGCCGCGCACGACCTCGACCTTGCGTGCCTTGGCCATGCCAACGAGACCGGTGGTCAGTTTCTTGACGACCTTGGCCTTGTGCGCGCGCAGGGCGTCGATGTCGATCTGCGGCGGTGCGAAGGTGACGCCGCAGTCGGCGAGGTGCTTCGTTTCGTCGAGTACCGCGGTGACGTGCAGCAATGCCTTGGAGGGGATGCAGCCGACATTGAGGCAGACGCCGCCGAGCGTGCCGTAACGTTCGACGAGCACGGTCTTGAGGCCGAGGTCGGCGCTGCGGAACGCGGCCGAATAACCGCCGGGGCCGGCGCCGAGAACGAGCATGTCGCAGTCGATGTCGGCCGCGCCTGAAAATGCCGATGGCGTCGGCGCGGATGCGGCTGCCGGTGCAGCGGGCGCGGCAGCCGGTGCGGCGGGGGGCGTCGCAGCGGCGGGTTCTGCGCTTGCGGCGGCCGTGGCACCAGCAGCGTCGATGATTGCGACGATCGTGCCTTCCGAGACGCGGTCGCCGACGGCGACCTTGAAGGCGGTGATGACGCCGTCACAAGGGCTGGGAATGTCGATGGTGGCCTTGTCCGATTCGAGTGTCAGCAGCGGATCCTCGGCCTTGACGGCGTCGCCGGGCTTGACGGCCAGTTCGATGATCGGGACGTCATGAAAATTGCCGATGTCGGGAACCTTGATTTCGATGAGTTGGCTCATGTCGGTTCCTCTCAGACCAATGCCCGACGCATGTCGGAGAGCAGTTGCGCGACATAGGCGTTGAAGCGCGTGCCGAGCGCGCCGTCGATGACGCGGTGATCGGCAGAGAGCGAGAGCGGCAGGATCAGGCGCGGGACGAAGGTCTCGCCGTTCCAGACCGGTTTCATCACCGACTTGGAAACGCCGAGGATGGCGACTTCGGGCGCGTTGACGATCGGCGAGAAACTGGTGCCACCGATGCCGCCGACGCTTGAAATCGTGAAGCCGGCGCCGCTCATGTCGGCCGGGCCGAGCTTGCCGTCGCGCGCCTTCCTGGCGAGTTCACCGCATTCGACGGCGAGCTGGCTCACCGATTTCTGATCGACGTTCTTGATGACCGGGACGACGAGGCCGTTTGGCGTGTCGGCGGCGAAGCCGATGTTGAAATACTTCTTCAGGATCAGGGTGTCGCCGTCGAGCGAACTGTTGAATTCCGGGTATTTGGCGAGCGCGATCTGGCAGGCCTTGATGACAAAGGCAAGCATCGTGATCTTGGCGCCGCCTTTCTCGTTTTCCTTGTTGAGCTGCAGGCGGAAGGCCTCCAGCTCGGTGATGTCGGCTTCGTCGTGGTAGGTGACGGCCGGGATCATCACCCAGTTGCGCGCCAGGTTCTGGCCGGAAATCTTCTTGATGCGCGAGAGCGGCTGGCGCTCGATCGGGCCGAACTTCTCGAAGTCGACCTTCGGCCAGGGCAGGAGATCGAGTCCGCCGAGGCTGGCGCCGGCAGGCGTCGGGGCGGCGGCTGCGACGGTAGCGGGGCCGGACAGCATGGCGCCCTTGACGTAGGCGATGACGTCTTCACGCAGGATGCGACCTTTCGGACCCGAGGCGGGTACTTGCGTCAGCGTCACGCCGAGTTCGCGCGCCAGCAGGCGTACCGACGGGCTGGCATGGGTGTGGGTGATCGGCGCGTTCGGCGAGGTCGGGATCGGCGGGGCGGCCGGTGGCAGATTGGCGGGTGCGGCAACCGGTGTCGGCGTGGCAGCCGCGGCTTTCGCTACGGCTGGCGCGGGCGGCGTGGCGGCGGGCGGCGGGACAACCGACGCGACTGGCTCGGATGGTGCGGCGGCAGCGCCGGCGGCCTCGACGACGGCAACGACGCTGCCCTGCGAGACGCGGTCGCCAAGCTTGACGCGCAGTTCCTTGACGATGCCGGCGGATGAGGCCGGCACGTCCATCGTCGCCTTGTCGGATTCGAGCGTGACGAGCGCGTCGTCGATCGCCACCGTGTCGCCGACGGCGACGCAGAGTTCGATGACCGGAATGTCGGTGTAATCACCGATGTCCGGGACCTTGATTTCGGTAAGCTGACTCATGTGCGGTTCTCCCTGGTTATACCGTCAGCGGATTCGGCTTGTTGATGTCGATTCCGTATTTTGCGATGGCTTCGGCAACCGTGCTTGCGGCAATGACGCCGTCGTCGGCCAGTGCCTTCAGCGCGGCGACAGTCACCCAGTAACGATCCACCTCGAAGAAGCGGCGCAGCGCCTCGCGCGTGTCGGAGCGGCCGAAGCCGTCGGTGCCGAGCGTGACGTAGCGGCGGTCGATGAACGGACGAATCTGTTCGGCATAGAGGCGGACGTAGTCGGTGGCGGCGACGATCGGGCCGCGGGTGCCGCCGAGGCGCTGCGCGACGTGCGACTGGCGCGGCATTTCGGTCGGATGCAGCAGGTTCCAGCGCGCGGCGTCGTTGCCGTCTCGCGCGAGTTCGCTGAAGCTCGGGCAACCCCAGAGGTCGGCATCGACGCCCCAGTCGGCCTTGAGCAGTTCGGCGGCGGCGATGACCTCACGGAAGATCGTGCCGGAGCCGAGCAACTGCACGCGCGGCGTTTTTGCGTTGCCCTCGGCGCCGTTGCGGAAGAGATAGAGACCCTTGACGATGTCCTGCTCGGCGCCGGCCGGCATTTCCGGGTGCTCGTAGTTCTCGTTCATGACAGTGATGTAATAGAACACGTCCTGCTGTTCGGCGAACATCCGGCGCATGCCGTCCTGCATGACGACGGCAACTTCGTAGGCGAAGGTCGGATCGTAGCTGATGCAGTTCGGGATCAGGCCGGAGAGGATCAGCGAGTGGCCGTCCTCGTGCTGCAGGCCTTCGCCGTTGAGCGTCGTGCGGCCGGCAGTGCCGCCGATCAGGAAGCCGCGCGCGCGCTGGTCGGCGGCGGCCCAATAGAGGTCCATGGTGCGCTGCAGGCCAAACATCGAGTAGCAGATGTAGAACGGGATCATCTGCTCGTTATGCACCGAGTAGGCGGTCGCCGCCGCGATCCAGTCGCTCATCGCCCCGGCTTCGTTGATGCCTTCCTGCAGCACCTGGCCGGTCTTCGACTCCTTGTAGAACATCAGCTGGTCGTGGTCTTCGGGGACGTAGTTCTGGCCTTGCTGGTTCCAGATGCCGATCTGACGGAACAGGCCTTCCATGCCGAAGGTGCGGGATTCGTCGGGGACGATCGGGACGACGCGCTTGCCGATCTGCTTGTCCTTGAGCAGGATGTTGAGCAGGCGGACGATGGCCATCGTTGTCGACACCTCGCGGCCCTCGCCGGAAGATTTGAGCAGTGGCTCGAAGGCCGAGAGCGGCGGCACTTCGAGCGGTGCCGCGTGCGTGCGCCGGCGTGTCAGGTAACTGCCGAGCGCGGCGCGGCGCTCGTGCATGTATTTGTATTCCTCGGAATTCTCGGCAAAGCGCAGGTAGGGCAGTTCGTCAATCTTGTCGTCGGGTACCGGCAGCTTGAAACGGTCGCGGAAGCCGATCAGCGCCTCGCGGTCGAGTTTCTTCTGCTGGTGCGAGATGTTCATCGCCTGGCCCGATTCGCCCATGCCATACCCCTTGACCGTCTTGGCCAGGATCAGCGTCGGTTGGCCCTTGTGCTCCGCAGCCGCCTTGAACGCTGCGAAAATCTTGAAGATGTCATGGCCGCCGCGGTTGAGTTCGAAGAGTTCGCGGTCGGTATAGTCGGCGACGAGCGCCTTGAGTTCGGGCGTGTTGAAGAAGTGTTCGCGCACGTAGGCGCCGTTCTTGGCCTTGTAGGTCTGGTATTCGCCGTCGACCACCTCCATCATGCGCTTCTTGAGAATGCCCTTGGTATCGCGTGCGAAGAGTGGGTCCCAGAAGCGCCCCCAGATCAGCTTGATGACGTTCCAGCCGGCACCGCGGAACTGACCTTCGAGGTCCTGGATGATCTTGCCGTTGCCGCGTACCGGGCCGTCAAGCCGCTGCAGGTTGCAGTTGATGACGAAGATCAGGTTGTCGAGCCGTTCGCGGGCGGCCATGCCGATGGCGCCGAGCGTCTCGACTTCGTCGGTTTCGCCGTCGCCGAGGAAGGCCCAGACCTTGCGGTCGTTGGCCGGGATGAAGTTGCGGCTCTCCATGTATTTCATGAAGCGCGCCTGGTAAATCGCCTGGATCGGGCCGAGTCCCATGGAAACGGTCGGGAAGCGCCAGAAATCCGGCATCAGCCAGGGGTGCGGGTAGGAGGAAAGGCCCTTGCCATCGACTTCCTGGCGGAAATGGTTGATCTGGTCCTCGCTCAGCCGTCCCATCAGGAACGCGCGCGCATAGACGCCCGGGACCGAGTGACCCTGGAAGAAGACGAGGTCGCCGCCCGAAGGGTCGTCCTGTCCGCGCCAGAACCAGTTGAAGCCGACGTCATAGAGCGCGGCGGACGAGGCGAACGAAGCGATGTGGCCGCCGACGTTGGTGTTCTTGTTGGCGCGCATGACCATCGCCAGAGCGTTCCAGCGGATGTAGTTGCGGATGCGAATTTCGATGTCGGGGTCGCCAGGGTAGTTCGGCTGTCGCTCGGTCGAAATCGTGTTGATGTATTCGGTCGTCGCGCTGTAGGGCAGGTCGATGCCTTTTTCGCGCGCCTGTCCGATCATCTGTTCGATCAGGAAGTGGGCACGTTCGGGGCCTTCGTTCTCCAGGACGGCGGCAAGCGCGTCGAGCCATTCGCGCGTTTCCTGCGGATCGGCGTCTGTGTCGGCGACGGCGGGGATGTTATTGGTTTGCGGTGCCATGCATGTTCTCCTGAGGACCGGTTGATAGGGTGGCCGACAGCCGCGCATCTTCATTCGGAAGATTCGTGCGACAGGCGACACGCCGAAGGTCGATTTTTCGCAATATGAAATGTTCTGCTGTAATGCGAAATTTCGTGTTTTTTGTGTGACCCTTTTTTTCCTGGAAGGTTCCGTTCATGCGCGAGGCTTGTGATCGTACTGCAGTGCGACCGGTCCGGGTAGTCATGGGTTCGCCATCGCGCCGGGCTATTGAAAGATCCGCTGCTTGGCTGAGAGCGGCATTGTCGGTGGCGTGAGCGCCCCGGTGTCGCCTGATATTGCCTTGTCCCGAGGCGACGTATTTTGCTTTTTTGTCTTGTGGTGATGGCGCGCAAAATGGTGCCGATAATAATACAAGGTCATGATTTATAGACCTGATATATCTGACAGTTTGATTGCGCCCTCGTAAAAAATACAATACCTGGTTCGTGAAATATGTACGAAATGTGCAATTGAGCGCGACGTGGCTTCGGGCGGGCTGAACAGGCCGTAGCCGCGCAACGCAGACCGGGTGGGGTATGGAGAAAACAAAACAACGCGTTTGGTGGCGTCCTGCGTGGCGTCTGTGCCGGATCGTGGTCGAGAACAGCCATGGGCACATCGTGCTGGCCGTGTGTCTCGCGTTCAAGCTGCGTCCGATCGTCGGCGTTGCAGGATCGTGACGATGGTGAACGGTCTATTGCGCTGGTTTCGGCGTTTGCCGGCATCGGCGAGGGGTGGGAGGGTCGGGGCATACAGCTTTGGTGTCGGCGATTTCGTCTGGAGTCTTGGCAGTTTTTGCGCGCTGCGCCGCATTCCTTACGATCCGCAGTTGTTGTTGCGTCAGTTTCCACCGCCGCATGGGGAGGAGGCGCTCATCCGGGCCGCCCGTGCCCTCGGGTTCCGGATAGGACGGCGGCAGGTGGCCGCAGAGTCAGTGAAGGCAATGCCACTCCCCGCGCTTGTCGTCATGCGCGGGATGCCAGATGGCGCTCCTTCCGGGTCAATCCATGGCGCTTCGCGGGAATTCAGCTTGTCAATCATCGTCGATGCCGATGATGACAAAGTCCTCATGCTGGTGCCGGGCGGCGAGACGGTGGTGCAGCAGTCTTCCGATGTCTTCGCCCAGAGCTACCTCGGGACCGCCTATCTGCTGAGCCAGGAGGTCGAGACGCCGGCAGATCCGGATGGCGATGCGTCGGGGCGGTCGTTCGGCTTTCGCTGGTTCATGCCGGAACTCGCACGTCATGGACGGGTGTGGCGAGACGTGCTGCTTGCTTCGCTCACGATCCAGTTGCTTGCGTTGGCGACGCCGTTATTCACCCAGACGATTATCGACAAGGTCGTGGTGCATCGCAGCGAAAGCACTCTGATCGTGATCGGTATAGGGCTGTGCATCTTCATGATCTTCTCGTCGATACTGACTTGGGTGCGTCAGTTTCTCGTGTTGCATACCGGCAATCGCGTCGATGCCGTTCTCGGCGCGGCCGTTTTCGATCACTTGTTCAAGTTGCCGCCGCGCTATTTCGAGCATCGCCCGACGGGCGTCATCGCCGCGCGTCTGAACGGGGTGGAAACGATCCGTGAATTTATCGCTGGCGCGGCGATCACCTTAATGCTCGACCTTCCCTTTCTCTGCATCTTCGTGGCGATCATGTTCTATTACAGCGTCAGCTTGACCTGCGTTGCCCTGGCGCTGATTGGTGTTGTCGTGGCCATCAGTCTGACGGTGGCGCCGGTCTTCCGGGCACGCCTCGATGACCAGTTCCATCTTGGGGCACGCAATCAGGCGTTCATCACCGAGTATGTGGCAGGGATCGAGACGGTGAAGAGCCTGCAGATGGAGCCGTTGCTGAACGAGCGTTACGGAAACTATCTTGCCGACTATCTGCGCGCCGGCTTTCGCCTGAAGCAAACCAGCAACACCTATAACGTCATTGCCAATACGGTCGAGCAACTTATGACCGTTCTGATCCTTGTGGTTGGTGCGTATCAGGTGATGCGCGGCAGCGATCTGACGATCGGCATGTTGGTGGCATTCCAGATGTTTGCCGGGCGCGTGTCGCAGCCGATGCTGCGCCTGGTCGGGCTGTGGCAGCAGTTTCAGCAGGCCAGCCTCTCGGTTCGGCGTCTCGGCGACATCATGAACGCGCCGTCGGAGCCGTATTCGATCCGGCCAACCCGTACGCGAGAAGGTGCCGGCAAAATCCAGATCCGTGGGCTGGCGTTTCGTTATGACGATGCCCGGCCCTTTCTCTACGAGGGATTCGATCTCGATGTCTCGCCGGGGAGCACCGTTGCGATTACCGGTCCGTCCGGTTCCGGGAAAAGTACACTGGCCAAGCTGCTGCTCGGATTCTATCTGCCGACCGCGGGAACGATCCGGATCGACGACAATGACATTCGCCATTTGTCCGCCAACGAGCTGCGCGCGACTTTTGGGGTGGTGCCGCAGGAAACAACGCTGTTCTCTGGGCCGCTATACGACAACCTCATGATGGCGAATCCGCATGCAGATTTCGACGCCGTCGTCGCGGCTTGCCGCATGGCCGAAATCCATGAGGTGATTGAACAGCTTCCGCAAGGCTACCAGACTCGGATCGGTGAGCGTGGTGTCGGTCTTTCTGGTGGGCAGAAGCAACGGCTGGCGATTGCGCGGGCTTTGCTCAAACGGCCGAAAGTGCTGATTTTCGACGAAGCGACCAGCGCGCTTGATCCGGTGACCGCCGAACACTTCGCGGCGACCATCAATCAACTGCGTGGCCGTGTGACGATGCTGTTCATAACCCATGCGCTGCCGCGCTCCCTGAAGATAGACGTCCGCGTGCGAATCGGCAGCGGTTCCGACGATGAGAGCGTGTGCTGTCCCGAGGCGGGGGGCGGTGTGGCTGGGGCCAAGCCATGAGCGGTGGAATGACGGACGCGACCGATCGCGCCGGGCAGGCCTTGGCGAGTGTTCGCCAGGAGGCAGCGTGGGATGATTTGCGGGACCTCATTCTTCGTCATGCGTTGCGCATGGGAGCCGGGCCGATCTTCGACTTTCGTCGTTTGCTCAGCGATGCACGGACGTTAGAGGTGACCGGGCGCCTCATCTGGAAGATCATCCGGCCATTCTGTCCGGAGGTTCTGGTCGGCCCGGGGTACGGGGCGGCGCCCCTGCTGGCGAGTGTGGCGATGGCGGCGCTCGCCGATGACATCGCGCTGACCTTTCTGATGGTGCGCGATCGGCGCAAGAGACACCATCAGAAGCGCTGGGTCGAAGGGCGCCCGGTAGCGGTGGGGGCACGTGCAGTCGTCATGGACGATTTCATGGAGGGTGGAACAGCGGTTCCGCTCGTCGAGCGAGCGCTAAGTGCGGACGGGCACGTTCTCGATATCCGGGCGGTATTCGTTTTTTTCGATATGTGGCAGCCGCTCGGCTCCCGGCAATTGTCGCTGGGTCGCTATCCAGTGCTCTCGCTATTCCGTCGCCATGACATCGGACTGTCGCGCGACTGCTTTGACGCAAAGCCGCCAATGATGAGAGGAGATTGTCCGGAATTCGTCGAGGCGCCTCTGTGGTGGCGCTACCGGCTCAATGACAAAGTAGTTGCGCGCCGAAAGTCGGTGCCTGTGATCGCAGAAGATGCGGTGTTTGTCGCCGATGATCATGCGCGCTTATGGAAGCATGACGCTGGAGATGGCGCCATCGTATGGCGCTATGACAGCCTTGCCGATCCGCTCAAAGGTATCGTCCAGTCCTTGCAATATGCGGACGGAAGCGTGGTGTTCGGATGTTATGACGGCACCGTGACCCGCCTCGACGCCGAACGCGGCGAGCCCGTCTGGCGTTGGCGCCAGGATTCCAGCGTGCATGCAACGCCCGCGCTCGATCTCGCCAATAACCGTTTGTTCGTGAACACAGAGCAGTGGAATGACGGGCGTCCGTGTGGGCGCCTGATCGCCATGAATTGGAGTAGCGGCCGTCAGATGTGGTCGCTCAATCACGCATGGTGGCCACCTGGAAGTCCGGCCTATGACGCCGATCTACGCCTCGTGCTGGCAACCTGCAACGACCGCAGTCTCGTGTGTGTCGATGCAGATAATGGTGACGACGGCGATGGCGACGGTGATGGTGGTGATGGAGAGTCGGAAGGCGAGGGCGAAGGTGCCGGCGAGGGGAGTGGAGAAGGTGGCAGTGGTGGTGGAGAGGGTGGTAGCGGCGGCGGAGAGGGCGGTGGTGGCGAAGGAGGCGGGGAGGGGGGGCCTGTCGTGCTCGACCTCGATCGCGATGGTATCGCCCTGACGAGTGCTCAGGCGAGTCAGGCCTTCTATGACATCAAGGGCGACGGCTGGCAGTATCGCATGGGGTGGGTTCAAGGCGGCGATGGCCTGCTGGCATATGACGCCAACGGCGATGGCATGATTGCCGGGCGGCAAGAGATCAGCTTCAAGGATTACGCCGCCGGCGCGCAGACCGATCTGGAGGGGTTGCGGGCCTTCGACAGCAACGGCGACGGTAAGCTCAGCGCTCTCGATACGCTCTGGAATCGCCTGAAGGTCTGGCGCGATGCCAATGGCAACGGTGTGTCTGAAACCGGTGAAGTCGTTTCGTTGAAGGCGGCAGGGGTCGTGGAAATCGGCTTGGCCAGTGATGGGCGGTTTTCCACCTCCAATGGCAATGTCATTCATGGCGAGACGACGGCGCTGATGAGCGATGGCAGTCGGATCGCCGCCGCCGATGTGACTTTCGCGGTGACGGACGAGGTGCTGATCCATCATACGGACGGTTCGACCGGAACTGCCGCGCGTCCCGCGTTTTCGCCGCTTGCCGAGATCGACGGAACCGAGGGGAACGACCTCTTGCTAGGAACGAACGGCGATTCGGTGATCGTTGCCGGCGACGGTGCCGATGTTGTCTTCGATGATGCCGGCAATGATGTTGTCGACGCCGGTGGCGGCGACGATCTTGTCTACTCGGGGGGCGATAACGATCTCGTCTTCGCCGGCGATGGCGCAGACGTGGTGTATGCCGGCGCGGGGAACGACATTGTCTTCGGTGGCGACGGCGACGATGTCGTGTTCGGCGAACTCGGCAATGACGTCGTGTTTGCGGGGTCGGGGACCGACCTTGTCGATGGCGGCGCGGGCAACGATGTGTTGTCCGGCGATGGCGGCAGCGATCAGTTGTTCGGCGAGAGTGGCGCCGACGCGCTCTTCGGTGGCGACGGAGACGACCTTCTCGATGGCGGTAGCGGTGACGATCTTCTGGATGGCGGTGTCGGCGCGGATACGCTGATCGGCGGTCCCGGGGCCGATACGATGATCGGTGGGCGGGGCGACGATGTCTATGACGGCGTCGATGCCGAGGACGTGGTGATGGAGTTCGCGGATGGAGGAATCGATACCGTTCGCACGACGCTTGATGGCTATGTTCTTGGAGACGCGCTCGAGAATCTCACTTTGGAGGGGACCTCGGCACTCACAGGGACGGGCAACGACAGCGCCAATCGCATTGTCGGCAATTGGGGGAGGAACCTACTTTCCGGCGGCGGCGGTGACGACACTCTGGATGGCAATCGCGGTGCCGATACCCTGGTCGGCGGCGATGGCGATGACATCTACCTTATCGATGACATCGGTGATGTGGTTGTCGAAGCGGCGGATGCCGGTGTCGATTCGGGCAGGGCGTCGGTGAGTTATATGCTGTCGGCCAATGTCGAGAATCTCTCGCTGATCGGATCGGCAGCGATCGATGGTGTCGGCAACGAGCTTGCGAATGTCATTACGGGAAATCGCGGGGGTAACCTGCTCGACGGTGGTGCAGGGGGCGATACGATGGTCGGTGGTGCTGGCGATGACATTTATGTCGTCGATGATGCCGGGGATGTGGTGGTCGAGGCGTTGGACGGCGGTAACGACACGGTGCTTTCTTCGGTGAGTGTCGTGCTGGCCGAGAATGTCGAAAACTTGCATCTGCTTGGCATGGCGGCAATCGACGGTATTGGAAATGCGCTTGATAATGTGCTGACCGGAAACGTTGCCGCCAATAGCTTGAGCGGCGGTGAAGGCAGGGATTCGATCGATGGCGGGAGCGGGGCCGATACGATGGTCGGTGACGCTGGCGATGATACTTACTTCGTCGATGACATTGGTGATGTGGTCGTCGAGGCGCTTGACGGAGGCGTCGATACAATCAAGGCCTCGGTGAGTTGTACGCTGTCGGCCAATATCGAGAATCTTACGCTGACCGCGAACGCAGCGATCGATGGTGCCGGTAATACGCTTGCGAACATCATCACCGGAAATGCGGCCAATAACGTACTCGATGGCGGCGCCGATGCAGATACGATGGTGGGCGGCGCGGGTGATGATAGTTACATCGTCGATGACGCTGGCGATGTGGTCGGCGAGGCGCTTGACGGTGGCGTCGATACGGTTAATGCGTCGGTGAGTTATACGCTGTCGGCCCATGTCGAGAACCTGACGCTGAGCGGATCGGCAGCGATCGACGGCGCAGGCAATGCGCTCGTGAATGTCATTATCGGAAATGCGGCCAATAACGTGCTCGATGGCGGCGCCGGGGCCGATACGATGGTCGGTGGCGCGGGTGGTGATACTTACATCGTCGATGACGCTGGCGATGCGGTCGTCGAGGCGCTTGACGGAGGCGTCGATACGATCAAGGCGGCGGTGAGTTATACGCTGTCGGCCCATGTCGAGAAGCTTGTGCTGACCGCGAATGCCGCGATCGATGGTGCCGGTAATGTGCTCGCGAACGTCATTACGGGAAATGCGGCCAATAACGTGCTCGATGGCGGTGCCGGGGCCGATACGATGGTCGCTGGCGCGGGCGATGATACTTACCTCGTCGATGACGCTGGCGATGTGGTCGTCGAGGCCGTCGATGAGGGGGGCGATACCGTCAAGGCGTCGGTGAGTTATACGCTGTCGGCCAATGTCGAGAATCTGATGCTGACCGGATCGGCAGCGACCGATGGTGCCGGCAATGCGCTAGCGAATGTCATCACTGGAAATGCGGCTAACAACGTGCTCGATGGCGGCGCCGGTGCCGACACAATGTTTGGTGGCGCGGGCGATGACTGTTACCTCATCGATGACGCTGGCGATGTGGTCGTCGAGGCGCTTGACGGAGGCCTCGATACCGTCAAGGTATCGGTGAGTTATACGCTGTCGGCCAATGTGGAGAATCTGACCCTGATCGGATCTGCAGCAACCGATGGCACCGGCAACGCCCTTAACAATGTGGTGCGCGGGAATGCGTCTGCCAATACGTTGCGCGGCGGATCCGGCAACGATACGCTCGACGGCGGCAAGGGCGCGGATATTATGGTCGGCGGCATCGGCGATGACGTGTATTTCGTCGATGATGTCGGCGATGTCGTTAGCGAGGCTGCCGGAGAAGGAGGCGATGCCGTGCTGTCCTCGATCAGTCTTGCCTTGTCTGCCAATGTCGAGAATCTCATTCTGTGCGGCAGTGCGCTTGATGCGTCGGGCAATGCGGCTGCAAACGTGCTGACCGGCAACGCGCTCGGCAATGTGCTTGATGGCGGCGCTGGAGCCGATACGATGATCGGCGCTGGTGGTGATGATGTTTACATCGTCGAATCGCTTGGCGATCGTGTGGTCGAATTCGCCGGAGAGGGGGCCGACACGATACGGTCGTCGCTGAGCCTGACGCTGGTTGCCAACGTCGAGAACCTGATCTTGACCGGCGTTGCGGCGATCGACGCGTCCGGTAACGATAATGACAATCGATTGATCGGCAATGTGGCCGCCAATGTACTGACGGGGGCTGCTGGGAGCGATACGCTCGATGGAGGTGTTGGTGCGGATACGATGATCGGCGGTGTCGGGAATGACACTTACGTTGTCGATCAGACCGGCGACCTGATTGTCGAGTATGCCGGTGAAGGCAACGATACCGTCATGGCGAGTGTCAGCCTGACGCTTGGCGCCAATCTGGAAAATCTCGTCATGACCGGAAGTGCGGCGATCAGTGGAGTCGGCAACAGCCTCGACAATCGTCTCGTCGGAAATTGCGCCTTCAACCGCCTGCAGGGCTGTGGCGGCAACGATACGCTTCAGGGCGGCGGTGGGGATGATGTCCTTGCCGGTGGGTCGGGGAGCGATTTAGTCTACGGCGGGGATGGTGGCGATGTGATCGACGGCGCCAGCGGAAACGATCTTCTCGCGGGGGGGGCCGGCAGCGATCAGATTTTCGGTGGCGCCGGTGATGACATTCTCGAAGGCGGTGACGGCGACGACATGCTGGCCGATGATTGTGGCAATAACGTACTGATTGGCGGCGCCGGAGACGATTGCTTGACGGTCAGCGGCGGCAACGACTTCATCGCCGGAGGAACAGGCAATGACACACTGGATCTCCGCAAGTGCGAGGGTCGGACGGTGGTCGCGTTCAACAAGGGGGACGGTGTCGATGTCGTCCGACTCGGGCATAAGACGCAACTGAGTTTGTCGCTCGACGGGGGGATTTTCTATACCGATCTCTCCTATTCACGACATGGCGCCGATCTTTTGCTGAGTATCGGCAGCGGTGACGGGATCTCGTTCGCGGGCTGGTTTTCCGGTCCGTCGAATCGTCGCGTTGCCATGGTGCAAGTCATTGACGGGGCCGGCGGAGGGCATGAAACTGGGGCCCCGTTCTGCCATGAGGTCGAGACCTTCGATTTTTCCGCCGCCGTGGCCATGGCAGAGAAGGCTCGTCGCGCGACCCATCCACAGGAGTCTGCATGGTCGCTGACCGATGCCTTGTTGACGCAACATCTGGCGTCGTCAGACAGCGCGGCGTTAGGCGGAGACCTGTCTTACCAGTTCGGAAAAGATGGCAGCTTTTCCGCGATCGGATTTGCAGCGGCACAGGAAATAGTTGGCAGTATTAATTTCGGAACGCTGGCACAATCCTTCAAGCCGTCGGCAGATATTCAGGCCGGAACGGCAAAGCTGTAGCAGTCATTGTAGCGATCGGCGGGCCGTGGTTCGATCGTCGGCCCGCCAATAATATGGGGGGGAATCATGTCGGATAATCTTCAGAACGTCGAAGATTCAAAAGAAATGCCGGCGGCCGTGACGGCGATTTTTGAAATGGCGAAGAAAGGCTTGGCAAAGCTGCCGATTCTCGGCCCGGCGCTTTGGCTGTACGCACGTGATCCGGTTCGCCGGTTCCTGTTTGTGAGCGATATCGATTGGGCGATATTGCCGCCCGTCGTGCTCGATCAGTGCCGCCTCTATCTCAAGGATAGCCTTCCTTGTGCATTCTTTTCCTGGGCGTTCGTCGACGGGGCCGTCGCCGACAGACTGCGAACCGGACAGTCGAAGCTTGCGCCTCACGAATGGAACGTCGGTGAAGACGTCTGGGTCATCGACGCCGTGGCGCCATTTGGCCAACTGGATGAAATGTTGCTGGAATTGCGCCAAACCGTTCTCGCCGGACGCAAGGTCTCGACTCTACTGCCGGATCCAGAGAACATCGGTGCGCTGATCGTTCGCGAATTTTCGCCGGAAGAGGCGCGGTCAGGAGGGGCTCAGTCCGAGGGGGGGGCGGCCTCGAATTAAAAGGCAGCATCGGCCTCCGTCCTTCTGTACGGCGGGGGGAATGCCTTTGTCATTTTGTCGGGCTTGATGGTCTTTGCGAGAGCCTGGCTATTGCGCATGGCTGCTCGTGGTAATTGTGGCGTGTCGCGTTCTCGGCCGGCGGCCTTCGCAGGATCGACTATTTCAGAGTGTTTCTGCATTCGACGTAAGGCGTTGATTCGGTCTTTTCCGACGGCGTCAGAGGCTGTTCGGAAGATGTTGCCGTCTTTTGGCGCGATTGCGGAATCTTCGCATCGCATCATGGAGGAATCATGAAAAGAGCATGGGTGGGAGAATGCGGCGGTACTGACGCAGGCTGTCGATGCGGTGGTTTTCGGGCGGGGATGTGATGGGTCCCTTCGTGCGTGCGCTGTCTCCGGAGGCGAGTGATTTTGCGCCCGGCCTGTTGTCGATTCAGGAATCGCCGCCGGCGCGCTTGCCGCGGGTGGTATTGGCCGTGGTGCTTGGTCTTTTCTCCATTCTCTTGTGCTGGGCGGTTTTCGGTCGGCTCGATATCATCGCCAGCGCAGAAGGACGTCTTGTTCCGCAAACCTATGTGAAGATCGTGCAGCCGGCCGATGCGGGCATCGTGCGCGAGATACTCGTTCGCGAGGGGCAGCGGGTAGCGGCCGGTCAGGTCCTGATGCGGATGGATACGCAGTTGGCCGAGGCCGATCTTCGCTCTTTGGAAACGGACCTCGTCATGCGGCGCCTGCAGTTGCGGCGGATCGATGCAGAGCTCGAAGGGCGTCGCTTGCTGCCGTTGCCGGGCGATCCCGAGGACCTGTTTCGGCGGATCGAGGCCCAGTATGTCGAGCATCGTCGGCTTTTCGAGGATGCTCTCGGGACGGCGCGCGAGGCATTCAACCGTGCTGGGCGGGATTTCGAGGCGGCCAGGGAAATTCTGGCTAAGCTTGAAGCCGTGGTGCCTATTCTCGACGCCCAGTCGGCGGCGTATGTCGAGTTGGGGCAATCGGGATTCGTTGCGCAGTTGGCCGTCCGAGACAAGCAGCGAGAGGCGATCGAAAAGGCGCGCGACCTGAGCGCCCAGCAGGAAACGGTTGCTGGTCTGGCGGCCGGCGTGGCGCAGGCCGACCGACAGGCGCGACAGGTGATGTCGAAGTATCGCGCCGATCTGCAAAACGAGCGCGTCGAGGCCGAGGCACAGTTTCGTCGCTTGCAGCAGGAACTTGTCAAGCAACAGCACAAGTCAGATCTGCTGGAACTCCGGGCGTCGCAGGCTGGCGTCGTCAAGGAACTCGCCACCCATACCCTCGGTACGGTGGTTTCGCCGGGGACCGTCGTCATTTCCCTCGTTCCCGAGCATGAGCCGCTGGTCGCCGATGTCATGGTCCGCAATGACGATGTCGGCTTCGTATTCGTCGGACAGACGGCCAAGGTCAAGCTGATGGCATATCCCTTCCAGAAGTACGGGATGCTCGATGGCGAGGTCCTGCATGTCGGCCCAGATGCGAGTGACAGCGCGGGGTCTCCGGCGAAGGAGCCGGGCGCGGACAGGGTGTCGGCGGTGCCGGGACTGACCTATCGGGCGCTGATCGGGTTGAAGTCGCAGGCGCTCGAGGCGCAAGGGCAGCGCTTCAAGCTGGTCCCCGGCATGCAAGTTGTCGCGGAGATCAATCAGGGGCAGCGCAGCGTGGCGGAATATCTGCTCTCCCCGGTGCAGAAAATTCTTCAGGAAAGCGGGCGTGAACGATGAACTACTCTTTCTTTTCGGGGCATCGGCCGTTCAAGGTCGGCATGGGGGGCTTGCTGGTCGTTGCCAGTTTGCAGGTGGCGTTGGCGGCCGATTTTCTCGAGGTGTACCGTCTGGCCCAGAGCAGCGATCAAACGTTTGCTGCTGCGCGTGAGACGCTGGCGGCGCTCGAGCAGCGTCTGCCGCAGGCGCGTGCGGCGCTTTTGCCGTCGATTGTGGGCTACAGCAATGAAACGCGGATGCAGACAAGCACGTCCTTTAATAGTGCCGAGCCCCTGGGTCGCAATGTGCGTACCTGGGACTGGACGCTCAAGCTGATCCAGCCGGTGTTTCGGGCGCAACACTATTTCGCCTATACCGAAGCCGAATCGATTGTCGAGCAGGCCGTGGCGAATTTCGCGCAAGCCGAGCAGGATCTCATCCTGCGTTCGGCTCAGGCCTATTTCGATGTCGTCGTCGCCGAGGAGTCGATCCTCGTCGCCGAAGCAAAACTCAAGGCGATGGGGGAGCAACTGGCTATTGCCAGCCGCGGGTTTGAGCTGGGGACGGCAACCGTGACCGATGTGCACGAGTCGCGTGCGCGCGTTGATCTCGCCCGTGCCGAACGGGTGGCGGCGCGCAACGAACTCCTGGCCAAACGCGCCGAACTCGACAAGGTCGTCGGTGAGGCGCCCCGGACGTTGTCTGCCTTGCAGGCCCGAGTTGTGGCGCCGCGTCCGCAGCCAGATGACGAACAGGCGTGGGTCGATCAGGCACGCGAGAACAACCCGGGTGTTCGCGCCGGTCGTGCAGCCTATGCGGCGGCCGAATCGACGGTCAATAAGAACCGCTCTGATCACTTGCCGACACTCGATTTTACGAGTTCGCTCGGGCGCAACTATTCTTCCGCAAACTATGCAATTCCAACTGATTACACCACGCTGGGCCGGACGGCCGTGACCGGCCTGCAGCTGACGATTCCGATTTTTACTGGCGGCGGGACGAATGCGCGGGTGACCGAAGCTATCGCCAATCGTCGCAAGGCGCTTGCCGATCTTGAAGCAGCGCGCCGACAGGTGGCTACCGACGCGCGCCAGGCATTCGCCGCGATCGCCAACGGGCTTGCCCAGATCGAGGCCCTGACCTCTGCGGTTGAATCGGGTGTCGTGGCGGTCAAGGGTAATCAGATCGGGTATCGCGTCGGCATCCGTATCAATGTTGATGTGCTCAATGCCGAGCAGCAGTTGTATGCCTCGAAGCGCGACCTGACCAAGGTGCGTTACGAGACCTTGCTGCAAGGGTTGAAGCTCAAGGCGGCGGCTGGCGTGCTCGGCGAGGAGGATGTGCTGGCGATCAATGCCTTGCTCGGGCCGCGCGGAGCCGAGAAAGTGCCCGACTGATTCGGCGAGGGGCGCGGTGGCCGGTCTGCGCCTTGGGGGAGGAGACTGATACAATCCGCTCCGTCTTCTCCGCCCTTGCAAAGGATGTCAGCGTGTCCCCCCTGCCCTCTTCTCCCGAGAAAATCGTCATCGCTTCGCGCGAGTCCCGCCTGGCCATGTGGCAGGCCCAGCATGTGCAGTCGCGGCTGGCGTCACTGTATCCGGCGGCGGCTGTCGAAATCCTGGGGATGACCACCCGGGGCGACCAGATCCTCGACCGGCCGCTATCACAGATCGGGGGCAAGGGCCTGTTCATCAAGGAACTTGAGGTGGCGATGCAGGAAGGGCGAGCCGACCTCGCCGTTCATTCACTCAAGGATGTGCCGATGGAGATGCCGGAAGGCTTTCGCCTGACCGCGATTTCGGCGCGCGAGAATCCGCGTGATGCGTTTGTCTCGCCCCGCTATGACAGCCTTGGGGCGTTGCCGGCCGGCGCCGTCGTCGGGACGTCGAGCTTGCGTCGCGAGGCGATCCTGCGGGCGAAGTTTCCGCAGTTGCGCATCGAGCCCTTGCGCGGCAATCTCGATACGCGTCTGCGCAAGCTGGACGAAGGACAATACGATGCCATCATCCTAGCGGCGGCGGGACTGATCCGGCTCGGACTGGAATCGCGTATTCGCGCCGTGTTGCCGCCGGAACTGTCGCTGCCGGCGCCCGGTCAAGGCGCGTTGGGTATCGAGATTGTCGACGGGCGCGACGAGGTTGCCGCCTGGATTGCTCCGCTGCACGACGAGGATACGGCGCGGTGTGTGCGTGCGGAGCGCGCGTTTTCGCGTGCGCTTGGCGGTAGTTGCCAGGTGCCGTTGGGCGGTTACGCGGTGATCGAGGCCGGTCAGTTGTGGTTGCGTGGTTTTGTCGCGACGCCGGATGGTCGTCGCATGGTTGCCGGCGATCTGCGCGGACGCCCCGAGGACGACGAGGCTTTGGGCGACCGACTGGCGCAACTGCTGCGTGCGCAAGGTGCCGACGATATCCTCGCGGCGTTGGCTTGCGGCGCGCAATGACATCAGAATTGCCGTTGCGCGGACGGCGCATTCTGGTGACGCGGCCGGCGGCCCAGTCGGCCGCGCTGGCGGACATGATCGCTGCCCATGGCGGGGAGGCAGTGTGTTTCCCCTTGCTGGAAATTGGCCCGATCGATGCCGCCGTCGATGGCGCCGATGACAAGGTCGTCCTCGCGGCCTTCGATTTTGTCGTTTTCATCAGTCCCAATGCGGTTGAGTACGGGCTTCCTCTCATTCTTGGCGATGGCTGGCCCGCGGCAACGCGAGCGGTGGCGATCGGACCAAGCACGGTGGCCGCGCTGGCGGCGCATGGGATCGGCCCGGTGCTGGCACCGAGCGATCGCTTTGATTCCGAGGCGGTGCTCGCCTTGCCCGAGCTTTCGGACGCGGCGGTTGCCGGATCTCGGTTCCTGATCCTGCGCGGCAACGGCGGTCGCGAATTGCTGGCCGAGACGCTGCGCGCACGCGGGGCGACGGTCGATTGCCTGAGTTGCTACCGGCGTTCGGCGCCTGCCGATATGTCACCCCTTGTGACGCTGCTGCGTGTGGACGGCCTGGACGCGGTGACGTTGTCATCGAGCGAGGGCTTGCGCAATCTGTGGTCGGCGTTGGCGCCGGAAGATCGTCAGCGTCTGGCGTGCCTGCCGGTATTCGTGCCGCACGCGCGCATCGCCGAGGAGGCCGCCGCGCTGGGATTGAAGCGGGTGGTGCCGACGGCGCCGGCCGATGCCGGGCTGGTCGAGGCGCTGGCGGCGTTCGATGGGTTTTGAGCAGCCGATGTCGTTCGCATCAATATTTTTGTACGTCATAGTCTGTTTCTCGCCATAGATCGCTAGAATGTCGTAATAGCCGTTTGGAATGGAAGGCGTTACGAACATGAAGGGTGTCGATCTCCGCAAGATTTACCGATTTTCACCGGTCGAGCCGGCGCCCGATCCGGGCGCCTTGCCTGTCGGCAGCGATCTGTATTACGAGTGCCTGGAATGCACGGTGGTCGTCAGTTCGGTGCCGTTCATCGCTTGCGCCTGCACCTGCGGCAATCTCTCCGGGAAGGGCGGCAAGACGACCGTGGCGCAGCCGGAGCGCGTCCGCGTCGTGCGCGGAAAGCTCAAGTAGGGATGCTGGGCGAGCCTGGTGCTCGCGCCTTGTCTTAGCGCTCCCCGTCTCGTCGCTGTGTGCCGGGCGCGGCCCAGCGGGCTGCGTTCAAGACGTTTCTTGCGATGACTGATCAGACCCAGTCGCGCGGAATCAGCGCTTCACCGAGTTGCGCTTCCGCGCTTCCCGGTTCGGCGTGCCAGTCGTAGCGCCAGTGGGCGACCGGCGGCATCGACATGAGGATCGATTCGGTCCGGCCGCCGGATTGCAGGCCGAAAAGCGTGCCGCGATCGCAGACAAGATTGAATTCGACGTAACGACCGCGCCGGTAGGCCTGGAAGTCGCGTTCGCGCTCGCCGTAGGGGGTGTCCTGGCGGCGCGCGACGATCGGCAGGTAGGCGCGGGCGAAGGCATCGCCGACCGCACGCGTCTGGGCAAAGCAGCGTTCGAAGCCGCCGTCGCTGAGATCGTCGAAGAAGATGCCGCCGACACCGCGAGCTTCCTTGCGGTGGGGCAGGTAGAAATAGTCATCGCAGGCGCGCTTGGCGCGTCGATAGACGTCTTCCCCGAAGGGTAGCAGCGCCGCCCTGCATTCGCCATGGAAGTGGCGGATGTCGTCTTCGCAGGGGTAGTAGGGAGTGAGGTCCATGCCGCCGCCGAACCACCACAGCGGGGCGCCCGAGTCATCGTCGCTTTGGGTTGTCAGACAGCGCACGTTGAGATGCGCCGTGGGGCAGTAGGGGTTGCGCGGATGCAGGACGAGCGAGACGCCGATCGCCGTGAACCGGCGGCCGGCGAGTTCCGGTCGCCGGGCCGTTGCAGAGGGGGGCAGCGCGGCGCCGCTGACGCGCGAGCGGGCGATGCCGCCGCGTTCGAAGACGCGGCCGCCCTCAATGATGCAGGTCAGGCCGTCGCCTTGCATGGCGCTGCCATCCGGCCGCTGCCACGCGTCGTGACGGAAGCGGCTGCCGTCCGGACCTTCGAGGGCTTCGGCAGCAGCGACGAGACGCGCCTGCAGACCGGTGAAATAGTCGTCGAGCGCGCCCTTGTCTTGCATCGCGTCAGCGGTTGATGGCGCGGTGGCCGATGTCGCGGCGGAATTGCATGCCGTCGAAGTGGATGCCGGCGATCGTTTCGTAGGCGCGTTTCTGCGCCAGCTTGACGTTGTCGCCGAGAGCGGTGACGCACAGAACGCGGCCGCCGGCCGTGACGATCTTGCCGTCCTGCTCGCGGGTGCCGGCATGGAAGACATGCACGTCTTCACTTTCGTCCGGCAGGCCGCTGATGACGTCGCCGGCACGTGGCGTGTCCGGGTAGTTGGCGGCGGCGAGTACGACGCCGAGCGCGATGCGGCGGTCCCATTCGGCTTCGACCTCGTCGAGCTTGCCGGCGACGGCGTGTTCGAGCAGCACGCGCAGGTCGGACTTGAGCCGCATCATGATCGGCTGCGTTTCCGGGTCGCCCATGCGGCAGTTGAATTCGACGACCTTGACCGAGCCGTCCTTGCCGATCATCAGTCCGGCGTAGAGGAAGCCGGTGTAGGGGATGCCGTCGGCCATCATGCCGCGGACTGTCGGCAGGATGACTTCGCGCATCGCCTTGGCGTGGATCGCCGGGGTGACGACCGGCGCCGGAGAGTAGGCGCCCATGCCGCCGGTGTTGGGGCCGGTGTCGCCGTCGAAGATGCGCTTGTGGTCCTGGCTCGAAGCGAGCGGCAGGACATTCTTGCCGTCGACCATGACGATGAAGCTCGCTTCCTCGCCATCCATGAATTCCTCGATGACGACGCGGGCGCCGGCCTGGCCAAGTTTGTTGCCCGAGAGCATGTCGTCGATGGCGTGGTGCGCTTCGTTGAGCGTCATGGCGACGACGACGCCCTTGCCGGCAGCGAGGCCGTCGGCCTTGATGACGATCGGCGCGCCTTGTGCGTCGACATAGGCGTGTGCGGCGGCGGTGTCGGTGAAGGTTTCGAATTTCGCTGTCGGGATGCTGTGCCGTGTCATGAAGCGCTTGGCGAAATCCTTCGAGCTTTCGAGCTGAGCGGCTTCGCGCGTCGGTCCGAAGATCTTGAGGCCGCGGGCGCGGAACAGATTGACGACACCGGCAGCGAGCGGGGCTTCGGGGCCGACGACGGTGAGATGAATGCCTTCGCGTTCGGCGAAGTCGGCCAGTTCCTCGGGTTGGGACAGGTTGACGTTTTCGATCTCGAGTTCGTGTTTCGTGCCGGGGTTGCCGGGCGCGACGTAGATCTTCTGGACGCCGGATGTCTTGGCCAGACGCCAGGCCAGGGCATGTTCGCGTCCGCCGGAACCGATGACGAGTAATTTCATATCAGCGTGGTCTTAAGGTGTGGATTAATGTCGGAAGTGGCGAGCACCGGTAAAGACCATGGCAATGCCATGTTCGTTCGCGGCGGCGATGACTTCGTCGTCGCGCATCGAACCGCCCGGCTGGATGACGGCCTTGGCGCCGGCCGCGGCGAGCACGTCGAGGCCGTCGCGGAACGGGAAGAAGGCGTCGGAGGCGACGACCGATCCCTCGAGCGACAGGCCGGCGGCCTGCGCCTTGATGCTGGCGATCTTGGTCGAGTCGACACGGCTCATCTGGCCGGCGCCGACGCCGAGCGTCATGCCGCCGCCGCAGAAGACAATAGCATTGGACTTGACGAATTTGGCGACGCGTTCGGCGAAGAGCAGGTCTTCGATTTGTTGCGCCGTCGGCTGGACCGTCGTCACCACCTTGAGACCAGCGGCCTGGGCGGTGAAGTCGTCGGGTGTCTGCACCAGCAGGCCGCCGCCGACGCGCTTGAATTCCAGCGTGTTGAGGGCGCGGTCGAGCGGTACGACGAGGACGCGCAGGTTGGTCTTGCCGGCGAGCGCGGCTTTCGCTTCGGCGCTGAAGGACGGCGCGATCAGCACTTCGACGAAGTGCTTGCGGGCGTTCATCGCTTCGACGACGTCGAGGCCGACTTCGCCGTTGAAGGCGATGATGCCGCCGAAGGCCGAGGTCGAATCGGTCTGGAAGGCCTTTTCGTAGGCCTTGAGCAGATTGATGTCGATGGCGACACCGCAGGGGTTGGCGTGCTTGATGATGACGCAGGCCGGCGCGTCGAAGCTCTTGACGCATTCCCAGGCTGCGTCGGCGTCAGCGATGTTGTTGTAGGAGAGTTCCTTGCCTTGCAGTTGCGTGTAGGCAGCGATGCTGCCGGGGGCCGGCGCGAGGTCGCGGTAGAAGGCGGCGCGCTGGTGCGAGTTCTCCCCGTAGCGCAGGGTTTCGACGCGGTCGAAGGCGAACTGCAGCCGGGCCGGGAAGACCGAGGGCGTCGGCGCCGCGTCGGCCGCCTTGGCTTCGACGCCGTCGTCGAGGCCGGTCAGCCAGTTGGCGATCATGCCGTCATAGCGGGCGGTGTGGGTGAAGGCCTTCTTGGCGAGGGAGAAACGCGTCGCCAGCGACAGCGCGCCGTCATTGCCGCGCATTTCCTCGAGCAGTGCCGGGTAGTCTTCCGGGTCGGTGACGATGGCGACACCGGTGTAGTTCTTGGCCGACGAGCGGACCATCGTCGGGCCGCCGATGTCGATGTTCTCGATCGCTTCTTCGAGCGTCACGCCGGGTTTGGCGATGGTCGCGGCGAAGGGGTAGAGGTTCACGCAGACGAGGTCGATCGTCGGGATGTCGTGCGCGGAAAGCGTCGCCATGTGTTCGGGCAGGTCGCGCCGGGCAAGGATGCCGCCGTGAACTTTCGGGTGCAGCGTCTTGACGCGGCCGTCCAGCATTTCCGGGAAGCCGGTGTAGTCGCCGATTTCGGTGACGGCGAGGCCGGCGTCGCGCAGGAGCTTTGCGGTGCCGCCGGTCGACAGGAGCTTGACGCCTTGGGCGGCGAGTCCTTGGGCGAATTCGAGGGCGCCGCGTTTGTCGGAAAGACTGATGAGGGCTTGACGGATTTTCATGGGCAGGATCTTGGGTCAGGGATCGGAAGAGGCGTTAGACGAGGTTGTGCTCGACCAGTTTCTTGCGCAGGGTATTGCGGTTGATGCCGAGCATTTCGGAGGCCAGCGTCTGGTTACCGCCGGCGTGTTCGAGCACGACCTCGAGCATCGGACGTTCGACGCTTTTCAGTACCATCTCGTAGATGGCGGCCGGCGGTTCGCCGTCGAGGTTGGCGAAGTAAGTCTGCAGCGCGCCCTGAATGCAGGCGCCGATATCGTGTTGTTGTTTCATGCGGCGAGTCCCCTCTCGTTGTCGTTACTGTCGTCGTGTTCGGTGTATTGCAGATGTTCGTGCTGTTCGGCCAACTGGAAGAAGAAGTCATTGACGGCGCGACGCTGCACGTCGATGTCGGGCAGTTGGTTCATGTGATGGCGGAACGCGGCCGAGCCGACGAGTCCCTTGGTGTACCAGGAGATGTGTTTGCGTGCGACGCGCACGCCGGTCTCGTGGCCGTAGAAAGCGTAGAGATCTTCAAGGTGCGCGAGCAGGATGGCGTGAATCTCGCTGACCTGCGGCGGCAGCAGGTGTGTTCCGGTCGCGAGGTAGTGCTCGATTTCGCGGAACAGCCACGGCCGGCCCTGGGCCGCGCGGCCGATCATCAGTGCGTCGGCGCCGGTGACGTCGAGGACGTGACGGGCCTTTTCGGGCGAGGTGATGTCGCCGTTGGCGATGATCGGGATGTGCGCTTCCGCCTTGATGGCGGCGATCGTTTCGTATTCGGCGTGGCCCGTGTAGCCGTCGGCGCGCGTACGGCCATGCACGGCGAGCGCACGGATGCCGGCAGCTTCGGCGATGCGCAGAATGGTCGGGGCGTTGCGGCAGGAAGAGTCCCAGCCGGTACGGACCTTGAGCGTCACCGGGGTTTCCGGCACGGCCCGCACGACGGCTTCGAGGATGCGGCCGACCAGCGGCTCGTCTTTCATCAGCGCCGAACCGGCCATGACGTTGCAGATTTTCTTGGCCGGGCAGCCCATGTTGATGTCGATGATCTGGGCGCCGTGGTCGACGTTGTAGCGCGCGGCCTCGGCCATCATCGCAGGCACCGAGCCGGCGATCTGCACCGAGATCGGCGCGACTTCACCGGTGTGGTCGGCGCGGCGCCGCGTCTTGGCGCTGCCGTAGAGCAGCGAATTCGAAGTGACCATCTCCGAGACGGCCAGTCCCGCGCCCATCTTCTTGCACAGTTGGCGGAACGGACGGTCGGTGACTCCGGCCATCGGCGCGACAAAAAGATTGTTCCGGAGAGGGAAACCAAGGAAGTTCATGCGATTGGCATTTTTCGTCAGGGCAAGGGGCGAATTCTACCGCGTTTGCTGCCTAAAAAATAGTCAATTCGTCACGAGAAGAGCTTGGCTTTCAGTCGGCAGCGGTGTTCAGAGCCTGTTTCTGCAGGGCTCCTGAGCGCGGTTGTCGATATGGGCGGATCGATGCAAGGCGCGAGGCGAAGCGCTGGGTTGTTCCGTGCGTCAACGGCGCAACGCCACAGACACCGCTTGTGCGGCAATCCGGAGAGCCGCCAGCGAGGCCGACGATCCCCGCCGCACAAGGCGCTTAGCGGGCGCCCCAGATCATCTGGCGGGCGAGCGGCGCGCGCAGCGGTGGGGCAAGGTCGAGCGCCAGCAGGCCGAGTCCTCGCAGCGTGCGCAACGGCATCAGGTCGTTGGAGAACAGGCGGACAAGGCCGTCGGTCAGCGCTGCGCCGATCAGGCGATCGGGCTGACGTCGCCGGGCGTGTCGTGCCAGGATTTTGGCTTCGCCCGGGTCTTGCCGTCGGGCGTCCCAGAGTGTGTCTGCGAGCGTCCAGGCATCGCGCAGGCCGAGGTTGAAGCCCTGGCCCGTCACCGGGTGCAAGGTTTGCGCGGTATTGCCGATCCAGACCTGACGAGGGCCGGCGAGTTGTTTGCGCAGGCGCAGCGCGAGCGGGAAGCCGGCACGCCGACCGCAGCCGACGAGATCGATCCGGCCACCGAGCCGTTCGCGCAGTGCGTCGAGGAAACTGGCGTCGTCGTCTTGCAGCAGACGCTGCGCCGTCGCTGTCGGCGCGGTCAGGACGATTGCATAGTCCTGGCCGAAGGGCAGGAGCGCGAGCGGGCCGTCGGGAGTGAAGCGTTCCCAGGCGCGGAAATGGTGACCGCTTGCCGGCCGGACTTCGGTGACGATGGCGAGTTGGCCGTAGTCCCGGACATGGACGTCGGGTCCGTCGGCGGGGGCGCCTTCGGCGTGGACGAGCAGCCGGGCGACGATGTTTGCCGGGCCGTCATCGGTACTGACGCGCAGTCGCACGCACGTCTCGTCGCTGTCGATGTGCTCGACCGTCGCCGGTCGCAGGGTGGGGATGGTGCTGGTTTCGCGCTCAAGCCTGGCGGCGAGGTCGCGATAGCGCAGGACATAGCCGAGTGCCGGCAGACCGTAATCGCCGGCAGCGAGTTCGGTGCGACCGAAGCCGCCCTGCTGTGAGACATGGATGCTGCGGATATCGGTGGTGTCGCCGACGTTCCAGGCGCCGAGCCGTTCGAGCAGCTGGCGGCTGCCGTGCGCGATGGCCAGCGCGCGCGGGTCGTTCGCCCAGGCGCCGCGCGGCGCCCGGTCGATCAGCAGCAGGTCGAGCCCGCTGCCCTCGAGGGCGCGGGCCAGTGCCATGCCAACCGGGCCGGCGCCGAGGATGGCGATATCGACGTGACGGACTGCTTCAGTCATGACGCATCAGCGCCTCGATGTCGGCGACGGACTTCGGCGCGGTCGTATAGACGTCGGCGCCGTTGGCGGTGATGAGCACGTCGTCCTCGATGCGGATGCCGATACCGCGCAGAGCTTCCGGAATCACAGCGTCAGCGCGCAGGTAGAGGCCGGGTTCGACGGTCAGGACCATGCCGGCTTCAAGGCGTGCCCACTGGTCTTCATCCTTGTATTCGCCGGCGTCGTGAACGTCGAGGCCGAGCCAGTGACCGGTGCGGTGCATGTAGTAAGGCTGGTAAGCGTTCTGTTCGATGAGGCCATCGACTTCGCCGTGCAGGATGCCGAGGTCGACGAGGCCGCGGACGAGCACGCGGACCGCCGCGTCGTGGTCGTCGATAAAGCTGGCGCCGGGCCGGAGTGCTGCGATTGCGGCAGCCTGCGCAGCTAGGACGATTTCATAGACGTCGCGCTGCGCGCTGGTGAAGCGCCCGTTAACCGGGAAAGTGCGAGTGATGTCGGCGGCATAGCCCTCGACTTCGCAGCCGGCGTCGATGAGGACCAGCGATCCGTCGGCGAGCGGCTGGTCGTTGTTGACGTAATGAAGCACGCAGGCGCCGGCACCGCCGGCGACGATCGGCGGGTAGGCATGGCCGGTAGCGCCGCTGACGCGGAATTCGTGGCTGAGTTCGGCTTCCAGCGCGTATTCGGGCTGTCCCGGCCGACAGCGTTGCATGGCACGCACATGGCCGGCCGAGGTGATGGCGGCGGCGTGGCGCATGTGGCCGATTTCGGTGGCGTCCTTGACTCGCCGCAGGCGTTCGATTTCGCGGCGCAGATCGTGCAGTACGGTCGGCGCCTGTTTTCCGGCACGACACTGGGCACGCACGGCGTTGAGCGCGGCGGTGATGCGCGCGTCCCAGCCGGCGTCATGGCCGAGCGTGAACCACAGCGACGGGTGGCCGGCCAGCAGGTCGGGCAGCCGGGTATCGAATTCGCCGCAGGGGTAGGCCTCGTCGACGCCAAAGACCTCGCGTGTGGCTGCCGGACCATAACGGAAGCCGTCCCAGGTTTCGCGCTCGGCGTCCTTTTCGCGACAGAACAGGATTGTGCGCGGCGTGGTGCCGCCAACCAGTACGAGGATGGCGTCAGGTTCCGGGAAATTGCTGAGGTACCAGAAGTCGCTGTCGAAGCGATAGGGGTAGTGCGTGTCGCGGTTGCGGGTTTTTTCGGCAGCGGTCGGCAGGATGGCGATGCCGTCGCCGATCCGGTCGAAGAGCGCGCGGCGGCGGGCGGCGTGGGCGGCGGTGTTCATGGCGGTCAGGCTCCGGTGTCGGTTTGGCGCAAGCTGCGGTCGAGGTCCGCGAGGCGCTCGGGGGTTCCCACGTCGACCCAGCGGCCGCGATGATGTTCCCCGGTCAGCCTTCTCCCGGCAATCGCGGCGTCGAGCAGCGGCCGGAGTTTCATGACGGCGCCGTCGGGGACGTCGGCAAAGAAGGCGGGGGCGAAGACGCCGGTGCCGGCGTAGGTCAGCGTCGGGCCGATGGCATCGGCGGCTGTGCGAACGGTTTCGCCGTCGAGGCAGAAATCGCCGCCGGGATGTTGCGGTGGGTTATCGACGAAGACGAGGTGAGCCTCGCGCCCGGCCAGCGCGTGGGCGCGGCGGAAATCCCAGTCGCACCAGACATCGCCGTTGACGACGAGAAACGGCGCATTGCCGAGCAAGGGCAGGGCATGAGCGATGCCGCCGGCGGTTTCGAGCGCGCCGGGCGGTTCGGGTGAATAGCGGATCGACAGCCCCCAGCGGCTGCCGTCGCCGAGCGCTGCTTCGATCTGTTCGCCGAGGTGGGCATGGTTGATGACGATGTCGCGGAAGCCGCAGGCGGCGAGCCGTTCGAGGTGCCAGACGATCAGCGCTTTGCCGCCGGCGCCGAGCAGCGGTTTGGGGGTCGTGTCGGTGAGCGGACGCATGCGTTCGCCGCGTCCGGCGGCGAGGATCATTGCTTTCATGGGCGAAGTCTGTTGGTGGCCATGTCGGATGCCGCGCCTCAGAAGGTCAGGCCGGTCTCGGGCGTGCGCGCTTCGAGTTGATCGAGCAGTTGCGCCAGCGGCTTGAGCTCTCGATAGCGCTGGCAGGTCCTGCGCAGGTACGCCATGACGCGCGGCATGTCCTTGAGGTAGCCGTCCTTGCCGTCGCGATGCCAGAGCCGTGCGAAGATGCCGAGCACCTTGATCTGGCGCTGGGCGCCCATCCATTCATAGTCGCGGTAGAAGGTGTCGAAGTTGGCGTGCACCGGCAGTCCGGCGTCGCGGGCGCGTTCCCAGTAACGGATGACGAAGTCGAGTTCCTGTGCTTCCGGCCAGTCGATATAGGCGTCGCGGTAGAGCGAGACGAGGTCGTAGGTGATCGGGCCGTAGACGGCGTCCTGGAAGTCGAGGATGCCGGGATTGCCCGGATACTTGTCGGCGAGGACCATCAGGTTGCGCGAGTGGTAATCACGGTGGACGAACACCCGCGGCTGCGCCAGGTTGTTGGCGAGAATCGCCTCGAAGACGCCGTGCAGCGCAGCTTCCTGTTTGGTGTCGAGGCTGTGCTTGAGATGTTTGCCGAGGTACCAGTCGGGGAACAGGCGCAGTTCGCGTTCGAGCAGTGCCCGGTCGTAATCCGGCAGGATACCCGGGCGGCTGGCGCGCTGGATGTCGACGAGCGCAGTGTTGGCGTCGTCGTAAAGTGCGCGTGCCGTGTCGTCGTTCAGCGCGCTGAGGTAGGTGGTGTTGCCGAGGTCGGAGAGTAGCAGGAAGCCGTCGTCGAGGTGGTCGGCCAGCACCTCCGGGACGTGGACACCGGCGTCGCGGAACAGTGTGGCGACATGCAGGAACGGGCGGCAGTCTTCGTGTTCGGTCGGCGCGTCCATGACGATGCGCGTCAGCCCGTTGGGCAGGGTGATGCGGAAATAACGCCGGAAACTTGCGTCGGCCGAGGCCGGTGCGATCGTCAGTTCATTCCCCGGACGCAGGTCCGGAAAGAGGTGTTCGAGCCATTGATGTAGCAGGCGGGTGCGCGGCATGCCGCTTCTCCTTGTGTCTTGATGCTAAAATGCGGCGATTTTACCACCCGTCGTGTCGGTCTCTCCGTCGCCGGTACGGCGCAGGGCGGGCTTATTTCCAGAAGTGTCCGGATGACTTTTTTGCCCCGGCGCAAGCCTCTTGCGCGGATTTTCCTGTTAGGTTTCGCTGGCATGATGGTCGGCGGAAACATCATCGATGCGCGCGCGCAGGGCTCGTCGTCGCTACGCGTCGACCCGGTGTTGCTTGGCTTGCCACCGGTCAAGCCGGAGGTGCCGAAGGCATCCGCCGAGCCTGTGGTCGAGACGCGTCCGGTGAGTGCGCCGGTCGTCGAGCGTCAGCCGGTTGAACCGGCGGTGACGTCGGCGCCGGCGAGCGCCGTGCCGCCATCGGACCGCCGTCAGCAGGCTGCTCAGGCACCTCAGGCAACCCAGGCAACCCAGGCAACCCAGGCAACCCAGGCAACCCAGGCAACTCAGGCAACCCAGGCAACCCAGGCAACCCAGGCAACCCAGGCAACCCAGGCAACCCAGGCGCCGAAGCGCGTGAGTGTGGCGCCGTCGCCGTCGGCTCCGGTCTTTGCCGCGCGGCCGTCGGTGAAGTCGGGCGCTGCGGCGGGCGGGACGGGGTTGGCGCCGTTGCGGGTCGATCCCGCGCTGATCGGCTTGAGCGAGTATGCGGCGGCGCCCGATGCGGAATCGCCGGGCACGGTGCGATCGAAACCGGTGTCGCTGGCAATGAAGTCGCAGGTCCGTGATGAACGCCCCTGGTATCAACGCTGGTGGGCGCCAGTCGCGAACGCCTATCGGCAGGGCAGTCTGGAACTCTATCTTCCGTTCGAAACGTATCACCTGCGCAGCGCCTATTCGCAGGAAAAAATTGCGACTTATCAGGAAAAGCCAAAGGGCTTCGGTCTCGGGCGCAGTTTTTACAATGAAAAAGGCGATCTGGAGGGCGTCTATGCGATGGCCTTCCAGGATTCCCACTTCAAACCGATGTACATGGCCGGCTATGGCTGGCAGTCGATCTGGCGGCCTGCCGAGGATTGGCGTCTTGGCCTCGGTTATGTCGGCGGCCTGATGTCGCGGACCGATATCTTCAATTACAAGCCGTTCCCGCTGATCGTGCCGGCCGGTTCAATCGCCTACAAGAATTTCAGTTTGAACGGGGCCTTCGTTCCTGGTGGCGCCGGATGGGGCAATGTCGCCTTTTTCTGGGCGAAATGGGAAATGGGCAAGGACGGCGAGAAGATTGGCACGCCGGCCAAGCCGGCGCCGGTCGAGGAAACCGCGCTGGCGACGGCGCCCGTCGATGTCACGGCGCCACGTCAGGCGCGGCGTGTCCCTTATGGTCCGGCGCTCGATATTCCCGGCCTGACGTCGTCCTACGGTTCGTTGGCCGGAGCCGGGACAGGCGGGGGCGCAGGCCGTGCGACGGGGGGCGTCGCGAGCGGGAATGTTGCGGCCGGCACTGCGATGGCGGTGGCCGGTGCGGCCGCCGGTGATGCGCTGGTCGGAAGTTCCGCCCAGGAGCCGGTGGTCGGCGCTGCGCCGGACTTGTCGCCGGCGATGACCTTGCGGCCGTCCCGCCAGATGATGCCGCTGCAGAGCAAGAGCGACGAACCGCGTCCGGTCTTCCTGCGCGCGCAGCGTATGGGCGGCGATGTCGAGCGCGAGTTCAATGCCGAGGGCGAGGCCGAGTTGCGCAAGGTGGGGACGGTGCTCAATGGCGATCGCCTGACCTATTGGCCGGTTGAGGACGAGGTCGAAGCCGAGGGTAATGTTCGGCTCGAACAGGGCAATGACGTCGTCAGCGGGCCGAAGATGCGTCTGCGACTCGAGGATCAGGTCGGTTTCTTTGAGCAACCGAGCTTCCTGCTCCGCCGCAAGCCGGCGACCGGCAGCAAGGCGGCCGCTGCCAACGCCGCGGTCGAAGCGTCGCTGGAGCAGCAAAGCCGCGGCGATTACTGGAATTCGGGTTTCGATGTGCCGCGCGCTTTCGTGCAGAATTTCTACAATCAGCCGAATAGAGGGCAGACCCAGTCGGACGGGCGTGGAGAGGCTGACTGGATCGATTTCGAGGGCGAAAACCATTACCGCCTGGTCAACAGTACCTTCACGACCTGTAAACCCGGCAATGACGATTGGTACGTCAAGACCAGTGAACTGAAGCTCGACTACGATCAGGAGCGCGGCGACGGCAAGGATGCGACGGTGTATTTCAAGGATGTGCCGATCCTGCATTCGCCGTGGCTGCCGTTCTCGCTCAACCGTCAGCGCAAGTCCGGGCTGCTGGCGCCGGCCTTTGGCGCGACGACCAACAGCGGCATGTCGCTCAGCGTACCGTACTATTGGGATATCGCGCCAAACATGGACGCGACGATCACGACGCGGGGAATGGCCAAGCGTGGATTGCAGCTCAATACCGATGTGCGGTATATCAATACGGCCTATGGCGGCACTTATTCGGGCGAGGCGCGCGTCGAAACCTTGCCTGGCGACAAGGCCAAGGGCGGCGACTCGCGTTACGGCATCTCGTTGCAGCACCGACAGAGCACGGGGAATGGCTTTTCCGGCCTGATCAACTACAACAAGGTCTCGGACGACACCTATTTCACCGATCTGTCCAGTAACATCACCGCGACCTCGCAGACCCAGTTGCTGCAACAAGGGATGATCGGCTACAGCGGCGGTGGCTGGTGGAATGCGACGGCGAATTTCCAGACCTACCAGACGTTGCAGCCCGACGCGGCCAACCCGGTAGCGGAGCAGTACCGCATGCTGCCGCAGATCACGTTCAATGCCCGCCGACCGGACCTGTGGAATGCTGACGGTATCTTCATGGGGCAATACACGGCCTTCACCAAACCGGTGCAGATCCTCAACGGCACCAAGATCTCCGACCCCGAAGGGCAGCGGCTCGTCCTCTATCCGCAACTGGCCATGCCCTATGTGACGCCCGGTTGGTACGTGACGCCCAAAGTCGGTCTGAACATGCGGCAGTACACCTTGTCGCGGCAGACGGCAGGGTTGCCGACGTCGATCAACACCAGCATGCCGATCGTGAGCGTTGATTCGGGCATGACCTTCGAGCGCTCAAGCCAGTGGTTCGGGCGTGATTACACGCAAACCCTCGAGCCGCGTCTCTATTACCTCAATATCCCGTACCGGAATCAGGAAAACATCCCGGTCTTCGACGCTGCGCTGGCCGACTTCAATTTTGCCCAGATCTTCTCAGAGAACCAGTTCTCGGGCTGGGATCGCATCAACAACGCCAATCAGCTGACGGCGGCGGCGACGAGCCGCCTGCTTGACCCGAAGACCGGCGCCGAGATCGTCCGGGTGATGGTTGGCGAACGCTTCTATTTCTCGCGTAACCAGGTGGCGTTGAGTTCCAACACGCTTGCCAGCGCAAACGACCGTTCATGGGACAAGTCGGACTTCCTGTCGGCCTTCAGCGGTCAGATATTGCCGAAGGTGTATGCCGACCTCGGGATGCAGTACAACTTTGCCGACCAGCGCTTCAAGCGGCAGTCGGTCGGCATGCGTTACCTGCCGGAACCGGGCAAGGTACTGAATGCCGCCTATCGTTACAACGCCGACCAGAGTGCGCCGACCAACCAGGTCGACTTTTCCGGGCAGTGGCCGCTGGCCGGACGGCTTTACGGCGTCGGGCGCTTCAATTATTCGTTCAAGGATACCGGGACAACCTTGTCGACGACGAGCCAGACCGGTCGTCTCGTGCAGGCAGTGGCGGGCCTTGAGTACAACGGCGGCTGCTGGGTGGTGCGCGGCGTTATCCAGAGGACAGCGCTGACGGCGTCGACGGCCTCGTCGGCGTTCTTTATCCAGCTCGAACTGAATGATTTCGCCAGTGTCGGTTTCAATCCGATCAGCATCCTGCGGCGAAGCATCCAGGGCTACAGCCTGATCAACGAACCCAGCACCGGGTCCGACTATTTGCAATGAGGGTGAGCGCATGAAGCGTCTATTTCCGTGGTTCTGTCTGTGCTGTTTGCTGAGCGGAACGGCGTGGGCCCAGGGGGCGGGGCGAGGCGTGCAGGCCGCCGACCGGATCGTTGCCGTCGTCAATGACGAAGTGGTGACCTATGTAGAACTGAACGATCGCCTCGATCTGGCCCTCAGCCAGCTGCGCCGGCAGGGAACGCGGTTGCCTCCGCGCGACGTGCTGGAACGTCAGATGCTCGAGCGGTTGGTGATGGACAAAATCCAGCTGCAACGGGCCAAGGAAATCGGCTTGCGCGTTGATGACGGACAGCTCGAGCAGACGCTGCAGCGGATTGCAGCCGGTAACAAGATGTCGTTGGCGCAGTTTCGCGATGCCTTGCAGCAGGATGGCATTGCCTTCACGAAATTTCGTGAGGATATTCGCGCCGAGATGACGATTGCGCGGTTGCGCGAACGCGAGGTCGAGGCCAAGATCGTTGTTTCCGAAGGGGAGATCGACAATTATCTGAGTGGCGAGTCCTCCATCGGCATGACCGGCGAGGAGTACGAGATCGCGCACATCCTGTTGCGGGCGCCGGAAGCGGCGAGTCCCGAACAGATTCAGCGCCTGCGTGCCAAAGCCGATCAGATTTACGATCGCCTGAAAAATGGCGAGGATTTTGCGGAAATGGCAGCTTCCTATTCGGATGCGCCCGACGGTTTGCAAGGCGGCAGTCTCGGCATGCGTCCGCTGGACCGCTTGCCGAGCGTGTTTTCCGATGCCGCCGTTAAGCTCAAGGTCGGCGAGGTGGCGCCGCTGATTCGCAGTTCGAACGGTTTTCATATCATCAAGCTCGTCGCCAGACGCGGTCTGTCGGCGATGGCGCCAGTGCAGCAGACGCGGGCGCGCCATATCCTGATCAAGGTCAATGAAATCGTTTCGGATACCGAGGCGCGACACAAGATCGAGGACTTGTATGAGCGACTCAGGAACGGCGGCAAGTTCGAGGAGTTGGCGCGGCTCTTCTCCCAGGACGCCTCGGCGTCCAAGGGCGGCGATCTCGGTTGGTTGTATCAGGGCGATACCGTCCCCGAGTTCGAGCGGGCGATGGACAGCCTGAAGCCAGGGGAACTCAGCGGGCCGGTCCGTTCACCCTTCGGTTATCACCTGATTCGTGTCGAGGAGCGGCGCGTTCAGGAGGCCTCCGGCGATCGCAAGCGCGCGTCGGTGCGCCAGTTGCTCAAGGAGCGCAGGCAGGACGAAGCCTATCAGGACTGGTTGCGCCAGGAACGGGATCGCGCCTATGTCGAGAACCGGCTCGATGAGCCCTAGCAAGACCGCGCTGCCGCGCATCGCGGTGACCTCGGGCGAACCGGCCGGCATCGGCCCGGAGCTTTGCCTGCGCCTGGCCGGTAATGGCGCCTGGCAGGGGCGTGCCCAGCCGGTCGTGCTCGGGGATATTGACCTGCTGGCGCAACGCGCGCACGCGGCGAAGATCGCGTGCCCGCTGCGTCCGTGGCACCCTGACCGTGTGCCCGAAGATGGCGTGCTCGATGTCCTCTCGCTCCCGCTCACCCGGCCGTCGACGCCGGGCCGGCTTGATCCGGGCAACGCCGGCTATGTGCTGCAATTGCTTGATCGGGCCCTGGCCGGCTGCCGCTCCGGAGAATTTGCGGCGATGGTGACGGCGCCGGTGCACAAGGGCGTCATCAACGACGCCGGCATCGCCTTTACCGGGCATACCGAATACCTCGCCGAGAAGACTGGCATTCGCCGCGTGGTGATGATGCTTGCCGGCGGTGGTTTGCGTGTCGCCCTGGCGACGACGCATCTGGCATTGCGCGACGTGCCGGCAGCAATCACCGCTGAATCGCTGGAAGAGACCCTGCGCATCCTGCAGGCTGACATGAAGCGGAAATTCGGCATCGCGGCGCCGCGTATTCTCGTCGCCGGCCTGAATCCGCATGCCGGGGAAGGCGGCTATCTCGGGCGCGAGGAAATCGAGGTCATTACGCCGGTACTCGAACGGCTGCGTGGCGAAGGAATGACGCTGATCGGCCCGCTGCCGGCTGACACGATGTTTTCACCGCCGGTTCTGGCCAAGGGTGACTGCGTGCTGGCGATGTATCACGATCAGGGTCTGACGGCGCTCAAGTACGCGAGTTTCGGACAGGGCATCAATGTCACGCTCGGCTTGTCGGTGATCCGCACCTCGGTCGATCACGGCACGGCGCTGGAACTCGCTGGCACCGGATCGGCCGACCCCGGCAGTCTGTTCGTCGCCGTCGCGCAGGCCATCGAAATGGCGGAGCGGACGCGATGAGCGCGCATGTCGCCCGCAAGCGTTTCGGCCAGAATTTCCTGGTCGACGATCAGGTCATCGCCGACATCATCAACGCCGTCGCGCCGCGCCGCGATGCGCGCGTCGTCGAGATCGGCCCCGGCCTCGGCGCGCTGACCGCGCCGCTGCTCAAGCGTCTCGACCACCTCGACGTCGTCGAGATCGACCGCGACATCGTCGCCCGCTTGAAGCAGCGCTTCCCCGCCGAGAAACTGAGTATCCACGAGGGCGACGCTCTCGCTTTCGATTTTGCCCGCCTGTGCGGCGCAGGGGCGCCCCCCTTGCATGTCGTCGGCAATCTGCCCTACAACATTTCGACGCCGCTGCTCTTTCATCTGGCCGGTTTTGCCAATCATGTCGCCGACATGCACTTCATGCTGCAGAAGGAAGTCGTCGACCGTATGGCGGCGCTGCCGGGTACGGCGGATTACGGGCGCCTGTCGGTGATGTTGCAGTACCGGTTTTATATCGACCGGCTCTTCGATGTGCCGCCCGAGTGTTTCGACCCGGCGCCCAAGGTTGACTCGGCCGTGGTGCGTCTGATTCCGCGTCCTGCCCCCGAGCTGACGGCTCGGGATGAGGCGCTGCTGACGACGCTGGTGGCCGCGGCCTTCTCGCAGCGGCGCAAGATGCTGCGCAACACGCTGCGCGATCTCGTTGCGCCCGAATTGTTCGGGCGCCTTGGCATCGCCCCGACGGCACGTGCCGAGGAACTGGCCGTCGAGGATTACGTTCGCATCGCCAACGCGCTGGCTTAAGAGCCTATTTCGGTAGAGCTCGCGGGCCGCGTTGTCGATAGGGGCGGATGGATGCAAGGCGCGAGGCGCAGCGCATGGTTATTCCATGCGCAAGCGGAGCAACGCCGCAGACGCCGCCCCTATCGGCAACCCGAAGGGCCGCTTCGTTGCGGGCGCACCGCTGCGTTGCGGTCGATTCGTGGAGAGTAACTCCACTTCATCGCCCACGCCTTGCGCTGCCTCCCGCAGCGAAGCGGCGCGGCCCACGATCCCTACCGAAATAGGCTCTAAGGTGATGCCCCACCCCGGCGCTGCCGGGGCGGGATGACGCTTCGTCTCAGGACTTGCCGAAGACTTCGTTCAACTGCTGCGTGACGCGGACGAAGGTCGTGCGCTTCGAGAGTTCCTTGAGCTTGGTCGCGCCGACGTAGGTACAGGCCGAGCGGACGCCGCCGAGAACGTCCTGCAGCGTGGCCTCGACCGGGCCGCGGGCGTCCAGAAGAACCTCCTTGCCTTCAGAGGCGCGGTAGCCGGCAACGCCGCCGGAGTACTTGTTCATCGCCTCGCGCGAACTCATGCCGTAGAAGCGCATCTTGCGTACGCCGTTGACCTCGACGAAGTCGGTGCCGCATTCGTCGTGTCCGGCCAGCATGCCGCCGAGCATGATGAAGTCGGCGCCGGCGCCGAAGGCTTTGGCCAGGTCGCCCGGGGACGTGCAGCCGCCGTCGGCGCAGATGAGGCCGCCAAGGCCGTGCGCGGCGTCGGCGCATTCGATGATCGCCGATAGTTGCGGATAGCCGACGCCGGCCATCTTGCGCGTCGTACACACCGAGCCGGGGCCGATGCCGACCTTGACGATGTCAACACCGTCGAGGATCAGCTCTTCGGTCATTTCGCCGGTGACGACGTTGCCGGCCATCAGCGTGATCTCCGGATAGGCGGCGCGCAGCTTGTGGATGAAGCTGATGAAGGCCTTGGTGTAGCCGTTGGCGACGTCCACGCAGACGTTGGTGATCGTGCCGTTGGCCTTGTCCATGATGCGCTTGAATTTCTCGAGATCCGGGCCGGTGATGCCCATCGAGTAGAAGTGGCTGGCACCGGCGCCCGGTTCGGCGAAGAACGCGAGCAGTTCCTCGTCGCTGTAATGCTTGTGCAGGGCGGCCGACAGCCGATGCCGCGCAAGTGCGCGCGCCATTTCGAGGGTGCCGGTGGCATCCATGTTGGCAGCGACGATCGGAATGCCGCTGTACTTCTTCTTGGAGTGCAGGAAAACGAACTCGCGAGAGATGTCGACTTCCGAGCGCGACGTCAGCGTCGAGCGTTTGGGCCGGATGAGGACGTCCTTGAAGTCGAGCTTGATGTCCTGTTCGATACGCATGGCAATGCTCCTGTGATGCAGTGATGGGTGAAAAAGGGGAGGGGACGGACTAGTTCCGGTCCGCGTCGGCGTGTGTGTCGGTGATCAGCGTTTGCAGCTGGGCGAGCAGATTGTCGCGCAGCTGGCGAAGTTCTTCAATGCCGGCGGCACGAATTTCGGCGGCGGGCGGTTGTTCGGCACTGCAAAGCCGGCTGGCGAGCAGGTGGATGTCGCGATGCAGATCGATGACCGCTGCGAACGTCGGGTTGTCTTCGTGCATGGCCCGGCCTTCCTCGTCGAGCCAGGCGCTGAACCGGCACTGGTGGTGCGAGAGTGGCAGGCCGCTGCGGCGCCCGTCGAGGAAATCCTCGACGGCATTGACCCAGGCCCGGTGTTCGACGCCGGCGAAGAGCAGCGGCAGGTCATCGCGGCTGGCCGCTTGCATGCTGGTCCAGGCCTCGTCCGGCTGCCAGGAGACGATCCAGGCGGGTATCGCGTCTGCCGGCATCGGCCGGGCGATGCCGTAGCCCTGCGCCAGTTCGCAGCCGAGTTGCAGCAGCATGGTGCCATGTGCCACGGTCTCGACGCCTTCGGCGATGACCTGTCGGCGGAAGGCGGTCGCCATGTTGAGAACCCCGCCGAGAATCGACAGGTCGTCGGGGTCATCGAGCATGTCGCGCACGAAACTCTGGTCGATCTTGAGCTGGTTGACGGACAGCCGTTTGAGATAGGTCAGCGACGAGTAGCCGGTGCCGAAGTCGTCGAGTGCGAAACTGACGCCGAGCGCCTGGCAGTCGTTGATGATTTGCGAGACGCGGGCGAGGTCTTCGAGCGCGCTCGTTTCGAGCACCTCGATCTCGATCTGCTGGGGCGCCACCGAGGGGTGTCGGGACAGTGCGTCGCGCAGGCGCTGGGTAAAGTCGCCGTGCAGCAACTGGCGTCCGCCGACGTTGACGCTGACAGGCAGGTTGAGTCCCTGATGTTGCCAGGCCTCGGTCTGCTTCAAGGCGTTTTCGATCACCCACTCGCCGATGTCGACCGCCAGCGGATGTTCCTCGACAACTGGAAGGAAGACGCCGGGCGGGAGCAGTCCGCGTTCCGGGTGCGCCCAGCGGATCAGTGCCTCGGCGCCGATGATCGCGCCGGTGCGCATGTTGACCTTGGGCTGGTAGTGGAGCACGAGTTCGCCGGCTTCGAGCGCGCGCCGGATATGCTCGACGCTTTCGTGGTGACCGCGCACGTTGCGGTCCTGTTCGGCGTCGAACAGGTGGAAACGGTTCTTGCCGGCCAGCTTGGCCTGGTACATCGCCTGGTCCGCCTGACGCAGCAACTGGTCGGCGTCGACGTCGTCGGCCTGCGGGAAGAAAGTGGCGCCGAGGCTGGCGGTGACGCGCAGTTCAAGGTCGCCGACCAGGACCGGCGTCGCCGCCGCTTCGAGCATGCCGGTCAACAAGGGCAGGCTGGTGGCCGGCGAGCCGAGGTCGACGAGTACGGCGATGAACTCGTCGCCGCCCAGGCGCGCCAGCGTGTCGCCTTCGCGCAGCGCCTGTTTCATCCGTTCGGCGAGTGCGATCAGCAGGCGATCGCCGGTTTCGTGACCATGCTGGTCGTTGACCGCCTTGAAACCGTCGAGATCGAGGTAGGCGACACCGAGCAATTGACCACGCCGCAGCGCGTGGGACATGGCCTGCTTCATCCGGTCGGCGAGCAGGACGCGGTTGGGCAGCGTCGTCAGCACGTCGTAATGGGCAACGTGCTCGAGTTTCTTCTCGTGTTCCTTGATCGCGGTGATGTCGGAGAAGAGCGCAACGTAGTGCTGCGGCACGCGGCGGCTGTCGAAAACCGTGCTGATCGTCTGCAGGCTGGCGTAGAGGTCGCCGCTCTTGTGGCGGTTCCAGATCTCGCCGTACCAATGGCCTTTTTCGCGCAGTGCCAGCCAGAGCTCGGCGAAAAACTCGCGTCCCTGTCGCCCCGAATCGAGCATGCGCGGGTTGCGTCCGATGACTTCGTTGCGCGTGTAGCCGGTGATGCGGGTAAAGGCGTCATTGACGTCGATGATCGTGCCGTCGGCACGGGTGATCATGATCGCTTCGCGCGCATGCGAGAAGACGCTGGCGGCGAGTTCGAGCTTTTCCTCGGCGCGTTTGCGCTCGGTGATGTCGTGGATGATCGAAAAGAGCAGCGGACGGTGGTGCTGGTCGATCGGCGAAAGATAGGCCTCGACGTCGCGCAGTTCGCCCGAGGCGAGGCGGTGCACGAAGTAGAAGATGTTGCATTCGTTGTTCAGCGCGCGCAAGCGCTGCTCGGAGATCTGTGCCGGCGCCATGGTGTTGATGGCGCTGATGTTCATGCCGAGCATCTGCTCGCGCGTGTAGCCGTAATAGCGGCAGGCAGCGTCGTTGACGTTGACGATTTCACCGCTGAAGGGCTCGGTCAGGAGCATGACCGATGAATTCTTGTGGAAGAAGTTGCGGAAGCTCTCCTCGCTCTGGTGCAGCGAGGCTTCGGCCTGCTTGCGCGCGCCGATGTCGCGAAACTCTGTGACGCGGAGCGTGCGGCCCTTGTAATGGATGTTCTTGCCGGCGGCGCTGACGTCATGGCGCGATCCATCCTTATGCAGGCCAATGGTTTCGAGTGGCTGTGGATAGCTGTTCAGGGCATGATCGCGGATGGTGTCGCGGCATTCGGGGGCGGTGAGCAGGAATCCGTCCATGCCGATGAGTTCGTCGCGGCTGTAACCGAAAAGGTCGCAGAGCCCTTGGTTGCAGTCGATGATGACGCCGTTTTCGTGGATCATGATGCCGCCGAACGAGGCGTCATAAAGAGCCTTGAAGCGCTCCTCGCTCTCGCGCAAGGACGCTTCGCGCTGCCAGAGCGTCTGCAGCACACGGTTGAAACGCCGGATCAGCTGGCCGATTTCGTCGTTCTCGGCCAACGGCAACGGGCGTCGCGGCAGGGAATCGTCCGGAAGTGCGGCGAGCAGGCGGGAGGCCTTGTCGAGCGGCGCCAGCTGACGCCGCAGAATCCAGCCGATCAGGCTGACGGTCACCAGGCTGAGCAGGAGGGAAACGATCCAGACGCGCCATTGCATATCGCGGATCGGTTCAAACGCCTCGTCGGTCGGCAGGTCGGCGACCACCAGCCAGTCGGAGGAAGCGATGCGCTTGACCGAACTCAGCACTTCGATGCCTTGCACATTCTGATGGATCTGCGAGCCTTCGCGTCCGGCCACGAATGCATCGATCATCGGCCGGACGCCGGGCGGCGGCAGTCGTTCCAGAACGCGCCGCTGGCTTGTGCTGGTGATGACAAGCCGGTGGCGGGCGTCGATGAGCAGGTAGCGGCCGGTCCGTCCATAGCCGTTGCGGGAGATCGAGTCGAGAAAGTTCTGGCCGTCGATGTCGGTGATTCCGATCAGCGTGCCGATCACTTTGTTGTCGCGGTCAAAGACCGGCGCGGCAATCGCGAATCGGGCACTGTGCGCGTTCCTGCCCTGTACCGGACGGCTGACCGTCGTCTGGCCTTTGCGCAATACCGACTCCAGTGCCTCGGTATCGATGCCAACGGCATTGATGCGGCGGCGCGGGGAAGTGCTGTCAGCGATGATCTCGCCGGCAGCGTCGGTGACGGCGATACCACCGTTGAACATCGCCATCAGATTGACGCGGCTGTCGACAAAGGTCTGCAGGGTGGCGTTGCCGCGCAGCATCGCATCGGCAACCAGGTTGTTGGTGCGGCTCAGGGCGAGGATGCGCCCGGCCATTTCCTCCTCGATCTGCGTTGCGATCAACGTGACGATGGAATATTGCTGGTCACCGAGCATGCGCTCGATATCGCGCCGCAGCATCTGGCTGGCGAAGAGCGACAGCGACCAGATACCGGCGAGCAGGATGACGAGCGCCGCGACCGTGATGCGCGACTTGAGCGAACCCAGCCGCGGCAATGGCGGCAGACTCCTGGGCGGTTTGCTCGGCGTGGCATTCATCGGGAATAATCGGGGACGGCGGTGGGCGGATTCGGCGACGCTGGAATTGTCACCGACATTCCCGGGTTTGTCGACAAACGGGCAGAAATGTCTGGCGGCCGGAAAGAGCCGGTGTACCGCGGCGACTACAAACGAAGCGGGCGCTTGGTGTAGGATTCGCATCCCATGCGTATTGAATTCATCAGAGAGCGTCTCGCTGCGCTCGGTGCCAAGCCGGACCATGTTCGTCGTATCCTGGCGGCGTGGCTCGCGGCGCGGCCGCTCGACGCCGGCGCGCGGCGTCAGCCTGCCGAGCATTGCCTGCCGCGCGCGCTGCGTGAGGCGTTGCCGGTGCTCGCTCAGGAGTGGGCGGCGCTGGCACGTCTGCGCTCGCAACATCCCGGCGGCGACGGGTCGGCACGTCTGCTGGTCGGGCTGACCGACGGGCAGACCGTCGAGAGCGTGCTCTTGCCGCGTGAGGGTGTGTGCGTCTCGACGCAGGTGGGCTGTGCCGTCGGCTGTTCCTTTTGCATGACCGGGAAGAGCGGTCTGTTGCGCCAGCTCGGCAGCGCCGAGATCGTCGCCCAGCTGGTGCTGGCGCGTACGTTGCGACCGGTCAAAAAGATCGTGTTCATGGGCATGGGCGAGCCGGCGCACAATCTCGACGCTGTACTTGAAGCGATCACGCTGATGGGGTCCGAGGGCGGTATCGCCCACAAGAACCTGGTCTTATCGACGGTGGGTGACCGCCGGGTTTTCGATCGTCTGCCACAGGCCCGTGTCAGGCCGGCGCTGGCACTCTCGTTGCATACGACCGATCCGGTGCTGCGTCGACAGTTGCTGCCCAAGGCGCCGGCCATCGATCCGGACGAACTCGTCGCGCTCGGCGAGGACTACGCCCGCACCAGCGGCTATCCGATCCAGTACCAGTGGACGCTGCTGGCCGGCGTCAATGACGGCGATGCCGACATCGACCGGATCGCCGGCTGGCTGGAGGGCAAGTACGCGATGATGAACTTCATCCCCTTCAATCCGGTCGACGGATCGCCCTTCCGCCGTCCGTCGCCGGAACGCCTTGCCGAGGTCGTCGCCCGCCTGCGCCGTCGCCGCATTGTCGCCTGCCTGCGCGACTCGGCCGGCCAGGACGTTGATGGCGGCTGCGGCCAGTTGCGCGCGCGCAGCCTGTCCGACGGCCTCGTCTGACCGATTCAAGCGTCATTGCGTGCGGAGGGCTATACTCCGCCCATTCGAACAAGGAGATTCCAATGGCTGCATCCCCCGAAACCGTCAGCATGGCGATGTTCTGTGATTTCGAGAACGTCGCGCTCGGCGTACGCGATGCCAAGCTCGAGAAATTTGAAATCAAGCCGGTGCTCGAACGTCTGCTGCTCAAGGGCAGCATCGTCGTCAAGAAAGCCTATTGTGACTGGGATCGCTACAAGCCGTTCAAGGCCGGCATGCACGAGGCCAATTTCGAGTTGATCGAGATTCCGCATGTGCGCCAGTCGGGCAAGAATTCCGCCGACATCCGCATGGTTGTCGATGCGCTCGACCTCTGCTACACCAAGTCGCACGTCAATACCTTTGTCATTGTCAGTGGCGACTCGGACTTTTCGCCGCTGGTCTCGAAGCTCCGCGAAAATGCCAAGTACGTGATCGGCGTCGGTGTCCGCCAATCGACTTCGGACCTCCTGATCGCCAACTGCGACGAATTCATCTTTTATGACGATCTCGTGCGCGAGCACCAACGCAAGGCGGCGCGGCGCGATCCCAAAGCGGTGCAGTCGGCGCCGCGGCGTTCGCCCGAGGAACTCGATGCACGGCGCAGCGAGGCGGTCGAACTGGCGGTCGAGACGCTCGATGCGCTCGTCGCCGAGCGTGGCGACAGCGGCAAGATCTGGGCGTCGATGCTCAAGGAGGCGCTTAAGCGGCGCAAGCCCGATTTCGCCGAGAGCGCCTTCGGTTTCCGCAGCTTCGGCAACCTGCTCGAGGAGGCTCAGTCGCGTGGCCTGATCGAACTCGGCCGCGACGAGAAATCAGGGGCGTTTGTCTCGCGCAGCGCGCTGCCGGTCGGGCGCGCCGATGTGACGTCCCACGTGCCAGAGGCGGCGGGCGTTGTGCCTGAGGCCGTGGCGGCAGCGTCGTCCGTGGCGGTCGATGCCGTCGCGGAAACATCGGTTCCGCCGGCATCGGAGGCCGACGTCAAACCACGTGGCCCGGCCAAGCGGCGCGGACGCGGTAAGCGGGCGACCGTCGAGGAAGCGCCGGTTGTGACCACTGCGCCTGCCGTGGTGGCGAGCGTTCCCGAACAGCCGGTCGACGCGCCGGCAGTCGTGGCCGAGGCGGCACCGCTTGCGGCAGCGCCCGATGCCAAGCCGAAAGCCGCGCCGCGTAATCGTCGGCCGCGCAAACCGAAGACCGCTGCCGCCAAGGGCGAGGGCGGCGCGATATCCTGAGGAGAAATTCATGATCGAACTCTTTACTGCGGCGACGCCGAACGGGCACAAGGTCTCGATTGCGCTCGAGGAACTTGAACTGGCGTATGACTTGCGCGTACTCGATCTCGGCAAGCTCGAACAAAAGGAACCGTGGTTCCTGGCGATCAACCCGAACGGCCGCATCCCGGCGATCATCGATCATGACGCTGACGATTTCGCCGTGTTCGAGTCCGGCGCGATCCTGATCTACCTGGCCGAGAAAACCGGGCAGCTGTTGCCTGCCGACGCCAAGGGGCGCTCGCGTGTGCTGCAGTGGCTGATGTTCCAGATGGGCGGCATCGGCCCGATGATGGGGCAGGCCAATGTCTTTTTCCGCTATCTGCCGGAAAAGATTCCGCTCGCAATCGACCGCTACCAGGGCGAGACGCGCCGGTTGTTCGGCGTGCTCGACGGCCAACTCAGGGATCACGAATATCTCGCCGGCGACTACTCAATCGCCGACATCGCCAACTGGGCCTGGGTGCGAACGCATCGCTGGTCCGGCGTCGAGGTCGACGAATTTCCGCATCTGCAGCGCTGGATCGCGGCGATCCGCGCGCGTCCGGCGGTGCAGCGCGGCATCCTGCGGCCGCCGTCGAATGTCGATGCCCGCAACGATCCCGACACGGCGCGCAAGTTTTCCGAGCAGGCGCTGAAGATGGTCGAGACCGGCAAACGCTGAAAAGGAGAACGGGATGAAACTCTATACCGCCCCCCGTGCGCCGAATCCACGACGCGTCGAGATCTTCATCGCCGAAAAGGGACTTGCCGGCATCGAACGCGTCGCGGTCGATCTTAATGCCGGTGAGCACCGGACCGAGGCCTTCCTGCGCCGCAATCCGCTCGGCCGGGTGCCGGTGCTCGAACTCGATGATGGCCGTTTCCTGTCCGAATCGCGGGCGATCTGCGCCTACCTCGAAGGGCTTTTCCCCGAACCCAACCTGATGGGCCGCGACAGCGATGAGCGCGCCTTCATCGAGATGGCCGACCGTCAGGTCGAGTTCGGCTTCTTCGTGCCGCTGATGCAACACATCCGTCATACGCATCCGGGTTTTGCGCCGCTGGAGCAGCCGCAGTTCGCGGAGTACGGCGCGACGCAGGGGCTGCGCATGCGCGAGGCGGCGGCGATGCTCGACGCGAAGCTGGCCGGGCAGGCGTTCATCGCCGGCGAGCGCTTCACGATCGCCGACATCACCACCTTCTGCGCCCTCGAATTCGCCCGCCTGATCCGCTTCCGCGCCGGGGACGCCGGCTTCGCGCACCTGCAGGCCTGGCGCGATCGCATCGCGGCGCGTCCGGGCGTCGGCTGATCGCATTCGGGCGGGCTGGACCAAGGACGCAACACCCGGGCACCGGCAACGCGCTTTTTTGATATTGATCAAAAAATCGCTGCGACGCCCGTGCTAAGTTCGCGGGCGAGGCGCGTCGTCGTCGGCGCGCCGGAAAAATGACATTGCACTTCCCCGCCGCTTACCTATACTGCCGGGAGTGCCAAAGTCATTCCATCTCACGGGAGGCCCCATGCGAACGAAAAAAATCAAAGCGGGTTTGGTCGGTGTGCTGGCGATCTGCGCGACGGTGCTCAGCATCGGCGTCGCCGAGGCGCGGCAACCGGATCCGGCCGTCGTCAAACAGCAGGATCAGCTGACGCAGAAGACGCTTGAGCAGGTCCGCGGCGTGTTGCCGAAGACGGCGATGGCCAAGGACAAGCAGGCCGATGTCGCGGCGTGCTATGCCTGCCACAAGGACGTCAAGGAATTCCACGTTTCCAGCAAGCATGCCAGCGTCAATTGCGCGACCTGCCACACCAATTTCGACGAGCATGTGGCCAAGGACGGCAAGGCGCCGATCGCGACGCGTACCGACCACGCGGTCTGCGGCACCTGTCACCAGCCGCAGTACGAATCGTTCCTCTCGGTCAATTACGAATCGAAGGCGCGCGTCGAGAAGGCGACCTACAAGGGCCGCTCGCCGCTCTTCGACAAGCTGATGGCGCCGCACGGCTTCACCAAGGAGCATACCGAGCCGCGCAGCCACATCTTCATGCTGCTCGACCAGTTGCTGATCGACCGCAGCTACGGCGGCCGCTTCCAGCTCAATGACTGGAGCATGCTGGCCGATGGCAAGGGCGCCGAAACGCAGCTGTGGAGCGCGCTGCTCAAGGATGCCGATCCGTCGTCGAGCGACCAGAAAGTGTTCATGCCGCAGACGGCAACGGCATCGAACCCGGTCTGCCTGAACTGCAAGACGCAGGATCACATCCTCAAGTGGAAGTACATGGGCGATCCCGATCCGAAGGCCAAGTGGTCGCGTACCTCGAAGGTCGTCGATTTCGTCCGCGATCTCAAGCACCCGATGAACTGCTACACCTGTCACGATCCGCACTCGACGGCGCCGCGCGTCGTTCGCGATGCGCTGATCGAGGCCGTCGTCGATCGTGGCATGGGCACCTATCCGCAGGACAAGGCCAAGAGCGGCAAGGTGACGATGACCAAGGTGACGTTCCGCGATGGTTTCCGCGCCATCGGCGTGCTCAACAAGCCCGATTCGAACCTGATGTGCGCGCAGTGCCACGTTGAATACAACTGCAACCCGGGCTTCGACACCAAGACCGGCCAGATCAGCGTGACGATGGCCGACCGCCGTGCCAACCACTACTTCTGGTCGAACGTTTTCGACTACAAGGCGGCGGCCGAGAAGATCTCGTTCAAGGACTTCAAGCACGCGACGACTGGTGCGCTGCTGTCCAAGATCCAGCATCCGGAAGCCGAGACCTTCTGGGGCAGCGCGCACGAGCGCAACAATGTCGAGTGCAAGAGCTGTCACATGCCGAAGATCAAGCAGGACGGCAAGACCTACACCTCGCACTTCCAGCGTTCGCCGCGTTACAACGTCAAGGACACCTGCCTCAAGTGTCATAACGACATGAACGAGCAGCAGGCCGTGTATACGATCGATTCGATCCAGAACTACACGCGCGGCAAGCTGGCCAAGGCCGAGTACTGGCTGGCGCAGCTGATCGACACCTTCCCGAAGGCGCGTGCCGCTGGCGTTCCGGAGGAAGCGATCAAGAAGGCGCAGGCGCACCACGACCAGGCGCACATCTACTGGGAATGGTGGACGGCCGAGAATTCCGACGGCTTCCATAACCCCGGCGCCGCGCGCGAGTCGCTGACGCGTTCGATGGATGAGTCGCAGGCCGGCATCAAGGTACTCAACGACGCCATCGCGGCGCTCGCCAAGAAGTAGGCACCCGTAGCAAGCATCGGGGGCGCGGAGGGGCTTTTCTCCGCGCCCTTTTTATGTGTGGAGCAACATGATTCCAGAACTTGGTCATATCGGCCTGATCCTGGCGCTGCAACTGGCGCTCGTGCAGGTAGTACTCGGATTTTCGGGCGCACGCGGGCGGACGGCCCACGCCGCGGCGGCGCGCGGCGCCGCGATCGGCCAGAGCCTGCTCGTCGTTTTTGGCTTCGCGACGCTCGTCTGGGCCTTCGCCGTCAATGATTTCTCGGTGCTCAACGTCGCCGAGCATTCGTCGCGTCATCTGCCGCTCGGCTATCGCATCACCGCTGCCTGGGGCTCGCATGAAGGCTCGATCCTGCTCTGGGCGGTGCTGCTTGGGCTGTGGACGGTGACCGTCGCCGTATCGCGTGGCGCCGGCGACGATCTCGGCAGCGGTGCGCTAGCCGTGCTCGGCGCGATCAATGCCGGCATGCTGGCCTTCATTCTGTTCACCTCTAATCCCTTCCAGCGACTCGATCCGCCGCCGCCCGACGGGCTCGACCTCAATCCGCTGTTGCAGGACCCCGGCATGGTCGCGCATCCGCCGCTCCTGTATCTCGGCTACGTCGGTTTTGCCGTCGCCTTCGCCTTTGCCGTCGCCGCCTTGCTCTGCGGCCGGCTCGATGCCGATTGGGCAAAGCGCGCGCAGCCGTGGACGCGGCTGGCCTGGGCCTTTCTCACCCTCGGCATCGCCGTCGGTTCGGGTTGGGCCTATTACGAACTCGGCTGGGGCGGCTGGTGGTTCTGGGACCCGACCGAGAATGCCTCGCTGATGCCCTGGCTGGTCGGCACCGCCCTGCTTCATTCGCTTGGCATGACCGGTCGGCGCGGCGGCTTCCAGGTGTGGACGATGAGCCTGGCGATCGGCACCTTCGGCCTGTCGCTGATCGGCACCTTCCTCGTCCGCTCGGGCGTGCTCTCGTCGGTGCATGCCTTCGCCCAGGATCCGGCACGCGGTTTCTTCCTCTTGCTGCTTCTCGCCGTACTCGTCGGTGCCGCGCTGACGATTCTCGCCCGGCGGGCGTCGGCGGCTGCGCCGACCGCGTCCTTCGCCTGGCTGTCGCGCGAGACGCTGGTGCTGGGCGGCAACATGCTGCTGCTCGTGACAACCGGGTCGGTGCTGCTCGGCACCCTCTATCCGCTCGTGCTCGACGCGCTTGGTCAGGGCAAGGTCTCGGTCGGGCCGCCGTATTTCAACGCCGTCTTCGTGCCGTTGATGGCGCCGGTGCTCCTGCTTGCCGGCGCGGCGCCCTTCGCCGGCTGGCAGCAGGCCGGCCGGGCGGTTTTCCTGCGCGGGTTGCGCCTGCCGGCGCTGTCGGCGCTGGCGGCCGCGCCGCTGCTCTCTCTCGGACTCGGCGGCGAAGTGAATGGATCGGCCATGCTGGCGCTCGCGCTGGCGGTCTGGATCGTTGTCGCCACGGCGCTGGGCGTGATCCGCGCCGGCCTGTCCTGGCGGCGCCTGGGTACGGCGCTGGCGCATGGCGGGCTGGCTGTCGCCGTCGTCGGTATCGGCCTTGTCAGCGGTTTTGAAAGCGAACACAGCCTGACCGTGACGCGCGGCGAGCGTTTTTCATTTGCCGGATACACGCTGCGTTTTGACGGTGTCGTCGAGGAGCCGGGGCCGAATTATTCGGCGGTGCGCGCCACGGTTGCCGTGCTCGGCGGCGGCGACGCGCCGGTGGCGACACTGTCGCCCGAGAAACGCATCTATCATGCCTCCAAGCTGCCGATGACCGAGTCGGCGATCCTGTCGCGGCCAGGCGGCGATCTCTATGTCGTGCTCGGCGATCCGCTCACGCTCGACACCTGGACGCTGCGCGTGCTCGCCAAGCCCTTCATCGCCTGGATCTGGGCCGGTGCCGCGCTGATGGCGCTTGGCGCCGTGCTGGCGGCGATGGCCGGTCGCCGGTCCTCCGTCGGAGAAAACGCATGATGACGTTCGGTTTGGCCGCTGCCGGCCTGGTTCTGGTCGCGCTGGCCAGCATAATCGTGCCGCTCTGGCGGCGCCGGTCGTTCGGGGCGACGTCGCGATCGATCTGGCTGCTCGCAATTGTCGTACCGCTGGTGACACTGGGCCTCTATCGCCAACTTGGCGCGCCGGCGATTCTCGATGTCGAGGTGGCCTTGCAGGGACGCAGTCACGATGCCGAGGCGATGCTGTCGGCGCTTGAAGCGCGGCTCAGGAAACAACCCGACGATGCCGAGGGCTGGTATGTGCTCGGACGCGCCTATCAGGCGCAGCAGCGCATCGCCGAGGCCGAGACGGCGCTGGCAAAGGCGGTGACGCAGTCGCCGACGACGGCGCGCTATCTCTCGCATCACGCCGAAGCGATGGCACTTGCCGATCAGGGCGATCTGCAGAAGCGGGCGCGGGCACAGGTCGAGGCTGCGCTCGAACTCGATCCGCAGGAGGAAAAGGCGCTCGAACTCGCCGGACTGGCCGCGTACCAGCGCCAGGAATGGGCGCAGGCGGCGTTCTACTGGCGACATCTCCTGAAACGGCTGCCGCCCGGCAGCGAGTTCTATCAGGATATCGAGACGGCGCTCAAGCAGGCGCGTGGCAAGGCCGAGCATGCCGCCGGCCTTGGCGAGGCGGCGGCGCCGGCATCATCGCAGAAGTAGGTACTCAGTCGCGACCGAACGTCTCCGCGAGCGCGCGGATGTCGCCGGCGCTGAGGCTGCGTGCCGTTTCGGTCATCGCCGGGTCAGTTGTGCGGCGTCCGGCCTTGAAGGCGTCGAGTTGTTTGACGAGGTAGGCCTTCTTCTGTCCGGCGAGACGCGGAAAGCGTGCGTTGCCGACGCCATCGGGCTGATGGCAGGTGACGCAGGCCGGTGTTCCGGTCTGCGACCGGCCTTCGTCATAAAGTGTCTGGCCGGCGCCGGGGCGCGGCGCATCGCCGGTCGGGAAGGGCGGTCGGCTCGCGTACCAGCGTACGAGGGGCGCCAAGCGTTCGTCATCGATGTCGCTGGCCAGCGTGCTCATGTCGTCCTGCCGCCGCCGGCCCTCGGCAAAGGCCGCGATCTGGCGGCTCAGGTAGGTGGCGTCGAGTCCGGCCAGATGTGGCGTCGCCGGGTCGGTGGCGATGCCGTCGGCGCCGTGGCAGCGCGCGCAGGCCTCAAGCCCGGGCGGCGCGGCGACGGCAACGGCGCTGCACAGCAACGTTGCCGCCAGGGCGGCGAACCGGCGGCGCATGGCGCCTAGAGCGGCAGACCGCCGGGATAACGCTGGCCAAGATAGGCCAGGATGTCGCCCGGCACGTCGATGAAGCGTCGGCCCTGGGCTTCCTTGACGCTGATGCCGGGCAAGGTCGGCGATGACGCGGCGAGGACGAGCACCGGCGCGCCCTGATTCGCCTCGCCGAGCAGCGCGACGATTTCGGGGCGGGGGCGCGGGGGCGCGACGCGCCGCACGTCGATCGCGTTGGCGACCGCCGGATAGAAACTCAGATAGCCGGCCACCAGCGCGCAGTCGGGACAGTAGCGGAACTTGCCTTCGCTCTGGACGTGGTCCGGGGCCAGCAGGAACAGGATGTCACGGCTCATCAGGGTCTCCTTGGAAAAGCGGGGGCGTTGCCACCCCCGGAATGCCGCCTGGAATCAGGCCGGCAGGTAACGGACGCGCAGCACGCCGCCGATCGTCTTGAGTTGGTCGATCAGTGTCTGCGGGACGGCGCTTTCGACGTCGACCAGCGTGAAGGCGAAATCGCCGCGCGACTTGTTGACCATGTTGTGGATGTTGAGTCCGGCGCCGGCGAGCGCAGTCGAGATCTGGCCGAGCATGTTCGGCACGTTGGCGTTGGCGATCGCCAGCCGGTACGCCGATTCGCGCGGCATCGAGATGTTCGGGAAGTTCACGGCGTTGAGGATGTTGCCGTTTTCGAGATAATCGGCGACCTGTTCGGCGACCATGATCGCGCAGTTCTCTTCGGCTTCCTCGGTCGATGCGCCGAGGTGTGGCAGCGCGACGAAATTCGGATGGCTGCGCAGCAGGTTGCTCGGGAAATCGCAGACGTAGGCGTGCAGGCGGCCTTCGTTGAGACCGTCGAAGGCGGCGTGGTCATTGACGATGCCTTCGCGCGAGAAGTTGAGCAGCACCGCACCCTTCTTCATCAACTTGATGCGTTCGGCATTGATGAGGTCTTTGGTCGCGGGCAGCAGCGGCACATGCAGACTGATGAAATCGGCGCGTTTGACGAGGTCGTCGACGCTGGTTGCCTTGCGCACCTGCGAGGGCAGCCGCCAAGCGGCATCGACGGTGATTTCGGGGTCGTAGCCGACGACGTTCATGCCGAGCTGGATCGCCGATTCGGCCAGTTGCGAACCGATCGCGCCGAGACCGATGATGCCGAGCGTGCTGCCGCGCAGTTCGTGACCGACGAAGTGCTTCTTGCCAGCTTCGGCCTGCTTGAGCAGCGATTCGTCGTCGCCGACGAGGCCGTTCACGAAGCGTAGCGCCGGAAAGAGGTTGCGCGTGCCGATGAGCATGCCGGCGATGACGAGTTCCTTGACGGCGTTGGCGTTGGCACCGGGCGCGTTGAAGACGACGACGCCCTTGTCGCTCATCGCCTTGACCGGGATGTTATTGGTGCCGGCGCCGGCGCGGCCGATGCAGAGCACGCTCTCGGCAATCGCCATGTCATGCATGACCTGCGAGCGGACGAGGATCGCGTCCGGCGCGGCAATGTCATTGGCAACGGTGTAGCCTTCGGGCAGACGGGCGAGGCCCTTCTTGGAAATTGAGTTGAGCGTCTGGATCTTGCGGGTCATGAAAATGTCCTCGACATTATTTGTCGTGACCGGCGCGGACGATGCGCCGGGCGCATGTTTCTGGCATAAACGGAACGCGCCCGGGCCGCGCAGTGCGGCGCGGGCGTTGTGTGGGATCAGCCGTGCTGTTGTTCGAATTCCTTCATCAGCGCGACGAGAGCCTGCACGCCTTCGATCGGCATGGCGTTGTAGATCGAGGCGCGCATGCCGCCGACCGAGCGGTGTCCCTTGAGCTGGACCATGCCGCGTGCCTTCGCCGCCTTGATGAATTCGTCGTCGAGCGCCGCGTCCTTGAGCGTGAACGGAATGTTCATCAGCGAGCGGTTCTCGATGGCGACCGGCGACTGAAAGAATTTCGACTGGTCGAGGAAGTCGTAGATCAGCTTGGCTTTGGCGCGGTTGACCTTTTCCATGGCGGCGATGCCGCCATTCTTCTTGAGCCACTTGAAGACCAGGCCGGCGATGTAAATGGCATAGGTCGACGGGGTGTTGTACATCGAGTCGTTGTCGGCGGCGATCTTGTAGTCGAACATCGTCGGCGTGCCGGGGACGAGTTGTCCGAGCAGGTCTTCGCGGACGATGACGATGGTTAGGCCGGCCGGGCCGATGTTCTTCTGCGCGCCGGCGTAGATCAGGCCGAATTTCGAGACGTCGATCGGGTGCGAGAGGATGTCCGAGGACATGTCGGCGACGAGCGGTACGTTACCGGTTTCCGGCGTCCAGAAGATTTCGACGCCGCCGATCGTTTCGTTCGTCGTGTAGTGCACGTAGGCGGCATTGGGGTCGAGCTTCCAGGCGCTCTGAGCAGGCGCATAGGTGAAGTTCTTGTCTTCGGAGGAGGCGACGACGTTGACCTTGCCGTATTTCTGCGCTTCCTTGATCGCCTTCTTCGACCACTCGCCGGTGTTGAGGTAGTCGGCCGAGGCTTTGCCGCGGAAGAGGTTCATCGGCACCATGGCGAACTGCATCGAGGCGCCGCCTTGCAGGAACAGCACCTTGTAGTTGGCGGGAATGTTCATCAGTTCGCGCAGGTCGGCTTCGGCTTCGGCCTGGATGCCCATGTATTCCTTGCCGCGGTGGGACATTTCCATGACCGACATGCCGCAACCCTGCCAGTTGACGAGTTCATCGCGGGCCTGTTCGAGGACGGCCTGCGGCAGCGCGGCCGGACCGGCGCTGAAATTGAAGATGCGATCCATGGAAAATCCTTTCTGAATGGAAGGTGAAAAGACGGGCAATCGGAAAAAGGCAAGGATCGTCATGCCGGGGGATGACGATCCAACCCGGCAATTTTAGCGAAATTACGGGGGTTTCGCCGAAGCAGGGCGCTTTTACCCGTGCCGGCGGGCTGGTTTTTCCTGTCTGGCGCGCTCTGGAGCGTTGCCGGGAGAGTTGCCCGGAGTGTTGCCCGGAGTGCGCTGCGGGGGCTACACTGCATGTCAATGTGATCCGGCGGGGACGCGATGGGGGCAGGGGAATCCAGGCAACGGGCAAGTCGCATCGTCGCCATCGCCGGCGGCGCGCTGATGGTCGCCATGGCCATCGTCGCGGTCGTTGCCGTGCTGGCTTTGCGTGACCGCGAGGTCGAGGACTGGCAGCGGCAGATGGGGACGATGTCGCTGCTGCTTGCCGAGCAGACCGAGCAGACGGTTTTTGCTGCGTATCTTGTGCTTGACGCGGTGACCGACCGCGTGCGCGCCGCCGGCGTCAACAATCAGGACGCCTTCCGCCGCAAGCTGGCGACGCCCGAGATCCACGAGATGCTGCGCGAACGTATCCGCGGCCTGCCGCAGATCGATGTTGCCAGTATCGTCGCGGCCAACGGCGACAACATCAATTTCAGCCGCGCCTATCCGGTTCCGCCGATCAATCTCGCCGAGCGCGATTATTTCAAGGCGCACGTTGATAATCCGGCGCTGGGCGATTTCATCAGCCAGCCGGTGCGCAACAAGGGCAACGGCAAGTGGACCTTCTACATCAGCCGGCGTCTCAACGATGCTTCCGGCCAGTTTCTCGGCATGGTGCTGGTCGGCATGTCGGTCGATGCCTTCACCGGCTTCTTCGAGCGTATCGCCAAGAATACCGGCGAAGGCACGACGGTCAGTCTGTTTCGCAGCGACCTGACGCTGCTGACGCGCTGGCCCTACCGGGATGAAGTGATCGGTACGATCAACCGCAGCGGCGGGGCCTTCGAGGTGTTTGAAACGATGAAGCTGCGCGATGCGGTGCTGTTGCGCAGCACGCCGCGCTTTTCGACCGGAAAGCCCGAGTTGCGGCTGACCGCGGCGCGGCAGCTCGATCGTTATCCGCTGGCCGTGGTGCTCGTCATCCCTGAGGATCTTTTCCTCGCCCGCTGGCGTACCTCGGCCTGGACGATTGCCGGCATGTCGGTGGCCGCCATGCTGGTCTTGCTGCTGGCGCTGCTTGCCCTGCTTCGTACCTTGTCGCAGCGCGAGGCGCACCTCGCCGAATTGAGCCGGCTCAAGGGCGAGGCCGAGTCGGCCAATCTGGCCAAGAGCCGTTTCCTGGCGACGATGTCGCATGAAATCCGCACGCCGATCAACGGTATCCTCGGCATGGCGCAACTGCTGCTGATGCCGAAAACGGCCGAGGCCGAGCGTCAGGAGTTCACCCGGACGATCCTGACGTCCGGCCAGTCGCTGCTCAATCTGCTCAACGACATCCTCGACCTCTCCAAAATCGAAGCCGGCAAGTTGGTGCTGGAGCCGGCAGTGTTCGCGCCGGACCAGCTGATCCGCGAGGTCGGCCATCTCTTTTCCGGGTCGGCGACGAGCAAGGATCTGCAGTTGCAATGCGAGTGGCATGGCGATGCCGGACAGCGCTACCGCGCCGACGTCTATCGTCTGCGCCAGATGTTGGCGAACCTCGTCAGCAATGCGGTGAAGTTCACGACGCGCGGCAGCGTTACGATCGAGGGGCGCGAATGCCGGCGCGGCGATGGAAGCGCCGTGCTGGAATTTTCGGTGCGCGATACCGGCATCGGCATCGCCGCCGACAAGCAGGCAGTGCTGTTCGAACCGTTCGCCCAGGCTGACAGCTCGACGACACGCGAATTCGGCGGCACCGGTCTCGGCCTGTCGATCGTCCAGAGTCTGGCTCACCTGATGGGGGGCGATGTCGGCGTCGAGAGCGTGCCCGGACAAGGGGCCCGTTTCTGGTTTAGCTGCGAGACGGAAGTGGTTACGGCCGGCCAGGAGGCGCGTCAGGGCGTGCGTGTGTCGGCTGTCGATGGTGTGTGTCGCGGCATGCGTGCGCTGGTCGTCGAAGACAACGCCGTCAATCGCAAGGTGATTTCATCCTTGCTGGCCAGGCTGGAGGTTGAGGTGTCGATCGCCGAGGATGGCCAGAAGGCGGTCGATGCGGTGATCGGTGACACGGCGCCGGATGTCATCCTGATGGATATCCAGATGCCGGTGATGGACGGATTGCAGGCGACACGGCTGATCCGTGCCTGGGAGCGCCAGAACGGGAGTACGCATCCGATTCCGATCATCGCCATGACGGCTAATGCCTTCGATAGCGATCGCCAGGAGTGTCAGGCGGCGGGAATGGACGACTTCATCAGCAAGCCCTACCGCTTCGAGGCGTTGGCGGCGGTGCTTGCCAGGCTGCGCCGGGCGGACGACATGCGTCCGCCGGTCGGGTAATCAGGCTTTTTGCGTCGGGATGGTGTCGCCGGTGCGCGCGATACGGTTCTGCGCGTCGGCGTAGATGAGCTTCGGCTTGTGATTCGCCAGTTCGGTTTCGTCGTAATTGGCGAAGCTGGCGATGATCAGGAGGTCGCCGGGCGCGGCGCGGCGGGCAGCCGAGCCATTGACCGAGATGATGCCCGAACCGCGTTCGGCACGGATCGCGTAGGTCGTGAAGCGTTCGCCGTTATTGACGTTCCAGATCACGATCTGTTCGTTCTCGATGATGTCCGCTGCTTCAAGCAGATCGTCGTCGATCGCACACGACCCCTCGTAATGCAACTCGGAGTGCGTCGTGGTGACGCGGTGCAGCTTGGATTTGAGCATGGTTCTTTGCATGATGATGTCTTGATGCGCTGGCAGGTTGGGAAACCGGGAGGGAGATTCTAGACCCTGTATGGTGACTGTCAAGTTGTGGTTTTGCGTAGCAACTCAGGCAGGAAGCTCGAATTCGAGGTTGTCGATCAGGCGCGGCGTGCCGAGACGGCTGGCGGCGAGGACGACGAGTTGGCGATCGCCGGGCTCCGGCGTTTGCAGGTCGGATTGCCGGCGGATAGCGACATAGTCGCTGCGCCAGCCATGGGCGTCGAGTTCGGCGACGGCCTCGCGTTCGAGCTTGGCGAAGTCGCGTTCGCCGGCTTCGGCGGCGCGGCGGATGCCGGCCAGCACGCGCGACAGGCGCGGCGCTTCCTGGCGTTCGTCGGGCTTCAGGTAGCCGTTGCGCGACGAGAGCGCCAGGCCGTCGTCGGCGCGCACCGTGTCGCTGCCGACGATTTCGATCGGCAGGGCGAGCTGGCGCGTCATGTTGCGCAGGATCATCAGCTGCTGGTAGTCCTTCTTGCCGAACAGCGCGATCTGCGGCTGCACGATGTTGAAGAGCTTGAGCACGACGGTGGCGACGCCGCGGAAGTGGCCGGGGCGGAATTCGCCTTCAAGCTGGTTCTGGATGCCGGGCGGATCGACCTGATACTGCTGCGGCTCGGGGTAGAGATCGGTTTCGGTCGGCGCGAACAGCACATCGACGCCGGCGGCTTCGAGCTGCGCGCAGTCGGCGGCGAAGGTGCGCGGATACTTGTCGAAATCTTCGTTCGGGCCGAATTGCAGGCGGTTGACGAAGATGCTGGCGACGACCGTGTCGCCGTGCCGGCGCGCTTCGCGCATTAGCGTGATGTGTCCGGCATGCAGGTTGCCCATGGTCGGGACGAAGACGATGCGCGAGCGGCCCTTGAGCGCAGCGCGCAGCGCCGGGATGGCGGCGTGGATTTCCATGGCGTCAGTCTCTCCGGTCCGGTCAGTAGCAGTGCTCGGGGGCCGGGAAGCTGCCGTCCTTGACGGCGGCCGAATAGGCCGAGAAGGCGCCGACGATCGAGGTCTGGCCGGCGAGGAAGTTGCGCACGAAGCGCGGCACGCGGCCGGAGGCAACGTCGAGCATGTCGTGCAGGACCAGCACCTGGCCCGAGCAGTCCTTGCCGGCGCCGATACCGATGGTGGGGATGGCGAGCTTGGCGGTCACCTCGGCGGCGAGCGCCGCCGGGATCGCTTCGAGGACGATCAGCGCGGCGCCGGCGTCCTGCTGGGCCAGACTGTCGGCCATGAGCTGGGCGGCGCCGGCGTCGTCCTTGCCCTGAACGCGGTAACCACCGAGCTGGTGCACCGATTGCGGCGTCAGGCCGACGTGGGCGCAGACCGGGATGCCGCGGGCGGTCAGGAAGCGCGTCGTCTCAGCCATGTCGACGCCGCCTTCGAGCTTGACCATCTGGGCGCCGGCGGCCATCAGCGTGACGGCGTTGCGATAGGCGACCTGCGGGCTTTCCTGATAGCTGCCGAAGGGCAGGTCGGCGATGACGAGCGGCCGGCGGCAGCCGCGCACGACGGCGCGGGTGTGATAGGCGATGTCCTCGACGGTGACGGGCAGCGTCGAGTCGTGCCCCTGCACGACCATGCCGAGCGAGTCGCCGATCAGGATCGATTCGATGCCGGCGGCATCGCAGGCGCGGGCAAAGCTGGCGTCATAGCAGGTCAGCATGGCGATTTTCTCGCCCGCGGCCCGCATTTTTGCGAGGTCCAGGTGCGTCAGTCGGCGCGAGGTGGTTTGTGCGGACATGAGTGAGGTCTCAAGGTGAAAATGTTGGATGGGCGCAAGGATATACGGACTTCGGGGCCTTGCGTCAATTGTGGATGTCTGCAGGCAGCCGCTCGATCGCCTGCATCTGCGTCGCCGGGCGCCACGCGGCGGCGCTGCCGCGGCCGGGAATGCGGCAGTCCGGGGCGATCTCGAGCAGCGGCGCGAGGACGAAGGCGCGCAGGTGCATGCGCGGGTGCGGCACGTTCAGCGTCGGCGTGTCGATGATGCGATCGTCGTAGAGCAGAAGGTCGAGGTCGAGCGTGCGCGGCGCGTGGTGATAGTCGCGTCTACGACCGAAAGCGGCTTCGATGGTGAAGAGCGCATCGAGCAGCGCCGCGGGGGCCAGGGCCGTTTCGAGGGCGGCGACGGCGTTGATGAAGTCGGGCTGGCCGTGGATGCCGACCGGTGCCGTACGGTAGAGCGAGGAGGCGCGCAGCAGGCGGACGCTGGGCAGCGCCGTCAGGGCGTCGAGCGCGCGGCGTACCTGGGCGATCGGGTCGTCGAGGTTGGCGCCGAGGGCGACATAGGCAATGGACATGATGAGCGGGGTGACTGCGGGGCGATAGCCGGGTAGACGGCGGGGGCTGTTGGCCGGTTCAGTCGGCGCTTGGGGCGGCGCCGTTGGTTTTGCGCTTGCGCCGCCGGCGCTTCTTGGCATCGCCCGGTTGGGCCGGGAGCAGGAGCGCGGCGCGTTCGTCGCCGTCGGCATCGGCGAAGCGCGTCCACCAGTCGGCGAGGTCCTGTTCGATTTCGCCGGATTCGGCACGCAGCAGCAGGAAGTCGTAGCCGGCGCGGTAGCGCGCTTGCTCGATCAGGCTGTAGGGGCGCTTGCCGGTGCGTTGTTCAAAACGCGGCTGCAGGATCCAGATGTCCTTGATGTCGGTGGCGACGCGGCGGGTGATCGCGAGCTTTTCCGCCTGCACGTCGAGGACTTCGTCCATGGCCTGGAAGAGCGCCGGGATGGGCCGCTCACCCGCTGCCTTGAGCGCCTCCCACTTGCCCAGGACTTCGTGCCAGAGCAGCGTGGCGAACAGGAAGCCCGGCGAGATCGGCTTGCCGGCGCGCACGCGCCGGTCGGTGTTCTCGAGCGCGAGCATGACGAAACGCTCGCCCAGCGGCTGTTCGAGGATGACGTCGAGCAACGGCAGGAGGCCCCGGTGCAGGCCTTCGGCGCGCAGTTGCTCGATGCAGCGGACGGCGTAGCCGGAGGTCAGCAGCTTGAGCATTTCGTCGAACAGGCGCGACGGCGGCACGTTTTCGATGAGTGTGCCGAGTTCGCGGATCGGTCGCCGCGTGTCCGGGGCGATCGAGAGACCGAGCTTGGCGGCGAGGCGCACGGCCCGCAGCATGCGCACCGGGTCTTCGCGGTAGCGCGTGACCGGGTCGCCGATCATGCGCAGCGTCTTCTGCTTGAGGTCGGCAACGCCGTGGTGGTAGTCGAGGATCGTTTCGTTGCTCGGGTCGTAATAGAGCGCGTTGACGGTGAAATCGCGACGGGCGGCGTCCTGCAGCTGGTTGCCGAAGACGTTGTCGCGCAGGACGCGGCCCTCGGCATCGGTCTGGGCGCGGGCGCCGCTCTGGTCGTCGTGGTGGCCGCGGAAAGTGGTGACCTCGATGGTCTCCGATCCCATCAGGACGTGCACGATCTGGAAGCGGCGGCCGATGATGCGCGAGCGGCGGAAACACTGGCGGACCTGCTCGGGCGTGGCGTTGGTGGCGACGTCGTAGTCCTTGGGCGAGATGCCGGCCATGAGGTCGCGCACGGCGCCGCCGACGACGAAGGCCTGGTAGCCGTGTTGCTGGAGGGTTTCGACGGTGCGGCGACTGCCGCTGCTGAGCGCGTCGCGACGGATGCCGTGCTGGCCGACGGGAATGACGGCCGGCGCATCGGACTTGCCGGGGTGGCCGGCGTGTTTGCGGCCGAAGACGCGGGAAATGAGTTTGCGAATCATCGCGATGTGTTGGGAGTCGGTATTCAGAGATGTAAGTGAAGAACGGTCCAGCCGGCGTGCTCGGCATGCGCGCGCAAGGTGGCGTCGGGATCGACGGCGACCGGGTCGCTGACCAGGCCGAGCAGCGGCAGGTCGTTGTGCGAGTCGCTGTAGAACCAGCTGCGCTCGAAGCTGCCCCACCACAGTCCCATCGACTCGAGCCAGGCTTCGACGCGGGTAATCTTGCCTTCGCGGAACGAGGGCGTGCCGCGCGGCTTGCCGGTGAACTGGCCGCCTTCCTGCGCCGGAATCGTGCCGATCAGGTGGGCGATGCCGAATTCGCGGGCGATCGGTCCGGTGACGAAGCTGTTGGTGGCGGTGACGATGGCGCAGAGGTCGCCGGCGTCGAGGTGGCGGCGGACGAGGTCGCGCGCCTGGCGCGAAATGCGCGGCAGGATGCTGTCGGTCATGAATTCGGCATGCCAGGCGTCGAGGTCGGCGCGCGGATGCTCGGCCAGAGGCCGCAACTGGAAATCGAGGAATTCAAGAATGTTCAGCGTGCCGGCCTTGTACTGCTCGAAGAAGGCGGTGTTTTGCCGTTCGAAGCTGTCGCGGTCGACAATGCCCTTGCTGACGAGGAACTGGGTCCATTCGTAGTCGCTGTCGCCGGCGAGCAGCGTGTTGTCGAGGTCGAACAAGGCGAGTTGCATGGGCGGTGTCTTCCAGGTCAGCAGCGTTCGGTTTCGGGCGCTGCGTGAAGCACTTCGCGCAGCAGGGGCAGGGTGATCGGCCGCTGGTGTTCGAGCGAGAAGCGGTCGAGCGCGGCGAGCAGCGCCGACAGGCTGCGCATGTCGCGCGGCGCCCGCGCCAGCAGGTAGGTGAAGGCCTCCTTCGGCAGGCGCATGCCACGCGCCAGCGCCTGCGCGCTCAGGGCGGCGATCTTTTCGTCGTCGGTGAGCGGGTGTAGCCGGTAGATGAGCCCCGAACCGAGCCGCGTGCGCAGGTCTTCGCGCAGTTTGAGGCCGAGCGGCGGCTGGCTGGCCGCGGTGAGCAGGCGCTTGCCGGCGGCGCGGCGGCGGTTGAAGAGGTTGAAAAGGGCGATCTGGCCGCCCAGGCTGAGGACTTCGATGTGGTCGATGGCGAGACAGTCGCCGTCGACGTCAAGATCGGCGACCGAGGCCAGGTCGGGGTCGGCAGCGGCGTCGCAGTACGGCGTGCCGCAGGCGCGCAGCAGGTGCGTTTTGCCCGAGGCGGCTTCGCCCCAGAACAGCAGCGAGGTTTCGCGGCAGTCCGGCGCGAGCCAGCCGGCGAGGCCGGTCACGGCTTCGCCGTTGCCGGCGACGACGAAGTTGTCGAGGCTGGGCGGGGCTTCCGGAAGGAGGTCAAGGAGCAGTTGGCGCATGGTAAACAGGGCGGCAACACGGCGCGTGCGGCCCGTAATGCGGTGATTTCGGTTAAAATTCCGCCTTTTGCGGACGAAGTCGCGCATTTTAACACTATCGTGCGGCCTTCCGTCTTTCCTTTGCCCCGTTCGGACGACTTCCAGATGAATCAGCAATCCCTTTCCTACCGTGATGCCGGCGTCGATATTTCGGCTGGCGACGAACTGGTTGAACGCATCAAGCCCTTTGCCAAGAAAACACTGCGCGAAGGCGTGTTGAGCGGTCTTGGTGGCTTCGGTGCGCTGTTCGAGGTGCCCAAGCGCTATCGCGAGCCGGTGCTGGTGTCGGGAACGGACGGGGTCGGCACCAAGCTCAAGCTGGCTTTCGATCTCAAGCGCCATGACACGGTCGGCATCGATCTCGTCGCCATGAGTGTCAATGACGTGCTCGTGCAGGGCGCCGAGCCGCTGTTCTTCCTTGATTACTTTGCCTGCGGCAAGCTCGATGTCGATACGGCGGCCAGCGTCATCGGTGGTGTCGCCAAGGGCTGCGAACTGGCCGGCTGCGCGCTGATCGGCGGCGAGACCGCCGAAATGCCGGGGATGTATCCGGAAGGCGAATACGACCTCGCCGGCTTCGCCGTCGGCGCCGTGGAAAAATCGAAGATCATCACCGGCCAGTCGATCGTGCCCGGCGACGTCGTGCTCGGCCTGCCGTCCTCGGGCGCGCATTCGAACGGCTACTCGCTGGTGCGCCGCATCCTGGCGCGCGCCAATCCGGCGCTCGACGCGATCTTCGACGGCAGCCGGACGCTGGCCGACGCGATCATGGAACCGACGCGCATCTACGTGAAGCCGATGCTGGCGCTGATGGCCGAGCTCGAAGTGAAGGGCATGGCGCACATCACCGGCGGCGGCCTCACCGAGAACATCCCGCGCGTCCTGCCGGAAACGGTCAAGGCCGTCGTCGAGCAGTCGGCATGGCAGCGTCCGAAGCTGTTCCAGTGGCTGCAGCGCGAAGGCAATGTTGCCGAGAGCGAAATGCACCGCGTCTTCAATTGCGGCATCGGCATGGTCGTCATCGTCGCGCGCGAGAATGCCGCGCGGGCGATCCAGTTGCTCCAGGCCGCCGGCGAGGCGCCGGTCGAGATCGGCCGCATCGAGCCGCGCAACGGCGACGAGGCGCAGACGATCGTCGTCTGATCAGGCGAGGGCCGGGCGTTCCGTATCGGCGCCGGCGCGCCGGTCGCGTGTCCGCGTATCGAGCAGGATGTTGCGTCGCGTCTGGCGACGCTGTGCAATCCGCCGTTCCGGGCCGAAATAGGCCTTCCCCGTATTTTCCGCAGTAGCGCTGTTGTGTCCCGCCGGCAATTGCCGGCCGGTCGGGTGGTCCGGCAGTTCCGGGCGCAGCCCGGCCGAGGCGCCGACCGGCTCGGCGCGCTGATCCTCACGGCGATGGATGCCGATCTCTCCGCCTTTTAGCGATGCAATCGCCGCTTCGATGATCGTCATGGTCGCCTCTCCATGCCCGTGCCGTATGTCTTCTGTATCGGCCGCGGCGGCCCGGACTTGAATCATTTGCATTTCAGCCTGTCAATTTCCGTGATGTCAGCAATGCCGCCTTGACGATGCCGGGTGCCGGCACTAACGTTCAGAGCAAGGCTGGTATGCAAAGATAATGGGAGGGGTGATGGCGCTTTATGAAATGCGCAAGTTCGTTGCGCCCGAGTTTATCTTTGGCGTCGGTGCCCGGCACCGCGTCGGCTTTTATGCGCGCAACATGATGGCGCGGCGGGTATTGGTGGTTTGCGATGCCGGCGTGATTGCCGCCGGCTGGTTGCGCGAGCTTGAGGAAGACCTCGCTGCGGCCGAGATCGAGTCCGTGGTTTTCCAGGATCTATCGCCCAATCCCAAGGATTTCGAAGTGATGGCCGGCGCCGCCCTCTACTCGCGCGAACATTGCGACGTGATTATTGCGCTCGGCGGAGGCAGCGTCATCGATTGCGCCAAGGCGATCGGTGTCGTGCACACCAACGGGTGCAGCGTGCTGGCGTTCGAGGGCGTCGACCAGATCGAGATGCCGGGTCCGCCGCTGATCTGCATTCCGACGACGGCCGGAACCTCAGCCGATATCTCGCAGTTCTGCATCATTGTGAACAGCGAAGAGCACTACAAGATGGCGATCATCAGCAAGACTGTCGTCCCCGACGTTGCGCTCGTGGATCCGGAGACAACGCGCTCGATGGACCCCTATCTGAGCGCCTGTACCGGCATGGACGCCCTGACGCACGCGATCGAGGCCTATGTGTCGACGGCCAGTTCGCCGATCGTCGATGTGCATGCGCTGGCGGCGATTCGCCTGATCATGGGAAATCTCGATGCGGCGGTGACCGCCCCCGGCGATCTGCCGGCGCGTGAGAACATGATGCTGGCCAGCCTGCAGGCCGGACTGGCCTTTTCCAACGCCAGCCTCGGCGCCGTGCATGCGCTGGCGCATTCGGCCGGCGGCTTCCTTGATCTGCCGCACGGCGAGTGCAATGCGCTGTTGCTCGAGCATGTGGTGCGCTTCAACCTGCCGGCGGCGCCCGAGCGCTACCGCCAGATCGCCGAAGCGATGGGCGTCGATACGCGTGGCATGGAGGCGAAGACCATTGCCGGGCGCATCACGCAGTCGATCACCGACCTGCGTCAGCGCGTCGGCATCCATGACGGTCTCGGCGCGCGCGGCGTGCGCTCGGCCGATCTGTCCGAACTCGCCCAGCATGCGATCCGTGATGCCTGTGTCGTGACCAATCCGCGTCGGGTGAGTCGGGCCGACGTCGAGGTGATCTATGGCGACGCCCTCTGATCCGGACGACTGGGAACTGCGCAAGGGACAGATTGTCGGTCTCGGCGAGCGCTCGTTCCGCAAGAGCTATTACCCGCAGTTGCGCCAGAATCTCGACCGCCTGCAGCGTTTCCGGCTGCTGCTCGATCGCACGACCGATATCGTCGTCATGCTCTCGGTGCCCGAGGGCAAGGTTGTCGACGGTAACGAGGCCTTTGGCGTATTGCTTGGCGAGCCGATCGAGGCACTGATCGGTCGCGACTTCGCCTCGCTCGGCCTGGGCGATACCGAGCGGATTCTTGAAATCCTTTCGGAGGACGCCTGTTGGGCGGCGCGCGACCGGCCCGTCGATAGCCATTCGATGCTGACTGAATTCTCGCGTGACGGACGGACGGTGTGTTTCGACCTGTCCCTGCGCACGACGCTGATCGATAACGATTGTTATTGTGTTGTCGTCGCCCGCGATGTGACCGAGCGCGAGCAGGCACATGCGCTGGTGGAAGGCTTGCTGGCCGAGAAGGAGGCGCTGCTCGAAAACGCGCTGGTCGGCATCGTCCACACCTGCGAGCGCCGGATCGTCGCCTGCAACCGGCGCATCGAGGAAATTTTCGGCTATCCGCCGGGCGGCATGATCGGCCAATCGACCCGGATTTTCTATCCGACCGACTACGATTTTTCGTCGGTCGGCGAGGAGGCCTATCGTTCGCTCGGAGAGTCGGGGAAGCAGTTTTCGGTGACGCTGCAGATGCAGCGCGTCGACGGGACGCCGATCTGGTGCGAGTTGTCGGGACGGGCGCTCGATGCCGAGAACCCGGTGTCCGGCGCGATCTGGGTGATTTCCGATGTGACCGAGCGGCACCTCGCCGAAGAACGCGCGCGTTTCCTCGCTTATCACGATGTGTTGACCGGCCTGCCCAATCCGCAGCTCTTCCAGGACCGCCTGCAGCAGGCGGTGGCCTTCGCCACGCGAGCGGGGACCAAGGTGGCGTTGCTGCTGATCGACATCGACCGCTTCAAGGCGGTCAATGATGTGCTTGGTCATGAGGTCGGCGACCGCCTGCTGGTCGAGGTCGCCCGGCGCATCGAGGAGAACACCCGGGCGACCGACACGCTCTGCCGCCAGGGCGGCGACGAGTACCTGTTGCTGCTGACCAACGTCGCGGAGCCGGATGCGATCGCCACCTGCGCGGCCGAATTGATGGCGAATCTGGCCGAACCCTTCTCCGTCGATCGTCATGAGCTGACCATTTCCGTCTCGATCGGCGTCGCCATCTATCCCGAGGACGGCACTGACTACAGCACGCTGCTGAAGAAGGCGGACATGGCGATGTACCGCTCGAAGGAGTCGGGGCGCAACACCTACCGTTTCTTCAATGAGGAAATGAACGACGAGGCGGTGGCCCAGGTGACCCTGTTTTCGGGGCTGCGCCGGGCACTCGATGCGCGCCAGTTCGTGCTGCATTACCAGCCGCAACTGGAGATCGGCAGCGGGCGCCTGCTTGGCGCCGAGGCCCTGATCCGCTGGAATCATCCCGATCTTGGGCTGGTCTATCCGGGGCGATTCATTCCGGTCGCCGAGGAAACCGGTCTGATCGCCGACATCGGCGACTGGGTGCTGCGCGAAGCCTGTGCCGAAGCGGTCGAATGGCGGCGCGTCCTCGGGCAGGATATGGTGGTCGCGGTGAATCTGTCGGCGTTGCAGTTCAAGCGCGGCGATGTCGAGAAGACGGTGGCCGAGGCGCTCGAGGCGACCGGCCTCGATCCGTCGATGCTCGAACTGGAATTGACCGAATCGATTCTGATCCGTGATACCGAATCGATCCTGGCGGCGGTCAAACGGCTCAAGCTGATGGGTATCCGGCTGTCGATCGACGATTTCGGCACCGGCTATTCGAGCCTGTCCTATCTCAAGCGCTTCGAGGTCGACAAGCTCAAGATCGACCAGTCCTTCGTGCGCGATCTGGCGCACAACCCCGAGGACGCGGCGATCGTCCGTGCGATCATCCAGATGGCGCACAGCCTGGGATTGAAGACGATCGCCGAGGGCGTCGAAAACAGGGAAGTGCTGGACCTCCTGAAGATTTACCGCTGCGATGAGGCGCAGGGCTACCACTTCGCGCGGCCCCTGCCGGCCGACCGCTTTCTGGCCTTCGCTGCCGAACGTGGTATCTGAGCGCAGGCTGCGCGAAAAAAATGCCGCACCGGCTTTCGCCGAAGCGGCATTTTTGTTTGAGACGCCTAGAGCAGCCGGCGATAGATGGCGCGGATGTCGTCCTTGTCCATCGGGCGCGGGTTGTTGTCGAGCAGGCGGGTGACCTTGGCGGCGCCCTCGACCAGCGTGTCGAGGTCGGCCTCGGTGATCGCCCAGCGCTTGAGATCGGACGGGATGTCGAGGTCGCGGTTGAGCGCGTAGAGGGCTTCGATCATTGCCGTAGCGGCGTCCGCGTCGCTCTTGCCGGCAATGTCGAGTCCCATCGCGGCGGCAACGTCGCGGAACTTCGCTTCGTTGCCGACGGCATTGAACTGCATGACATAGGGCAGCAGGATGGCGTTCGAGATGCCGTGGGCGATGCGGTACTTGCCGCCGAGCGGGTAGGCGAGCGCATGCACGGCCGTCGTGCTCGAGGTGGCGATGCACATGCCGCCGTAGAAGGCGCCGAGGGTCATGTCATGGCGCGCGTCGACGTTCTTGCCGTCGGTGAAAGCCCTGCGGATGCTGCGTGAGATGAGGGTGATGGCCTTGAGCGCGATCATTTCGGCGAAGGGGTTGCCCTTCTTCGAGGTGTAGCACTCGATGGCGTGCGTCAGCGCGTCCATGCCGGTCGAGGCGGTGATCGCCGGCGGCAGGCCGAGCGTCATCAGCGGGTCGAGGATGACGCAGTCGGGCATCAGCTTCGGACTGACGATGCCGACCTTGAGTTCGTCCTCGGGGACCAGGATGATGCTGTTCGGCGTCGCTTCCGAGCCGGTGCCGGCGGTCGTCGGCACCATCACGGTCGGTACGCCGCGGCGCGGGATCGGCGCCTTGTTGAGCAGGTCGCGCAGCTTGACGTCGTTGCCGAGCATGACGGCGACGATCTTGGCGACGTCCATGGCGCTGCCGCCGCCGATGCCGATGACGAGATCCCAGTCGGCACCCTTGGCGGCGTCGAGGATGGCCTCGACCTGGCCGACGTCGGGTTCCGGCGGGGTGTTGTCGATCAGTCTGACGCGGGCACCGGCTTCCTCGATCAGCGCTTGCGGACGCGCGATCAGGCCGGCGCCGGCAACGCCCTTGTCGCTGATGATGAGGACATTCTTCGCGGCGAAGTCGGCGACGACGTCCTTGAGGCTTTCGATGCTGCCGGGACCGGCGTGGATGCGGCCGGCATTCAGAAGGGTATAGGTGCTCATGGTCTGTCTCCTGTTCGGTGGCGGTCAGCCGTTGACCCAGTCCTCGGTGACGCGGACGTATTTGATCTTCTGGCGCCAGTAGGTGTAGGCGATGTGGATGAAACCGTCGGGCGTCTGCTTGATCGACGGATAGGAAAACTCCCGGTTGACCTTCTTCTCGGAGTTGTTCGACATGCAGTAGCCGTCGCCGACTTCGAGGTTGCGCTTGTGCGGCCAGGTTTTGCCGCCGTCTGCCGAAATTGCCAGCGTCATCGGTGCGCGCGGCGTGCCCCAGAAGGCGGTGCGTCCTTCGCTGGCGGCGGCGGGGGCGACCTGCGGCGCGCCGGGCGCGTCGCCTTCGTCCTCGATTTCGTCATAGAGCGAGACGCGGCGCTCGGTGGCCTCGGCCGAGCTGATGTCGTTGTACACGATGGCGAGGTGGCCGTTGGCGAGGCGCGTGTATTGGATCGAGGAGTTGTTGTTCGGCAACTCGGTCGGCTGCGGCGCCGACCAGCTGCGGCCGTTGTCGATCGAGCGGCTGCTGTAGACGTGGTCGGCCCAGCGGCTGCGGAACAGGGCGAGCAGGCTGCCGTCGTCCATTTTCTCGATGTTCATATGCACGCAGCCGACGCTGTCGGGGACTTCGACCTCGCGCCAGTGCGCGCCCTGGTCGTTCGAGATCATGACGGCGCTGATGTCGTTGTTGCCGACCCATTTGTCGCCGGGGTTGGTGCGGCAATAGAACACCGGAATCAGCCAGTCGCCGTTGTCGAGCACGACGACCGGCTGGCGGACGAAGGTGCCGGCCTTCTCGAAGAGCGTGCCGATCGGCCCCCAGCTGATGCCGTTGTCTTCGGAGATGCGGTAGCGGACGATTGCCGTGTCCTGGTTGCCCGATCTCTGGGCGGTGTAGATCAGCCACAGTTTGCCGTCGGGCGCCGGGAAGAGGATCGGGTTCTGCTCCGAGCGCGTTGGGTCGTCGGAAAGCTTGACCGGCGTCGACCAGGCGGCGGCGTCGCGCGCCAGGCGCGAGAAATAGATCGAGATGTCGGCGATGCCTTCCTGTGTACCGCCAAACCAGACGCAGCCGAGGTCGCCCTCGGCGAGCGGCATCAGGTTGGCGGCGTGGTTCTGGATGCAGGGCGCCGGAATGTCGGCCTCGACCCGCTTGGGGTCACCGGCCGGCGAGTGGAGGCGAAGGGCGGAATCGGTCATTGTACGGATCTCCTTGGCGAGGTCGGTGTCACAGGCCCTTTTTACGGCGGCCTTCGAGCAGCTTGAGTGCATACTCGGCCGCGTCGATCATGCTTTCGGCATTGGCGACGCCCTTGCCGGCGATGTCGAAGGCGGTGCCGTGGTCGACCGAAGTACGCAGGATCGGCAGGCCGAGCGTGACGTTGACGCCGCTGATCGCTTCCCATTGCCCGGTGGCCGGATTGACGTTGAAGCCGAGCAGCTTGACCGGGATGTGGCCCTGGTCGTGGTACATGGCGATGACGGCGTCAAAATGGTTGCCGCGCAGCTTGATGAAGACGGTGTCGCCGGGCACCGGGCCGGAGACGGCGATGCCGCGCGCGGCGTAATCCTGGATGACGGGCGTGATGATGTCGGCTTCTTCCTTGCCGAGGATGCCGCCTTCGCCCGCGTGGGGGTTGAGTCCGGCGACGCCGATGCGCGGTTTGTCGATGCCGAGGCATTCGAGCGCTTCGAGGGTGACGTCGATGACGCGCTTGAGCCGTGTCGGTGTCACGCGCCCGGCGATGTCGCTGATGGCGCAGTGCGTGGTGACGTGCGAGACGCGCATCGGGCCGTGCGCCAGCATCATGACGGCGTCACGCTGGCCGGTGAGGTGGGCGAGCAGTTCGGTGTGGCCTTCGAAGTGATGGCCGGCCATGTGCAGCGCTTCCTTCGACAGTGGCGCCGTGACGATGGCATCGGCATCGCCGGCCTGCACCATTTCGACGGCCTTCTTGACGGCGCGGTAGGCCCATTCGCCGCCGACGGCGGTGATCTTGCCGGTCTGGATCTTTCCATTCACCGGCCCGACGTCGATCATTGTCAGCGGCACGTTCTCACGCGCGAGGCCAGCTTGCGCGCAGGCCGTATCGAGCGCGCGGGCGCTGCCGAGAACGATGAATTCCAGGCGGCCGGAGGCGATGTCCTTGCGCAGTTGGTGCGCGGCCTTGGCGATGATTTCGGGGCCAATCCCGCTGGGATCGCCCATCGTGACAGCCAAACGGATTGCCTTTGTCATTTACTTTCCTTTCTCGAAATTCGTGTCGCGGCGGAGCCGCTGCATCATCTGAATCAAATCGTCCGGGCCGCCGAACGCGCCTGAGCGCGAGTGACAGTGCGTTCCGTGCCAGCGGCCGCCGACCAGCGTCGCGCGGCCCCAGCCGTTCTGGATCGATGCGCCGGCGAGCAGCGCGTCGGCGCCGGTGGCGCGGCAGATCGCCAGCAGCGTGTCGCCGCCGACGATCATCAGCTGCTTTGGCGCTGGCAGTCCGGTGACGATGCGTTCGACATTCTGTTGCAGCAGCGCGAGCGATTCTGTCTGCGTCATGTCACGGCGCGGCGAGAGGTCGAAGCGGACGTCGGCGGCGCCCTCTTGTGCCAGCGTCAGCGCCGTTGCGATCTCGTCGGGGCGCGCCCGTTCGGCGATCGCTGGCGTCGGCGCCACGGCCTTGAGCGCTTCCCATTGGGCATAGAGGACCGGCTGGAAGCTGGCGCTGATGAGCACCGTCGGGCCGTCGATCGTGGCGGATGTCGGCGGGGTGCCGGGCTGCGGCGTCAGTCCCTCGTGGCGGGCGATTGCCTGGGCGAGTCCGGCGCTGCCACTCCACAGTGCGTGCCGCAGGGCTGGCGTGTCGAGGCGGGTGGCGATCGTGTCGAGTTCGGCGTCGGTGCGAATCTCCGGAATCCAGACGGCATTGTCGTCGAGTCGATCGGCCAGTGTTGTGGCGACCGTCATGCCGAAGGCCGTGAACGCTTCGCGCAAGGGGTGGGCAACCGCCTCGGGCGGCTGTCCGGGTTTGGCGACCCATTGCCGGTTGTCGGCGGTAAGGCGGCCTTGTCCCGGGAAAGCCGGCGCGAAAATGACGCCGGGGAATTTTCCGGCGTCGCGCAGCCAGCCTATTTCGGCAAAGGTGTTGCCGCGCAGCAGGCTGTCAACTTTCTTGTAGGCGAGATCGCCGGAGACGAACCAGTCGAGCGTCGGGGTGAGGTGTTCGGGTAGCGTCGTCGGCGGGACATCACGCGTCGGCGTCGCCACGACGCTGACGGTGGCGTTCCGGTAGGGACTGTCGGTGGCCGGCGGTCGGTCGATGAAAACCGGTACCTCGCCGGCAAAGGCAGCGGCGGTGTCGAGCGCGCCGGTCAGGTCGTCGGCGAGGATGCGCAGACGCGTCATGCGTGTGTCCCGGCCAGGGTGACGCGCACGCCGGCCGAACGGATGCGCTCGATTTCTTCGTGCGGTGCGTTTTCGTCGGTGATGACTTCGGCGATTTCGCCGATTTCGCAGACTGTCATGAAAACGCGCGGGCGGAATTTCGAGGCGTCGACGAGCAGTCGGCAGGAGCTCGCCGATTTCATCAGCGTGCGCTTGACGGCGGCGACGTCGGGCGAGGTTTCCGAGACGACGTTGTCGGTGATCGCATGGGCGCCAAAGAAAAGTACGTCGGCGCGGATATTGCGGGCGGCGGCCTGCACCTGTTCGCCGACCAGCGTGTTGCTGCCCGAGCGGAGTTGGCCGCCGAAGACGTGAACCTGTACGAGTGGGCTGCTGTTGAGCACCTGCGCGATTTCGATGTCATTGGTGACGGCGATCAGCGGGATCTTGCGCGCGACGACCGCCCGCGCTGCTTCAAGCACGGTGCTGCCGCTGTCGAAGATGACGCTCTGGCCGGGGATCAGCGCTGCTGCGGCGGCCTCGCCGACGATGCGCTTTTCGCGCGGCGAGAGGTCGCGCGCCGCCGTGATGTTGGGTTCGAAGGTGCTGTATTGCTGGTGCTTGAGCAACGCCCCGCCGTGCGTGCGTTCGACGACGCCTTCTTCGGCGAGCGCGTCGAGGTCGCGCCGCAGGGTCGAGAGCGAGACGTGCAACGCATCGGCCAGTTGTTGCAGGGTGACGGCGCCATGATGCTGGAGGAATTCGGCGATGTGCTGTCGTCGCTGGACCGGCAGCAGGGGTGTGTTTTCCTGATCGGCGGGCATCTCGAGGGCGGGCGCTTCCACGGGGGGTCTCCTGGGTGGCGAGGGCGGATCGTCGTTGGTGATGACGAGGGTTTTGCTCATGACTGGTAGATTATGAGAGATTGTTGCGCAAATTGCAATCGCAACTTTGCGCCGTTTGCGTTCTTTTGGAATGTCCTGTTTTTCTTCATTAATCGCCTGTTATTGACCTTATATTGTCGATAAACAGAGGTTTGACCGCGTTTGCGACAGGGGCTTTGGCGGCGGTGATGGCGCTGCTTTGACCGATGCTGGTGAGGCGTTCTTTGGATTTTTGTGATAGATAGTGAGAAAACGGTGCGCGTTTTGTTGACAAATGTCTCAACTTCCACCACCATGCTTCCAGCGTGTTCCGATTATTCGTCAATCGGCGACGTCGGGTTGAAGTCCTTTCCCGCGTGCGCCAGCGTGAGTCATAGGAGAGATGCAAGTGAAGAAACAGATCCGGGGAGTGCTGACCGCCATCGTGACGCCGTTCGATCCGTCCGGCGAAGTGTGTCCGCAGCGTCTGCGCGCGCAGGTGCGGCGCCAGGTCAAATACGAAAATGGCGTGTTTTGCAACGGCACGAACGGCGAATTCTTCGTCTTGAGCCTCGATGAGAAGCGTCTCGTCACCGAGACCTGCGTCGATGAGGTGGCCGGCAAGGTGCCGGTGGTCGCGCATATCGGCGAGATTTCGACGGCGACGACGATCCGCCTCGGCAAGGACGTCGCGGCGATGGGCGTCGATGCCGTGTCGGTGATCACCCCGTACTTTGTGCCGCTCAAGCAGAGCGAACTGATCGCGCACTACCGGGCAATTGCCGATGCCGTGCCGGTTCCCGTCTTTCTCTACAACATCCCGGGTCGCACCGGCAACACCATCGAGCCGGCGACCGCCGCGATCCTCGCTGACCATCCGAACATCGTCGGCATCAAGGATAGCGCCGGCAGCTACGAGAGCCTCAAGGGCTTCCTCGACGCGGTCAAGGGCAGAACCGATTTCGACGTCCTCAGCGGGCCCGATCACCTCGCCCATCAGGGCTTCCTCGAAGGCTGCTCGGCCTGCATTTCCGGTCTCGCCAACGTGTCGCCGGAAGGCGTCAGCCTGATCTGGAAGCACTTCCGCGACGGCAACATCGAGAAATCGAAGGCGGCGCAGGACTTCATCGGCGGTCTGCGCAAGGATCTCTATGCCGTCGCCTTTGCGCCGGCGGCGGTCAAGAAAGCGGCGCTGTTGCTCGGCGAGGATGTCGGCGACAGCCGCTACCCGATCGTCTTCTCGGACGAGGATCTGGCGACGATCCGTCAGGTCGTCGCCAAGTACGGCACGGTGCCGGCACTGTAATCGGTCCGGCCGCCAGGGAGTCGCTGAATGAAAGTGATCAATACCTCGCCGTCCTTCGCCAAGTACAGCACCCATCCGGTGGACGTGCTGAGCGAAAACGGTTTCGCCTTGCGCTCGTTTCCGGCGGATGTCTCGCTGGCTGACCTCAAGGCGGATCTTGCCGATGCCGATGCGCTGATCGTCGCCTTCACCGAAGTGAATGCCGAACTGCTCGACTGTGCGCCGAACGTCAAGATCGTCTGCAAACACGGCGTTGGCGTCGATAACATCGATCTTGAGGAAACGCGCAAGCGCGGCATTTGGGTGACGAATGTGCCGAATGCCAACAAGCATGCCGTCGCCGACTTCGCCTTCGCGCTCGTGCTGGCGTTGGCGCGGCAGATTCCGCAGGCCGATGCCGGCACCAAGGCCGGGCGCTGGCCGCGCATTTTCGCCACAGATGTCTATGGCAAGACGCTCGGCATCTGCGGCCTCGGCAACATCGGCAAGCAGGTCGCCCTGCGCGCCAAGGGCTTCAACATGCGCGTGCTGGCCTTCGATTTCTACAAGGATCAGGCCTTTGCCGACGCCAATGGCATTACGTTCGTGAGCAAGGAGGAGTTGCTCGCGCAGAGCGATTTCATCACGCTGCACATGCCGCTGACCGACACCACGCGCGATTTCATTGCCGCTGCCGATTTCGCTGCCATGAAGAAGAGCGCCTATCTCGTCAATGCGTCGCGTGGCGGCGTTGTGAGCGAAGCCGACCTGTATTCGGCCCTGTCGGCGAAGACGATCGCCGGCGCGGCCTCGGATGTGTTCGAGCAGGAACCGCTCGAATCGCATCCGCTCTTCGGTCTGGAGAATTTCATCGCCACCTCGCATATCGCCGGCTACACCGACGGCGCCGTCAATGCCATCGGCGAGGAATGTGTTGAAGCCATCGTTGCGGCAATCGTGCATAAGACACGGCCGCAGAACGTGATGAACGGACGCTGAACAGCATCCGTTTCGTCGCAGCGTTTCAGATCAGTGCGGCGCATCGGCGCCGCAGCAGAGGAGGGGACGTGGAGGTTCGCAACAAACAGAATTTTGCCGCCGGGCTGTTTTTCGCAGTCTTCGGCATTTTTGCCGCCGTCGTCGCGCGCAGCTATTCGCTGGGCGCGAGCGATGACATCGGACCGGGGTATTTCCCGTTCTGGCTGGCGGTCCTGCTCGCCATACTCGGCACCGTGCTGAGCCTCGGCGCACTGGCACCGAAGGCCGAGGCGACCGAGATCGGCCGGCTCGACTGGAAAGCGACCGCCTGGATCGTCGGCGCCGTCGTCCTCTTTGCCTTCCTGCTTCAATATCTGGGCATCGTTCTCTCGGTGCTGGTGCTGGTGATTGTCTCCTCGCTCGGCAGCCACGAGTTCACCTGGAAGGGGACGCTGACCTCGTCGCTGCTGCTCGCTGCGTTGGTGTACGGCGTCTTCGTCATGGGGCTGCACCTGCAGTTCCCGACCTGGCCGACGCTTTTTTCCTGAGGGGTTGCGACCATGGACCTGATTGCCAATCTCTCGCTCGGTTTTGCCACGGCGCTGTCGCTGCAGAACCTCCTCTACGCTTTCATCGGCTGCCTGCTCGGCACCTTGATCGGTGTGCTGCCCGGCATCGGCCCGGTGGCGACGATCGCCATGCTGCTGCCGGTGACCTACGGCCTCAGCCCGACGACGGCGCTGATCATGCTTGCCGGTATCTTCTACGGCGCGCAGTACGGCGGCTCGACGACGGCCATTCTCGTCAATCTGCCCGGCGAGTCGTCGTCGGTGGTCACCGCCATCGACGGATACCAGATGGCGCGGCGCGGCAAGGCCGGGACGGCGTTGTTCACCGCCGGTTTCGGCTCCTTCTTCGCCGGTTGTGTGGCGACGCTGGTGCTCGCCGCTTTCGCCCCGACGCTGGCCGAACTCGCCTTCAGCTTCGGCCCGGCCGACTATTTCTCGTTGATGGTGCTCGGCCTCGTCGGCGCCATCATCCTGTCGTCAGGCTCGATTCTCAAGGCCATCTGCATGATCCTGATGGGCCTGCTGCTCGGCCTGATCGGTACCGACGTCAATTCCGGTGTCATGCGCTATACCTTTGGCGTCCCGGCGCTGTTCGACGGCATTGATTTCGTTTGCGTTGCCATGGGCCTGTTCGGCTTCGCCGAGGTGATCAGCAATCTCTCGCTCAAGGACAAGCGCGAGACCTTCACCAACAAGGTGTCGGGCCTGATGCCGAGTTGGGACGATTTCAAGCGCATGCTGCCGGCAGTGTTCCGCGGCACGACGCTGGGGTCGGTGCTCGGTATCCTGCCGGGCGGCGGCGCGGTGCTGTCGTCCTTCGCCGCCTATACCTTCGAGAAGAAGATCTCCAAGCATTCCGACGAATTCGGCAAGGGCGCCATCGAGGGCGTTGCCGGGCCGGAATCGGCGAACAACGCGGCGGCGCAGACCTCGTTCATCCCGCTGCTGACGATGGGCATTCCGTCGAACGCGGTGATGGCACTGATGGTCGGCGCGATGACGATTCACAACATCACGCCGGGTCCGCAGGTGATGCAGAACAACCCGGAACTGTTCTGGGGCCTGATCGCGTCGATGTGGGTCGGCAACCTGATGCTGGTGATCCTCAACCTGCCGATGCTCGGCGTCTGGGTCAAGCTGCTGACGATTCCCTATCGCTTCCTCTACCCGGCGATCCTGGTCTTCTGCTGCATCGGCGTCTATTCGCTCAACAGCAACGTCGCCAATATCTACATCACGGCGATCCTCTCGGTCTTCGGTTACGTACTCGCCAAGCTCGGTTGCGAGGCGGCGCCGATGCTGTTGGGATTCGTCCTCGGGCCAATGATGGAAGAATACTTCCGGCGGGCGCTGATTCTCTCGCAGGGCAGTTATTCGACCTTCGTCACCAATCCGATTTCCCTGTCGCTGCTGATCGCCACCGCCGGCCTGATCGCCATCATGGCCGTACCGTCGATCAAGCAGAAGCGACAGGAGGCGTTCCAGGAAGAATGAGACGTTCCAGGGGTTATGTAACAGGCATCAGCAGTATCAACAAGAGATAGAATCGAACCGCGTCAATCGACTCAAATAAAGAGGGCAATCATGAACAAGACATTGTTTTCGCTGGCCGTTTCCGCCTGTCTGTCGCTGGTCGCTTCGCCGTCAATGGCGAAGGACGAGTGGCCGACCGACACCGTCAAGATCATCGTGCCGTTCACGGCCGGCGGCACCACCGATATTTTCGCGCGCGTCATCGGCGATCACCTGCAGAAGGCTTTCGGCAAGCCGTTCATCATCGAGAATGTGCCGGGCGCCGGCAGTGTCAATGGCATCGCCCAGGTCGCACGCTCCAAGCCGGACGGCCTGACGATCGGCATCGCCAGTACTTCCGGTTTGGCGATCAATCCGCAGTTGCGCCCCGACCAGGTGCCGTACAAGCCGCTCAAGGACCTGATCCCGGTGACCATGTTCGACAAGGTGCCTAATGTCCTCGTCATCAACTCGGGCAAGCTGCCGGTGAAATCGGTGCCGGAGCTGATCGACTACCTCAAGAAGAATCCGGGCAAGGTCGCGTATGGCTCCTCGGGCGTCGGTACCTCGCAGCATCTGGCGGCCGAGCTGTTCCAGCAGATGACCGGCACCAAGATCACACACGTGCCGTATCCGGGTTCGGCGCGCATGGTCACCGACATGCTCGGCGGCCAGGTGGCGATGACCTTCGACAACGTGCCGCTGCTGCTGCCGCATGTGCAGGCCGGCAAGCTGACGATGCTGGCGACGGCGACGGCCAAGCGCGCCGCCTTCGACGAGAAGGTGCCGGCAGTGGCCGAATTCCTGCCCGGTTTCGAAGCGGTCGCCTGGCACGGCTTCATCGCACCGGCCGGAACGCCGAAGGAAATCGTCGACAAGCTCGCCGCCGAAGTCCAGGCTTGCATGAAGAAGCCGGAAACGATCAAGAAATTCTCCGAGGCGGGCGCTGAAGCCGTCGCCACCTCGCCGAAGGAATTCGCCGACTACATCGCCGCCGAGATGGCCAAGTGGAAGGCCGTCATCGAGAAGGCCAACCTGCAGGTCAAGTAATACCGGGCATGCCCTTTTGCTGGTGTTTTTTCCCGAACGCCGGGTCCGCTTCAGGCGGCCCGGCGCCCGATTTTCGATCGATGTCGTGATGCGATCGCTTCGTCAATCCCTCGTCAAGGAATGAAGCCATGACCACTTCGCTGCTCTCCCGTCGTACCTTTACCCGTCTGCTCGCCGCCACGGCCGTTGCCGGTTTCGGCTGTTTCGGTCTTGCTCAGGCGCAAACCTATCCGACCAAGCCGGTGACGCTCGTCGTGCCCTATCCGGCTGGCGGCGCCAACGACATGCTCGGCCGCCTGATCGGCCAGAAGCTGTCCGAAGGCCTTGGCCAGCAGTTCATCATCGACAACAAGCCGGGTGCCGGCACGCTGATCGGCGCGACCGTCGTCGCCAAGGCGCCGGCCGACGGCTACACGCTGCTCGTCGGCGGCTTCGCCTCGAACGCGGTCAGCCCGATCCTGTTCAAGGCCGAGTACGATCCGCTCACCGCCTTTGAGCCGATCGGCCTCTTCGGTACCGCGCCGATGGTCGTCATCACGTTCCCGAACTCGAAGTACAAGACGCTCAAGGACGTCGTCGAGGCTGCCAAGGCCAAGCCGGGCGAGGTGATGTACGGTTCCTCGGGCAACGGTTCGCCGCTGCACCTGGCCGGTGAAATGTTTACGGCGCAGGCCAAGGTCAATATGACGCACGTCCCGTACAAGGGCGGCAGTGCGCACATCCTCGACCTGATCGGCGGACGCCTTGACGTCATCTTCGATACCTCGACGAACTCGACGCCGCTGATCAAGGGCGGCAAGGTGCGTCCGATCGCCGTCTCGTCGAAGACGCGCATGGCCGACTTCCCCGATGTGCCGACCTTCGCCGAAGCGGGCTACCCCGACTTCTCGGTGAACGGCTGGTATGCGCTCTACGCACCGGCGAAGACGCCGAAGCCCATCGTCGATCGCCTCAGCGCCGAATTGCAGAAAGTGCTGAAGATGCCGGAAGTCATCGAGAAGCTGCGCGGCGTCGGCGTCGCCCCGGCCTCCGGTATCGCCTCCGAACTGGCCAAGTACGGGCCGGACGAGTTTGCCAAGTACACCAAGCTGATCAAGGACGCCAACATCAAGGCCGACTGAGCTTGAAGCAGCACTGATCGACACCGTGGCCGTCCGGGCGCGAGCCGTCCGGACGGCGCCGGTTCCTCAGCATCACACTGGATTCTCCATGAAAATCAAAAGCCAGAAAGACTTCCTCTCGGGTGTCCTGCTGATCCTCGTGGGTAGCGCCTTTGCCATCGGCGCGACGAACTACAATTTCGGCATTGCCGTGCGTCCGGGGCCGGGTTACTTCCCCTTCGGGCTCGGCATCATTCTCGCCTTGCTCGGTGTCGTCGTCCTGGTGTCGGCCTTCACGAACAAGCGCACCGACGGCGATCCGATCGGAAAAATTCCCTGGCGGCCGCTGCTCTGTATCGTCGGCGCCATCATTTTCTTCGGCCTTGCTTTGCCGCGGCTCGGTTTTGTCATCAGCTTCCCGCTGATGATCATCATGACCGCCGCCGGTGGCAGCGAATTCACCTGGAAGGACGCGGTGCTCAACGCGGTGATTCTGACCGTGATGTCCTATCTCATTTTCATCTACGGTCTGCAGCTGACCATTCCCCTGTGGCCGGCGCTGTCCTGAGCAGCCCCTCTGCGTGACTTAGAGAAAGATCGAACATGGACTTGCTTCAAAACCTTTATATCGGCTTCCAGACCTCGCTGTCGCTGATCAACCTCTGGTATGCCTTTCTCGGTGCCATGCTCGGCACGCTGATTGGCGTGCTGCCGGGCCTCGGTCCGATCGCGACGATCGCCATGCTGCTGCCGTCGATGTACTCGCTGCAGCCGACCTCGGCGCTGATCATGCTGGCCGGCATCTACTACGGCGCCCAATACGGCGGCTCGACGACGGCGATCCTGATCAATGTGCCGGGTGAAGCCTCGTCGGTCGTCACTGCGCTTGATGGGTACCAGATGGCGCGGCACGGACGCGCCGGCGCGGCGCTGGCGACGGCAGCCCTGGCCTCGTTCTTCGCCGGCACTGTCGGCACGCTGGTGGTCGCCGCCTTCGCACCACCGCTGACCGCGCTCGCCTTCGAGTTCGGCGCGCCGGAATACTGCGCGCTGATGTTCCTCGGCCTGGTCGGCGCCGTCGTCCTGGCGTCCGGCTCGCTGGCCAAGGCGCTGGCGATGGTCGTGCTCGGCCTGCTGCTCGGTCAGATCAATACCGACGTCATTACCGCGGTGCCGCGCTTCAGTTTCGGCATTCCGGAACTGATGGACGGCATCAACTTCGTCGTCATCGCCATGGGCGTCTTCAGTTTCGGCGAGATTATCGCCAACCTCGGCAAGCCGGCCGAGCATCGCGAAGTCTTCGTCAAGAAGGTGACCGGACTGTGGCCGAGCAAGCAGGATTTTCATGACGCCGCGCCGGCCGCCTTGCGCGGCACGATGCTCGGTTGCCTGCTCGGCGTCCTGCCGGGCGCCGGGCCGATGCTGGCGTCCTTCACCTCGTATTCGGTCGAAAAGAAGATGTCGAGAACGCCCGAAGCTTTCGGCAAGGGCGCCATCCAGGGCGTCGCTGCGCCGGAAGCCGCCAACAACTCGGGCGCGCAGACCTCGTTCATCCCGATGCTGACGCTGGGCATTCCGACCAGCGCGGTGATGGCGCTGATGATCGGCGCCATGACGATCATGGGCATCCAGCCCGGTCCGCAGGTGATGACGACCAATCCCGGCCTGTTCTGGGGCCTGATCACCTCGATGTGGGTCGGCAACCTGATGCTGGTGATTCTCAACCTGCCGCTGATCGGCATCTGGGTGAAGCTGCTGACCGTGCCGTATCGCTTCCTCTTCCCGGCGATCATGGCCTTCTGCGCGATCGGCGTCTATACGCTGTCGAACAACACCTTCGACGTTTACTGCGCGGCGGCCTTCGCGGTGGTCGGTTTTCTCTTCAACAAGCTCGGCTTCGAGCCGGCGCCGCTGATCCTCGGTTTCGTGCTCGGGCCGATGATGGAGGAAAACCTGCGCCGGGCGCTCCTGATGGCGCGCGGCGACTGGAGTGTCTTCGTCACGCGGCCGATTTCGGCAACGATGATCGTATTGGCCGTTGGCCTGATGGTGATGATCACGCTGCCGGCGATCAGCAAGAAGCGTGAAGAGGTCTTCGTCGACGAGGAATAGGACGTTTCGCCGGGGCGGCCAGTGGCCGTCCCGATTGCTTCAGCCTGGTGAATGGTTGGTCACCGGGCTTTTTTTTCGACGTCTGAAAAATGCTAGACGAGTTTCCAGCCGTCGATGACCAATTGCCTGAAGCCGAGCAGGCTGCGCGTCTTGATGACGATCGGGTCGTGTTCGGGAAACTCCCTGGGCACGAAGACGGTGACACCGTTGATCGTCTGGCGCTGGTAATCGCCGGGTGATGACGGCTCCCCGAGCACGACGGAGGGCGACTCGGTCAGGTCGAAACAGCAGCCGCTGACCTTATAGGGAAGGCCGATGTGGATCGGCGAGCGCTTTTCGTTGGCGTAGGCGATGGCGTCTTCGGAAAGTGAAATCATGATGAGATCTTCCTGTGGGAGACAAGGGGTTGACCGTCGCGTCGGCGATTGGTTCGCAGCCTCGGATGTCCGCAAATCCGGGCGGGCGCATTGACCGGTCGCGGGAAGGCTAGGATACTCTGCCTTTCGCCTCGCACGGCCGGATCTTTTCGACCGACTCTTTTCACTCACCTGTTTAGATCGTCATGGTTGCCAAGCTCGCTGATCGCATGCTCCTTTCCGGCGACGAAGCTGTCGCGCTCGCCGCCTTCAATGCCGGGGTATTGCTCGGCACCGGCTATCCCGGAACTCCCTCCACCGAAATCCTCGAAGCTTTCGCCGCGCTGGGCGGCAAGGCGCAGTGGGCGCCGAACGAGAAGGTCGCGCTCGAAGTCGGCATCGGCGTCGCCTTCGCCGGCGGCCGGTCGCTGGTGACGATGAAGCACGTCGGCGTCAATGTCGCCGCCGACGCCTTGTTCACCGCCGCCTACACGGGCGTCACCGGCGGCCTGGTGCTCGTCTCGGCCGATGACCCAGGCATGGCGTCGAGTCAGAACGAACAGGACAACCGGCACTATGCACGCGCCGCCGGCCTCCTCATGCTCGAGCCCGCCGATTCGCAGCAGGCCTACGACTTTGCCGGTGCCGCCTTCGCGCTGTCCGAGCAATTCCGCCAGCCCGTGCTGCTGCGCATGACGACGCGCACCTGCCATTCCAAGAGCATCGTCACGCAGACGGCGTTGCCGGGGCCGGCGCAGGCGCCGTCATTCGAACGCAATATTCCGGCGCGGGTGATGATCCCGGCCTATGCGCGTCCGGCGCATCATGCCTTGCGCGACAAGCTGGCGCGTGCCGCGGCCTATGCCGAAACCTGCGCGCAGACGATCGTCGAGCCGCGCGGCAAGGCGCTCGGCATCATCGCCTCGGGCGTTGCCGCGATGCATGCCCGCGAGGTCGCGCCGGAGGCCAGCCTGCTGCAGCTCGGTTTCTCGTATCCGCTGCCGATGCAGGCGATCCGCGATTTTGTCGCCTCGGTCGAGCGCTGCGTCGTCATCGAGGAAGGCGATCCGATTCTCGTCACCGAACTGCGCGCCGAAGGGCTCGCTGTCGAAGGCAAACCGGAGCGCTTCCGCTTCGGCGAACTCAACGCCGACCGCGTCCGCCGCATTCTTGAACACGACGATTCGCCCGAGGCGAAGGTTCCCGGTGGCAAGCCGCCGGCGCTCTGCGAAGGTTGCTCGCACCGGCCGGTGTTCGAGGCGCTGAACCGGCTCGACTGCATCGTCTCGGGTGACATCGGCTGCTACTCGCTCGGCGTACTGCCTCCCTTCACGGCGATGGACACGCTGGTCTGCATGGGCGCCAGTATTGGCGTCGGGCTCGGCATGCGCCATGTGCTGCCGCCCGAACAGGCCAAACGCGTGGTCAGCGTCATCGGCGACTCGACTTTCGTGCATAGCGGCCTGACCGGCCTCGCCGAGATGGTGTACAACCCGCCGCCAACCGGCCACGTGGTGCTGATCGTCGATAACGGCACGACGGCGATGACCGGCCAGCAGGAACACCCCGGCACCGGCCGTACGCTGGTGCATGACGCGACCGGCCGGCTGCTGTTCGAAGACATCGCGCGCGCCATGGGCATCGCCGATGTCGTTACGGTCGATCCGATGGCCAGCGACGTCGTGCTCGACGACGTGCTGCGTCAGGCGCTCGACAGCGGCCGCCTGGTCGTGATCGTGGCGCGCCGGCCGTGCATTCTGGCAGCGCCGAAAATCCGTCAATACGAACGCGCCGCCGCCGAGAAACGCATTGGCATCGCCGTGCGGGTCGAGGGTTGAGCCTCAGGGAGAAGAGGAAAATGTCAGAAGTGATCAATGTGGTGGTCGCGGGACTGGGCGGTCAGGGGGTGGTCAAGGCCTCCGACGTGCTCGCCGACGCAGCTTTTCGCTGCGGGCTCGACGTCAAGAAGAGCGAGATTCACGGGATGAGCCAGCGCGGCGGTTCGGTCGCCAGCGACGTGCGCTTCGGTCCGCGTGTGAACAGTCCGATGATCCCGACCGGGCAGGCCGATTTTCTGCTGGTCGTCGCGCCGGACCAGGTTGATGTCAATCGGCATGTGCTCAAAGCGGGCGGGCTGCTGGTGTCGCCGGCCTCGCTTGAGAACGTGCCGGGAAAATTGCAGGCCAAGTCGATCAACGTCGCCTTGCTCGGTGTCCTCAGCCGCTCGCTCGACATTCCGCTCGAGATCTGGGAAGACGCGATCCGCGGCTGTTTTCCCGAGAAACACCATCGCCTCAATCTCGAGGCTTTTGAGCAGGGACGACAGGCCGTCGCGGGCTGATGCCCGCCGGTTGGAGATGACAGGGAGAACAACATGATGCGGGAAAACTGGAACGATGTCGGGCAGGGCTTTCATCCGGTCAGTGCGCCGGATTATCTGCCTTCGGCGCAATTGCGCGAGTTGCAGCTGCGGCGACTGAAGGCGGTGGTCGAGCGCGCCTATGCCAATGTCGCGCCATTCCGCGAGCGCATGGTCGAACGCGGCGTGACGCCGGCCGACATCCGGACGCTGGAAGATATCGCGCGGCTGCCGTTCTCGATCAAGACCGATCTGCGCGACAACTATCCGTTCGGGCTGTTCGCGAGTCCGATGTCGGAAATCGTCCGCCTGCATGCATCGAGCGGTACCACCGGCAAGCCGATCGTCGTCGCCTATACGCAGGAAGACCTGCAGGTCTGGGCGTCGGTGATGCTGCGTACCTTTTCGGCGGCCGGCATCCATCGCGGCGACATCGTCCAGAACGCCTATGGCTATGGACTGTTCACCGGCGGCCTCGGCGCGCATTACGGTCTCGAAGCGATCGGCGCCACCGTTGTGCCGACCTCCGGTGGCAACACCGACCGCCAGGTCATGCTCATGCGCGATTTCGGCGTCACCGGCATCTGCTGTACGCCGAGCTACTTCCTCCACCTGATCGAGCGGGCCGGCGAGCTCGGCATCAATCTGCGCGAACTGCCGTTGCGCACCGGCATCTTCGGCGCCGAACCGTGGTCGGAAGGCATGCGCGAGCGCATCGAACAGGAAAGCGGGATCAAGGCTTTCGATATCTACGGGCTGTCCGAGATCATCGGCCCGGGCGTCGGCAGCGAATGCGCGGCGCAGGCCGGGCTGCACATCTTCGAAGACCATTTCTATCCCGAGATCATTGATCCCGAAACCTGTCGCGTGCTGCCCGACGGCGAGGAGGGTGAGTTGGTACTCACCACGCTGTCGAAGCGTGCCATGCCGATGATTCGCTACCGCACCCGCGACATCACCCACATCATCACCGAGCCGTGCGATTGTGGCCGTACCGTGCGCCGGATCGCCCGTGTCGCGCGGCGCAGCGACGACATGTTCATCATCCGCGGCGTCAATGTCTTCCCGTCGCAGATCGAGACGGCGCTCTTGTCGGTCGAGGGCGTGCTGCCGCATTACCGCATCCTGCTCTCGCGCGAACACGGGCTCGACCAGATGAACGTCGAGGTCGAGATCGGCGCCGAACTGTTCAGCGATCAGGTGAGTGCGATGGAGGCGCTGCACAAGCGTCTGGCGCACGCCGTCGAACGGATCACCGGCATCCGTGCCGGTGTCCGCCTGGTCGAGCCGCACAGCATTCCGCGCAGCGAAGGCAAAGCGCGTCGTGTCTGGGACGAGCGTGGCCAGTGAGTAGGCACTCGCTCCTGTCACGAATTCATCATCTTTGGGAGGCTTGAGCCGTGAAAGTCACGCAAATTTCCACCTTCATCGAGAACCGTCCCGGACGCTTGCACGCCGCCTGCGCTGCCTTGGCCAACCGTGGCGTCAATATTCACACGCTGTCGCTCGCCGATACCGCCGAGTTCGGCATCCTGCGCTTTGTCCTCGCCGACCCGGCGGCCGGCAAGGCGGCGCTTGAGGCGGCCGGCTACCTGGCCAAGGAGACCGAGGTGGTTGCCGTCGAGGTGCCGGACGATGCCGGCGGTCTCGCCGACATTCTCGCCAAGGCCGATGCGGCCGGGCTCAATATTGAGTACATGTACGCGTTCAGCATGGCGGCCGGTCGCCGGGCGGTGGTGATCATCCGCTTCACCGATCCGGATCGCGCTGTCGAGGCCCTGTCCCAGCAGGGCGTCAACGTCGTCGCGCCGGTGGAGTTGCTGTCGCGCTAAGGGACGCACGTGCCGGCTTGGCATTTGCGTTGCGCTTGTCTATAGTGGGTTCGTGTCGTGACTTGCGGCGAATCCGATACGAAGTGAAAGACCCGCCGCGTTTACGGAGACTGTATGGTCGTTAGTTGTTTCCGCTCTTTAAAGATGACAGCGTTGCAACCATAGCAGCTTTAAGCTGGTTTTCCTGGCCGGGTGTGCCGGGATTGAAGTCTCAAAAAGCCCATGACCCGCAGTCATGGGCTTTTCCGTTTTCTGGGGGCGGCGTTGGTGTCGAAGCCACCTGCCCGCGCCCGATCCGATCGGCCGTGGATATTTATTCAGTATAATGTTGATGGCATCGTCGGCAGTGCCGGGGAATGTTATTTTGCGTTGTCCAAGCGCTTGATGGTGGCTGCAAGGCGCTGAGCGCTGCGTCGGTCGGCGCGGCCGTCAAGGAGCTTTGGCGTGCCGACTACTCCGTGGAGTAGCGCTCGCCGGGACCGAGGTCGTATAGACTTCCGCTCGCTTTCGAGCATGCGTTGCTTCCGGTGTCGCCGGTGTCGGGTGAGCCGGCGTCGGGAAATTTTGTGTTGATACAGCCCCTGGAGATGTGCGGTGGACGAAATCCCCTGCCCTGAGTGTTGTGCGGGTCGGCGCGAGCCGGTTCGGTTCGTTTGCCTGGTCGCGCGATGAAATCGTCATCGGTGGCGAAGGCTGTTCGTTTCGCTACGGTCGCCATCGGCCTGGCGCTCGTCGTCCTGGCCTGGCAGGCAACGCGGATGGGCGGGCGGATGCCGGCGCCACTGTCCCTCGCTTTCGGCCTCATCCTGATCATTGGCCTCGGCGCGGTGCTGCGTTACCTCGGCGACAGGATTCCGGTGCTCGGTGCGTTTGGCGGCGCCCCCCTGTTGTCGTTGCTGCTGCCTTCGGCGCTGGTGGCCAACGGTGTCTTCCCGCTCGTGGCGATCGATGCGATCGCGGCCGTCATGCAATCATCCTGGCTGGTCCACGCGTATCTCACGTGTCTCGCGGTGTCGTGTCTCTACGGCGCCGCCAGGAACGGCTTCCCGAGGGGCTTTCTTGCCCTGTTGGTGGTGTTGGCGGTGGCGACCGCCGCCGCGTTCCTGATCGGGATTGGCGTTGGACTCTGGCTGGGATTCCCGCCGTACTACACGATCTTCTTCATCCTGATTCCGCTGATGAGCGGCGGGCTCGCCGATGGTCTGCATTTCCTCTCGCGCGGCTATGCCGAACTCGGCCTGCTCGGCAACGCGACCGTCGAGGTGTTGCCGATACTGCTGCCGGCCGCCTTGAACGGGACCGTCCTCTCGGCGCTGGTGGCCGGCGTGCTCGGCGCGTTCGCACGGCGGGCGATGCCGGCGGCGGACGACGCGGGGGAACTTGGGGCGGCGTGCGTGGCGTGTCGCCGGGTGCCGATTGCCGGCGAAATCCAGCGCCGTGACTGGCTGTGCCTGGTTCTATCCGCCGGTGTGGTGTGCGGTTTGTGGGGATTGCTGGGGTTTTATCCGGATTTCCCGGTGCCGATCCTGGCCATTTTCCTGATGCTGGCCCTGCGGTCTTCCGGTGCGCTCTCAGCTGCGACCGGCGAGCGTCTGGCGCGTTCTTGCGGCAGTGTTGCGGTGCGCCTGACCTGTCCGGTGCTGGTCGGCTCGGGCATCATTCATCTGTCCTGGCCGGATCTGCTCAAGGCGCTGTCGCTGGGTTATATCGGCGTGTGCGTGACCGCGGTGGCGGTGATGGCGATCGTCGGCGCATTCGTCGGACGCCTGCTCAAGCTTGATCCGGTGGCTTCGGCGCTGGTCATGACGGCGCAATGCGGTCCGGGTGACGTGAGCGCCGTCGCGACCCTGTCGGCAGCGCGGCGGCTGGCGCTGGTGCCGTATGTGATCACCTTGTCGCAACTGGGGGTCGTGCTTGTTGCCGCCGGGGTGTCGGTCGCCCGTCACCTGCTTTGAGCCGGGTCGGGCGATATCGCTCGCGGTTCAGGCGAGGAAGGCGTCCACGCGCTGCATGATGCGCTCGTCAACTGACGGGTCGAGGCAGTCGAAGCACTCCGGCTGCAAGGTGTTGTTCATCCAGGTGAGTTGCCGTTTGGCCAGTTGCCGCGTCGCGTAGATGCCGCGATCGCGCATGTCGGAACGTGGCGCCAGGCCGTCCTGCGTTTCCCAGACTTGCCGGTAGCCGACGCAACGCATCGACGGCAGGTTGAGGTTGAGCCGGTAGCGCTGGCGCAGGGCGGTGACTTCGTCTTCGAGGCCGGCGGCGAGCATCGCGTCGAGGCGCTGCTCGATCCGACGATGCAGCACGCTCCGGTCGGACGGGGCGAGTCCCAGCGAGAGAAAGCGGAACGGCGGCCGTTGCGCCGCGGTGTCGGCGAGCCAGGATGACATCGGGCGTTGGCTGACGCGGTAGATCTCCAGCGCGCGCTGGACACGTTGCGCGTCGTTCGGCGAGAGGCGGGCCGCGGTGACCGGGTCGACCTCGGCGAGCAGCGCATGGACATGTGGCCAGCCGCGCGCTGCGGCGATCGCATCGATTTCAGCTCGGGTCTCGGGACAGGCCGAAGGAAGCTCCGCCAACCCTTCCAGCAGCGCCTTGAAATAGAGCATGGTGCCGCCGACCAGCAGCGGAATACGGCCGCGCGCGCCGATATCGTCCATCAGGCGCAGTGCGTCGGCGCGAAACTGGGCGGCCGAATAAGCCTCTTCGGGACTGATGATGTCGATCAGGTGGTGCGGACAGGCGCGCAGCGTCGCCGCGTCCGGCTTGGCCGTGCCGACATTCATGTCGCGGAAGACCTGGGCTGAGTCGACGCTGATCAGTTCGAGCGGGAAGCGGCGCGCGAGTTCGATTGCGATCGCCGTCTTGCCGCTGGCGGTCGGCCCCATCAGGAGGATCGCGGGAGGCTGCTGCGACATGGATTAGCGTCCGCGCAGGAAGAGTCGGTCGAGTTCGGCGAGCGAGAGCTGGGTCCAGGTCGGCCGGCCGTGGTTGCACTGGTCGGCGCGTTCGGTGGCTTCCATCTGGCGCAGGAGCGCATTCATCTCGGGAATGGCCAGTTGGCGTCGGGCGCGGACCGCGCCGTGGCAGGCCATGGTCGCCAGTAGTTCGTTGCGTCGCGCCGTGGTCAGCTGACTGACGCCGTGCTCCGACAATTCGGCGAGCAGGGCGCGCGCGAGTTCGGTCGGGTCGGCGGCCTGTAACAGCGCCGGCGTGCGGCGTACCGCCAGCTGGGTCGGCCCCATTGCGGCGATATCGAAGCCGAGCGCTTGCAGGACTTCGCTGTGTTCTTCGGCGCTGGCGACGTCGATGGCGCTGGCCGAGAACACCGCCGGAATGAGGAGCGCCTGGGTCGGGACCTGGCGCTGGTCGAGCGCGGTCTTGAGCTTTTCGTAGAGGATGCGTTCGTGCGCCGCGTGCATGTCGACGAGCACCAGTCCCTGCCGGTTCTGGGCGAGGATGTAGATGCCGTGCAACTGGCCGAGCGCGTAGCCGAGCGGCGCTTCGTCCGCCGGCAGAGCGGTCGGAGGCGCAGTCGGTGGCGCCTCGTCTGCTTGCGGCGTTGGCTCGGCCCTGATGGAGTCTGTCGCTGTCGGGATGGGGGCAATGACCGGCACCGGCGTATTCGTGGCTTCCTGCGCGGCCTGACTGAATGCATAGTAGGCGCGTGCCGCAGGTTCGCTGACGTGGAGCGATTCCTGTCGCATGAAGCGCGGCCGGTTTTCCGCGGCGCCGCCGCCGGAACTGCCGTATGACGGCGATGGCGGTCTTGGCGACGGGGTCGCCAGCGCGGTCGAAGCGGTGGTTGCCGGCATGGGGGCTATCGTGCCGGCCGTCTCCCGGCCTGCTGGCGTCGATAGCGCTTTCTGGACGGCGTGGAAGACGAACTGGTGGACAGCGCGGGAGTCGCGGAAACGCACCTCGGTCTTCGCCGGATGGACGTTGACGTCGACCGCGGCCGGGTCGATCTCGATGAACAGGCAGTAGGCCGGGTGGCGGCTGCCGTGCAGCATGTCCTGATAGGCTTCCCGCAACGCGTGCGCGAGCAGCTTGTCGCGGACGAAGCGGCCATTGACGTAACAGTACTGGGCGTCGTTGCGGGCGCGTGAATGTGCCGGCAGCGAGCAATGGCCGACCAGGCGGATTGGGCCGGCGCCGGTGTCGATGTGGCGTGCTTCGGCGATGAAGTCTTCGCCGAGGATGGCGCCGGCGCGGGCGGCGGCGTCGCCCCTGGCCAGTTGGAAGCTGGTGCGGCCGTTGTGGGCGAGCGAGATGGCGACGCCCGGATGCGCCAGCGCGATGCGCTTGACGGTTTCGGCGCAATGGGCGAACTCGGTCGCTTCCGCCTTGAGGAATTTCCGCCGTGCCGGCGTGTTGTAGTAGAGATCGCGCATCTCGACGACGGTGCCGGCCGACAGTGCCGCCGGTTCCGGTGTGGCGCCGGTTTCGCCGACGAGGCGCCAGGCGTGGTTGCTGCCGGTCTGCCGGCTGGTCAGAGTCAGGCGCGCGACAGAGGCGACCGAGGCCAGCGCCTCGCCGCGGAAGCCGAGCGTGGCGACATGTTCGAGGTCGTCGAGCGAGGATATCTTGGAGGTGGCATGGCGCGTCAGCGCCAGCGCCAGTTCGTCGCGGGCGATGCCGCAGCCGTCGTCGCTGATGCGGATCAGCTTGACGCCGCCTTCCTCGATCTGGATCTGGATGGCGGTGCTGCCGGCGTCGAGCGCGTTTTCAAGCAGTTCCTTGAGTACCGAGGCGGGGCGTTCGACGACCTCGCCGGCGGCGATCTGGCTGATCAGGAGGTCTGGGAGCAGGTGAATCGAGGGGGCGGGCTTCATCCGGCCATTATACCGGTGACCTATGAACGCGTCGCGTCGAGGCTACATCCGGGCGGGGTCGAAACCGGTTTCCTTGTAGATCGCGTCGATGATGTCCTTGCCGATGCGCGGTGCCATCTCGGCGTGCGTCTTGAGCATCAGCTTCTTGAGCTCGGCCCGTTCGGCCGGCGTCGGGGTGTAGACGCGCGTCTTGCCGGTTTCGATGATCCTTTTCAGCGCCGTGTCATTTTCTTCCTGGGCGATGCGGTTCGCATAGGTCGTCGCCTCGCGGATCGCCTGGCCGAGCAGGTGGCGCGTGCCCGAGGGCAGGCTGTCCCAGAAGCGCCGGTTGGTGATCACGGCATAGCCGAGGTAACCGTGCGCGGTCAGGGTGATGTGTTTCTGCACCTCGTACATCTTCTGCGTGTAGAAGTTCGAGTGCGGGTTTTCAGCGCCGTCGATGATGCCGGTGCGCGCTGCCTGGTAAATGTCCGAGAAAGCCATGTTCATCGGTACGGCGCCGAGGGCACGCATCTGCGATTCGAGCACCTTGGAGGGCTGGATACGAATCTTCAGGCCTTTGAAGTCGGCTGGCTTGCGCAACGGCCGGTTGGCCGAGAACGACTTGAAGCCGTTGTCCCAGAAGGCGAGTCCCTTGATGCCCTTGGGTTCGAGGCGTGCCAGCAGGCTGGCGCCGATTTCGCCGTCGGTGACCCGGTGCAGCATTTCCATGTTGTCGAAGATGTACGGCAGGTCGAACAGCTCGAACTCCTTGAAGCCGAGCGGCGCCAGCTTGGCCAGCGACGGCGCTAGCATCTGCACGGCGCCGAGTTGCAGCGCCTCCATTTCTTCCTTGTCCTTGTACAGCGTCGAATTCGGGTAAACCTCGACCTTGACGGCGCCGCGCGTCAGTTCGGCAGCGCGCATGGCAAAGAATTCGGCAGCCTTGCCCTTGGGGGTGTCGGGGGCGACGACGTGGCTGAAACGGATCAGGATCGGCTGCTCTGCAAGCGCGGGCGCGCAGCCCACGACAAGGGCAGCGATCAGGGAAAAAAAGGTCTTCATCACGGAACGACGGGTTGGGTGTTTCCTAGGAGAACTTCGTGAGGCGAAGCCATTAGGCACTATGACGAAAACTGTCGTCCGTGACTATTGCGGAAAGCCGCAGTTTTGGCCGCCGGCGTGTTCGGAATCATGTTTTTTGTCTTGTATTTTCCGTGACGGCCGTGCCTTCAGCGCGTGGGTCCCTTTTGTATTTTTCCGTGTTTTTTGTCGTGTATTTCGCCGTGATGGCGCAAGGCATGCGGGAAATCGTCGTTTTCCGGGAAGCTACCGCCTTCAATGCTATGATTCCCGGCCCTTTGCGAGCGAATGCGTGCTTGTGGTTTCCCACAATTGTTATTTTGGGGCGGAAAGTTGATATTTGCGGAGTGTACTGGCTGTTGTTGTACCCCAGTTCCCTCGGAAATAAAACGACACCGCGCCCTGGCGTGCGGACTGTTCGTATCCACTTTGAGCTGTTTTAACCTGATGGAGTCCTGACGATGGAAGGAATGACAAATAAACTGCTGGAGGGCATGCGCAAGAAGCGTGCTGGTGCGATGCTGGGAGGCGGTCAAAAGCGGATCGACGCTCAGCATGAGCGCGGCAAGCTGACGGCCCGCGAGCGCATCAACCTGTTGCTTGACGAAGGCTCTTTCCATGAATTTGGAATGATGGCGACGCACAACCTGACCACCTTCGGTCTGGACAAGCAGCGTTTCGCCGGCGATGCCGTCGTGACCGGTTTCGGCAAGATCAACGGCCGTCGCGTCGCGATTTACTCGCAGGACTTCACGGTGCTCGGTGGCTCGTTCTCCGAAATCCAGTCGCAAAAGATCACCCGCATCATGGACAAGGCCCTGGAAGCCGGCATCCCCTGCATCGGCCTCGGCGACTCGGGCGGCGCGCGGATTCAGGAAGGCGTGCGCAGTCTGGCTGCCTACGGTGAAGTCTTCGTTCGTAACGTTCAGTCCTCGGGCGTCATTCCGCAGATTTCGGTTATCCTCGGGCCGTGCGCCGGTGGTGCCGTTTACTCGCCGGCGCTGACCGACTTCATCATCATGGCGGGCAAGAGCTACATGTTCCTGACCGGGCCGGAAGTCATCAAGTCGGTGACGGGCGAGCAAGTGTCGATCGACGACCTCGGTGGTGCCGGCGTGCATATGGCCACCAGCGGTGTGGCGCACCTCGCCGCTGAGAGCGAAGAAGACGGCCTCAACATGGTCAAGAAGCTGCTCTCGTACCTGCCGCAGAACAACAACGAAGAAGCCCCGCGTATCGTGCCGGAAGATTCGATCGGCCGCATGGAAGAGTCGCTCAACAGCATCATCCCGGACGGCCCGAACAGCCCGTACGACATGCGCGACGTCATCGCTTCCGTGTTCGACCGCGACAGCTTCTTCGAAGTCCAGCCGGAATATGCGCAGAACGCCGTCGTCGGCTTTGCCCGCATGGATGGCTACGCTGTGGCCATCATCGCCAACCAGCCTTGCCACATGGCCGGCGCGCTGAACATCGACGCTTCCGACAAGATCGCCCGTCACATCCGCATCGCCGACGCCTACAACCTGCCGATCGTCACCTTCGTTGATTGCCCGGGCTTCCTGCCGGGTACCAGCCAGGAATACGGCGGTGTCATCCGTCACGGCGCCAAGGTTCTCTACGCTTACTGCGAAGCGACCGTGCCGATGGTCTCCATCATCACCCGCAAATCCTACGGCGGTGCTCACCTCGCCATGAACTCGCGTCAGATGCGTGCCGACCTCGCGTTCTCGTGGCCGACCGGACAGATCGCCGTTATGGGCGCCGAAGGTGCGGTTAACGTGCTGTACCGCGACGAAATCAAGAAGGCCGAAGATCCGAAGAAGCGCGAGCAGGAAATCCTTGCCGCGTATCGTGAGGAATTCCTCAACCCGTACCGTGCTGCTGACATCGGTCAGATCGATGAAGTCATCGAACCGTCCGAAACGCGTCCGCGTCTGGCCCTGGCGCTCGAAGTCCTGCGCACCAAGGTCGCTCAGAACCCGCCGCGCAAGCATGGTCTGATGCCGGTTTAATGGGTCGTTTCATCAACTAATAGCGAGAGAAAACAATGGAGAATCTAGGCTGGGGTTTACAGATGACCGTTCTTGGTATGGGACTGGTCTTCTCCCTGCTGGCGCTGTTGTGGGTTCTGCTGACGCTGGTGCTCAAGCTCGACAAGGAAGAAGTGGAAGAAGTGTCGGGCATTGAAGCAACGGACGAGGCGGAAGCCATTGCGGCGGTGGCAGATGATGCCGTCGGGGCGCAAACACCCGAAAGCCACACCGTTCACGGTATGGCGGCAGACCTCGTGTCGGCGATTGCTGTCGCCGTCATGAAACACAAAATGATCCTGCGGGGCGAAGCCGCTCCCATGATGCGCACCGCATGGCCGGGCACGCAGCCCAGCCGCTGGGCAACTGCAGGACGAGTTCGTCAAACCAACACTTGGACCCCGAGAGGAAAATAATGCGACGCTATACATTGAATATTGGCAACAGGGAATTTGTCGTTGACGTTCAGGAAACGGACTTCGACCAGTTCGAGGTCCAGGTTGGAGGCGAGGCGTACGTTGTGACGCTGGCTGAAGACCAGGCGGTGGGTGGCGTGGCGATTGCGCCGGCTGCTGCTGCGCCGGCACCGGCGCCGAAGGCTGCCCCGGCTGCTGCTCCGGCGGCTGCGGCTGCGCCTGCTGCTGCGGCTCCGGCTGCGGCTGCGCCGAAGAAGCAACCGGCGGGTGGTGGCGGCAAGGGCGCGCTGAAGGCGCCGATGCCTGGCGTGATTCTGGAAGTGAATGTCAAGGCTGGCGACAAGGTTGCACGTGGTCAGCAAGTGGCGATTCTGGACGCGATGAAGATGCACAACGTGATTGGTGCGCCGCGTGACGGCGTTATCGGTGAAGTGTGCGTGGCGGCGGGACAAAGTGTCGGTCACGGCGACGTGATCGTCACCTTCAAGGAGGACTGAGATGATCGATCAAGAAACGATCGGCCTGCTCATGAAAGGCGTCAATGGCGTCACATGGCAGTCGCTGGTCATGATCGGCGTGTCGTTTGTCCTGTTCTATCTTGCGATCGTCAAGGACTACGAACCGCTGCTGCTGCTGCCGATTGGCGCGGGCTGTCTGCTCGCCAACCTGCCGCTGTCGCCGTTGATTGCCGAAGACGGGATGCTGAAGATTCTGTACGAGATGGGCGTGGGCAACGAAATGTTCCCGCTGCTGGTCTTCATCGGGATTGGTGCGCTGACCGACTTTGGACCGCTGCTGGAGAACCCGAAGTTCGTGCTGCTGGGTGCTGCGGGTCAGTTCGGGATCTTCCTGACGCTGATTCTGGCGCTGATTCTGGGCTTCACGCAGAAGGAAGCGGCCTCGATCGGTATCATTGGCGCGATTGACGGACCGACGTCGATCTACGTGTCGGGCATTCTTGCACCGCATATGCTTGGGCCAATCACGGTGGCTGCGTACAGCTACATGTCGCTGGTTCCGATCATCATGCCGCCGGTGATTTACGCGCTGACGACGAAGCATGAGCGTGCGATCCGCATGCCGTATGCGTCGCGCAAGATCAGCACGCGGACGCGGATCATGTTCCCGATCATCGTGACGGTGATGGTGGGTATCCTGGTGCCGTTTGCGACGCCGCTGATCGGCATGCTGATGCTGGGCAACCTGATGAAGGAATCGGGTGCGGTGGAACGTCTGACGAAGGCCTCGTCGAACGAGATCGCGAACACGGTGACCTTGTTCCTGGGTCTGGCGGTTGGCGGCACGATGGTTGGCACGGACTTCCTGAAGTACTCGACGCTGTTCATTCTGGGTCTGGGTCTTCTGGCGTTCGGTGTTGACTGTGCGGCCGGGGTGATCTTCGCGAAGATCCTGAACGTTCTGACGGGCGGCAAGGTGAACCCGATCATCGGCGCGGCGGGTATCAGCGCGTTCCCGATGGCGGCGCGGGTTTGCCAGCGCGTGGCGCAGGACGAGGACTTCGAGAACTTCCTGCTGATGCACGCGATGGGTGCGAACGCTGCGGGTCAGGTGGCCTCCGTGGTTGCCGGCGGTGTGGTGCTGGCGCTGATGGGTGCTGGCGGCTAAGCCGTTCGAACCGTAGTCATGCAAAAAGCCCGCCTCACGGCGGGCTTTTTTATGGGCGCGGGTATTGGGCGAAATCGAACGGGGGAGAACCGGGACGTCCTTTTGCGGTAAACTCCGGCCATGCATTTATCCTTGGCTTCCAATGTTGCGTACTTGCACGCGGTCGCGGTTGTCCGCGGTGTGGAGCCTGTTGCATCGCAATCCTGGCAGGTGGTGAGGACATGATCTCGGCATCGGTCAAAAATGGCGGAAAAAAGGGCCAGATCCTGTCGTCGATCCGGTGGTCCAACTGGTATCTGATCGGCTTGAAGCTGGCGATGGGCTTGCTGCTCGTCCTGCTGGTCGCGCTCTATTTCCTGCTGCGTCAGAACGAGGCCGACGAGCAGCGCTCGACCTTGATCGCCGACGTGCTCTGGCTCGAACAGAGCATCAGCTTTCACATCGAACGCAACAGCGAACATCTGGAACAACTGGCCGCCGATCTCGCGCAAGAGCGCCACAAGGTGGCGCTGTTCCAGTTGCGTACGCAGTATCTTCTGAAGAGCAATCCGGACCTTCAGCAGATCGTCTGGGTCGATGCCGCGGGGCATCGCCAGGCGATCAATCCGGTGCACAACTCGACGCGTCCGGCCGGCAACGGGCAACGCGACGATATCTCACGCCAGACCGTCGACATGGTCGGCAAGCTCGGCAAGTCGCTCTACACCGACGCCTACTCGGCCGACGCCGGCTATCAGTTCAATGTCTACACGCCGGTTTTCGAAAAAGGACGCTTCCGCGGCGCCCTGGTCGGCGTCTATTCGTTCAACTCCTTGCTCAAACAGCTGGTGCCCTGGTGGTTCTCGGAGAAATACCAGGTCCGGATTCTCGATAACAACGGCAATTCGCTCGCAGGGAAATCCAAGCTTGGCGAAGTGACGACTTCGGTCAATTATGCGATTCCGCTCGAGCCGCCCGGTTTCGGCATTGTCTTGCGCGTCGACGCCTATCCGGACAAGGGTGACTTTGCCCAGCGCGTCCTGATCGGCCTGGTGATCGCGCTGGTGGCTGCCGTGCTCGCCAGTCTGTGGCGGATGCGCAAGCATATCCAGCGTCGTATCGCGGCCGAACAGGCGCTGCGCGCCGAGCACGCGTTCCGCAAGGCGATGGAGGATTCGCTGACGATCGGCATGCGCGCCCGCGATCTTGAGGGTCGCATCACCTACGTCAATCCGGCGTTCTGCCAGATGGTCGGATTCAGCGAGGCGGAATTGCTCGACGCACGGCCGCCGCTGCCGTTCTGGCCGCCCGAAGAAATGGAGCGGATCCAGACGGTGACCGATGCCTTGGTCCAGGAAGGAGAACGGCGCGAAGGACTGGAAATCCGCTTCATGCGCAAGGATGGCACCCGTTTCGATACACTGATTTATGAGGCACCGCTGATCGATGCCGACGGACGGCAGACCGGCTGGATGTCTTCGATCGTTGACGTCACCGAGCGCAAACGTTCCGAAGAACTGGCGCGTCAGCAGCAGGAGAAGTTGCAGCAGACGTCCCGGCTGGTGACGATGGGCGAAATGGCATCGTCATTGGCGCATGAACTCAACCAGCCGCTGGCGGCAATTACGAGTTACAACACCGGCTGTCTCAACAAACTCTCGGGCGAAAACTTCTCCTCCGAGGAGTTGCGCACCGTCATGGAAAAGCTCGGGGTTCAGGCGCGCCGTGCCGGGCACATCATCCGGCGGGTACATGATTTCGTGCGCAAGAGCGAGCCGAAACTCGCTCCCTGTAATCTTGTCGAGATCATCGAGGACAGCATCGGCTTCATCGAGGCCGATGCCAAGCTTCATGACGTGCGGATCATCCGCAAGATCCCGGAAATTTCGGTGACGCTCTATGCCGACCGGGTCATGCTCGAACAGGTGCTGCTCAACCTCATGCGCAATGCGATCGACGCAATGAGCGACGACATTCCGCCGGAGCGCCGCCGCATGACGATCCGCCTGGCGCTGACCGAGGATGGCCACGCGCGAATCCGCGTCGCCGATCGTGGTACCGGCATTCCGCCGTCTGTCCGCGAACGACTGTTCACGCCCTTCTTCTCGACCAAGCAGGAAGGCATGGGAATGGGACTGAATATCTGCCGTTCGATCATCGAATTTCATCGTGGCCGCCTGTGGGTTGAAGATAATCTCAAAGGCGGTACCATTTTCAGTATTTCATTACCGACTGCGCCGCAATGAACCCAACCGTCCATATTGTTGATGATGACGAAGCGATCCGGGATTCGCTCGGATGGCTGTTGCAATCGCGAGGCATTCCCTGTCTGGAATTCTCGTCGGCCGAGGCCTTCCTTGAGATGTGGAGTCCGCAGATGGCCGGGTGCATCCTGCTCGACATCCGCATGGACGGGATGAGCGGCAACGCGCTCTTTGATCTCCTGCGCGAGCGCGGGTGCACAATGCCGGTGATCTTCCTGACCGGGCATGGCGATGTGCCTCTGGCGGTTGCTGCGCTCAAGCATGGCGCCTTCGATTTCGTCGAGAAGCCCTGCAATGACAATCAACTGGTCGACCGTATCGTCCAGGCGCTCAAGCACGACGAGTCCCTGCGTGCGGCCGCGGCGTCGGTCGAATCGATCAACAACCGTCTGAGCCAACTCTCCATGCGTGAGCGCCAGGTCATGGAGCGGGTGCTCGCCGGCAAGCTCAACAAGGTGATCGCCGACGAACTGCATGTCAGCATGCGCACCGTCGAAGTCCATCGTTCGAGCCTGTTCGAGAAGATGGGCGTCAAGACGGCGGTCGAACTTGCGCAGGTTCTTGCCAACACGCCGGTCAAGCCGGGGGCTTAGGGAAGCGGCCGGCCTGCTGTAGAATCGGCCATTTTTCGGAATCCGTCTCCAATGGAATACTTGGCCGCCTTCATCGACATCGTCCTGCACCTGGACAAGTACCTTGCCGTGCTCGTCCAGCAATATGGCGTCTGGATTTATGCGATCCTGTTCGCGATCATCTTCAGCGAGACGGGATTCGTCGTGACGCCCTTCCTGCCGGGGGACTCGCTGCTCTTCGTCGCCGGGGCACTGGCCGCGGTCGGCGGCATGAATATCATGGTGTTGCTGGCCTTGCTGGTGGTTGCGGCTGCCGCTGGCAACATGCTCAATTATCATATCGGCCGTTACATCGGCCCGCGCGTCTTCAAATGGGAGGACTCGCTGTTCTTCAACAAGGCGGCGCTGCAGAAGACCGAGGCGTTCTACGAGAAGCACGGCGGCAAGACGCTGGTGCTCTCGCGCTTCCTGCCGCTGTTTCGCACCTTCGCGCCCTTCGTGGCCGGCGTCGGGCGCATGAACTACCTGCGTTTTTGCGTCTATAACCTGGTCGGTGCCACGCTCTGGGTGGTTTCGCTGCTGCTCGTCGGCTACTTCTTCGGCAATCTGCCCTGGGTCAAGCAGAATCTCTCGGTTGTCATTGTCGGGATCGTCGTTGTTTCCCTCGTGCCCGCCTTTGTCGGCTGGCTGCAGCACCGGAAGGGGTAGGCGTGATGTTCCGGCACCGTGCGGTTCCGCTGGTGTTGGTCACATTACTGACGTCCTGCGCCACGCGCGTCGGCTCGGACGGTCAGCGCGAGACGCATTTCGATGCGCGCTATCTGGCCAAGACCGAGGTCGATCGCGTCATCGACACGCATCGCACCGAGTTGGTTGCCGGCTTGCGTCGCATCGCAGAAAAGCTCTACCGTCGCAATCCGCGCGAGTGGCGCAAGGCCGGGCAGGCGAATCTCGACGCCGCAATGGCGCGACTGTTCTCCGGGCGCTTCGACTTTGCCGAGCTTGGCGGGCGCCGGGAAGGGGCCGCGGCCCTGTTCGCCTTCTCGCCCGACTACTCCGGCGATCGGGTACTGGCCCTGATGAGCGGTCTGCTTGGCATGGTCCATGCGGCGTTCGAGTACAAGCAGGAGTTCTTCCTGCTCGACGACCTCAGCGAGCAGAAACTCTACAATTGCGCACGCAACATGGAGATCGCCATCTGGAAGCTGGCTTCGTCGCGCGACGCCAACGGCGAACTCGTGCTGCTGTCGAATGAACTTGATCCGGTGCAGCCCAATCTAAGCTTCGAACGCGAGTTCGGACGCCTGATCGGTCAGCTCGATACCCTGTCGAAAGTCATGGCCGACAAGCACGGTCGTTCCGTGACGCGGCTGACGCAAAGCGTCGCAGCCGCCGTTTTCCTCCCGGTGGGAGCCTTGGGATTCAAATGAAACGCATTGTCATCCTTATTTCCGGACGCGGCAGCAATATGCTGTCGATTCTCGACGCGGTGGCAGCCGGTGTGCTGCCGGCAACTGTCGTCGCCGTCCTTTCGAATCGCCTGGATGCGCCCGGCCTGGCGGCAGCACGCGTGCGTGGAATTCCGGTCGGCGTCATCGATCATCGCGCCCACGCCAGCCGCGAGTCCTTCGATTCCGCGCTGGCGGAAGCCATCGACGTGTATTCCCCGGATCTCGTCGTGCTCGCTGGCTTCATGCGTATCCTCACTGATGATTTTGTCCTGCGCTACGCCGGCCGCATGATCAATATCCACCCGTCGCTGCTGCCCTTGTTTCCTGGTCTGCATACGCATCGCCAGGCGCTGGCGGCCGGTGTGCGCGTGCACGGATGTACCGTGCATTTCGTCACGCCGACGCTTGACCACGGGCCGATCATCGCCCAGGCGGCGGTGCCGGTCGTCGATGGCGACGACGAGGCGGCGCTGGCGGCGCGCGTGCTTGTCCAGGAACATCTGTTGTATCCGGAAGCGATCCGCTGGTTCGTCGAGGATCGGTTGAGCCTCGTCAATGGCCGCGTGCGCCTGGCTGCGCCGCAGTGTCTTTCGCCGGGGCTCGTCTCGCCGACATGCCCTTCGTCCTGATCCTCGCCTTTGCTGCCTCGCTCGGCTTGCATGCAGCGGTGTTATTCGGTCCGGATATCGACCTGCCGACCGAAAACGAGGACATCCCCCTGCAGGCTGAATTGCGGCCCATGCCAAAAGCGTTGCGCGAGGCGCCTGACGTAGAGCGGGCACGTACCCCGGTCAAAAAACCGCGGCACGGTGCGCGCCGTGAGGCGACAGCGGCGACGCCGGTCATGACGGTGCCGGATGCGGAAGGGCTGGTGTCCAGCCACGTTCCCGCCGAATCGGCCCCGGCGGCAGGGGCAGAGCCTTCCGCGACCGAAACGGTGTCGGCGCCGCCAGCAGAGGTCCTGCCGCCGCCGGAGATGCCGGATTATGGCCGGATCCGCTATCGCGTCGACCGCGGCGACAGTGGTTTTGAGATCGGCCGTGCCGTCAGCGAGTGGGAGGTGGCCGACGGACGCTATGTGCTACGGCTGCACACCGAAACCACCGGCGTCGTCTGGCTCTTCAAGCGTTACCGGATCGACATGGAAAGTCGCGGCCGGCTGACGACGGAAGGGCTGCAGCCCGAGCGCTTTGTCATTCGTCGCAACGGTGCCGATGGCGACGAGGTTGCCGATTTCGACTGGGCGCAGGGAACGCTTCGGGTCGGCAAGGGCGAGCCGCTGGCGCTTGAGACTGGCGCGCAAGATCTGCTTTCATTCAATTTTCATCTTGGCTTCATGCCCGATCCGCATATCGCGCGCTCCCTGACGATCACGACCGGGCGCAAGGTCGGTGTTTATCGTCTGGAGGCGGTCGGCGACGAGGAAATCGAGTTGCCACTGGGGCGCGTGCGTACTTTGCACCTGCGCGCGCCGGGCTCGAATACGACCGAACTGTGGCTGGCTTATGATTATCTGCTGTTGCCGGTTAAAATCCGCCATGAAGACAACACGGGCGGCAGCCTGGTCCAGGTCGCGACGGATATTCAATTGGGTTCCGTTGGCGGTGATGGCCCGCAGCGCTGACCGCTCCCCTTTACATGATGAAGTGATAATCAAATGCGTTTGACCCCCGCCCTGTTCGACCACGCCGCCGCCTTGCTCTCCGAGTTGCTCGGCACGACCTTTCCCGCCGATTCGACGGTGTCCCGCTATTTCCGTTTGCATCGCCAGCTCGGCCACGGCGATCGCGGTTTTATTGCCGAGGCGGTGTACGGCGTGCTGCGACGCAAGCGTTCGCTGCTCGCCCGGTGCGGTGAGCAGCCGTCTTCGCGGCACTTGCTGTTGGCATGGCTTGGTTGTTCGCAGGGCCTCAATCGGCGCGAGCTTGACGCGGTGCTCGGCGAGAACGATGCCAAATGGCTGGCGCAGGCCAAGGCGGTTCGCCTCGAGGAGTTGCCACCGGCGGTTCGCCTCGACTTGCCCGACTGGCTGTTCGAGGCGTTGTCGGCCGAGTTTACGGCAGAAGAAGTGGAGTCTCTGGCGAACAGCCTGGCACAACCGGCGCCGCTCGATCTGCGCGTCAATCCGCTCAAGGCCAAGCGCGAGGACGTGCTCGAGCGGCTGCAGGCCGACCGGATCGCCGCCCAGGCCTGCCCGTATTCGCCGCTCGGCATCCGCCTTGCCGGCAAGCCCTCGCTCGCGCGCCATCCGCTGTTCCTTGACGGCAGCATCGAAGTTCAGGACGAGGGTAGCCAGTTGCTCGGTTTCCTCGTTCAACCGAAGCGTGGCGAAATGGTTGCCGATTTCTGCGCCGGTGCCGGTGGCAAGACGCTGCTGCTCGGCGCGCTGATGCGTTCGCAAGGGCGGCTCTATGCTTTTGACGTGGTCGAGAAGCGCTTGGCCAAGCTCAAGCCGCGTCTTGCGCGTTCCGGCCTTTCCAATGTTCATCCGGCGCGCCTCGAGTCCGAGAATGACATCAAGATCAAGCGCCTCGCCGGCAAACTTGATCGCGTGCTCGTCGATGCGCCGTGTTCCGGTCTCGGCACCTTGCGTCGCAACCCCGACCTGAAATGGCGCCAGACGCCGGAGAGCGTCGCCGAGCTGACGGCCAAGCAGGCGGCCATTCTCAACGCTGCATCGTCGTTGGTCCGCTCCGGCGGTCGTCTCGTCTATGCCACCTGCAGTCTTTTGCGCGACGAGAACGAAGCGATCGTTTCGGCTTTTCTCGGCGCGCATCCGGACTTCGTCCCGCTGTCGGCCGCCGAGGTCTTGCGCAAGCAGGATATCGTCATTGAAGAGGACGCCAATGGTCGTCTGCAGCTGCGACCTGATCGTCATGGAACCGACGGCTTCTTTGCAGCGGTCATGGAGCGGCGATGAATGAGCAGAAGTTCTTTCAGTTGATCAACGCGCTGTCGCGCGATCTCAATACGCCGGAATTTTTCTGGACGGCGTCGGTACTGTTCGTCGCGCTGGTGCTTTCGTGGTGGATTTCGCGCCATCTGCGCGAGCCGATCTGCATGCGGCCGCACCCTGAGCGCAGCGTGTTGCGTGCTTTCGGTGCTGGCGGACTGAAGCGCCTGGCGTTCCCTCTGGTTGCCGTCCTCCTGTTGCTGGCGACGCGCAGGGTGCTGCGCGGTCTGGGCTGGGAGCATCTGAGCCTGTTCGATCTTGTCGTGCCGCTGCTGGTGGCCTGGCTGCTGGCTCGCGTCATCGTCTATGTGCTGCGTTGCGTGTTTTCCGACGGCGGTTTTCTGAGCGCGTTCGAGCGTTTCATCACGACAGCGGTCTGGGTCGGGATGGTGCTCGATATGACGGGGCTTTCCGATCCGCTGGTTGAATCGCTGGAGCAGGTGACCTTTGTCGTTGGCAAACAGCGCCTCGATCTCTGGATCGTCCTGCATGGCGCGGTGACGGTTGCGGTGACCCTGCTGCTCGCGCTCTGGATTGCCAGCCTGGTCGAGAACCGGCTGATGGCGGCCAGCCGGATGGACGCCAATCTGCGCGAGGTCGTCGCCCGTCTGGCCAAGGCTTTTCTGTCCGTCGTGGCACTGCTGCTCAGCCTGTCGCTGGTCGGGATCGATGTGACGGCCTTGTCCGTATTCAGCGGCGCGCTGGCCGTCGGACTCGGTTTCGGTCTGCAGAAAATCGCCAGCAATTATGTCAGTGGCTTCATCATCCTGCTCGACCGCTCGATCCGGCTTGGCAATCTTGTCGCCGTCGACGACAAGACGACCGGCACGATCACCCAGATCACCACGCGCTACACGGTTCTGCGTACGCTGGTCGGTACCGAAGTGATCATTCCGAATGAATACCTGGTTGGCAACATCGTCCGCAATCTTTCCTACACCGATACGCGTGTCCGGGCGGCGACGAGCGTACAGGTCGCCTATGATACCGATCTTGAACAGGTGATTCCGGTGCTGGTCGGGATCGCGCGCCGGCATTCACGCGTCCTGGCAGATCCGGCGCCGGGCGTGCTGGTGACGGGGTTTGCTGACAACGGCATCAATCTGGAACTCGGTTTCTGGGTGGCCGACCCCGAAATCGGAATCGGTGGCATCGTCTCGGATCTCAATCTGGCGATCTGGAAGGCCTTCCGCGAACATGGGGTGGTCATTCCCTATCCGCAACGCGAAGTGCGACTGCTTTCCGACCCCGCATAAAAAAATCCCGCGCCAGTGTGGCACGGGACATAAATCTCATCATTGCGATGAGTCAGGGAGGGTCAAACATTGTCAGCGGGGGGCGCTGAAGCAATGGAGCCAGTGTATAGGCGTTCGGGATATTCGTCTGTGTGGCTTGTTTCGCGCTTGCGTGACGGAATGTAACTCGATGCCGTCGGAATGACGCGCGCGTTGCGCCGCTATTGGCGCGGCGGGCGGTCTTTCCAGCAACGGAAGCCGAACCAGAGCAGCGACACCGGGCCGGAGACCAGCAATGCCTTGGTGATTTCCATGGTGCCTTCGCTGAGCAGATCCCAGGCGATTACGCCAAGGAAAACGCCAACGCCTTCGGCAAGCGGGAATCTGGATCGTTGCGAGGTCATGAGCGGGTGCGAGTGATCGTCAAGGTGCATGTCGTGCGTGTTGCCAATCAATGTGCGGGAAACGAAAAACGGATGCTGTTTTTCGGGGTGCGCAGGCATCTTAGTCGTAGTGCCGGCAAGATTCCTTGGCGGCTTCGTCATGATTGCGTGACGCTGTGTAACACCGGCCAGTTCAGCGTGAAACGGGCACCGCCGAGCGGCGACGCATCGGCAGTGGCCGAGCCGGCATGCTGCTCGAGTACCAGCCGCACGATCGCGAGTCCGAGTCCGTAGCCGCCGGTCGCGCGGTCGCGCGAGCGGTCGAGCCGGGTAAATGCACTGAAGACCTTCTGACGTTCCTCGGGGGCGATTCCAATGCCGTCGTCATCGACGTGGACGAGGGCGCGATTGCCGCTGATCTGCGCGCTGACGACGACGCGCGAGTGGGCGTATTTGATGGCGTTGCGCAGCAGGTTGGTGAGCGCGTAGGGCATGCTCTTGAGATCGAGTTCGACCTGTTGGCCCGATGGCAGATTGCTGCAGTCGACGCTGATTTCGAGCGAACGTCCGAGGATTCGAATGCCGTCGACATTTTCGTTCAGCCACTCGGCAAGATCGACGCTGGTCAGGTGAAGTTCGGGCTGCTCGCGTTCAAAACGGGAGTAGGTCAGGCTGGCGTCGATGAGGTTGTCGAGTTCCTCGAGGTCGTCGTTCATCATCGTTTGCAGCCGTTCGCGCTCGTCGGCCTGGGCGGCGTCAGGCAGCATTTCAACGGCGAAGCGCATGCGCGCGATCGGGGTGCGCAGTTCGTGCGAGATGGCGCTGGAGAGTTCCTTCTGCATGGCGATCAGGCGTTGCATGCGTTCGGCCATGCCGTTCAGTGTCTCGGTGAGCAATTCGAAGGCGCGGCTACGGGCCTCGGGTGCCCGCGATTCGAAGTGCCCTTCACCGAGTGCCCGCGCCGTTTTGCGCAGCGCCTCAAGATCGCGCCAGACCGGGCGCACCCAGAACCACACGGCAATTGCCAATATGAAGCCGATCAGGCTCCAGGTCAGCAGCCGGACGCGCAGTTCGAGCGGCAGCGAGCGCGGACGTTCCGGGTTGGCGTTGGGCGACAGCGGACCGACGACGAGCACCTGCGAGGTGTTCTTCAGGCGGTGATAGAGCACGTCGCCGTCGGTGTCGATGGCAAGTTCGCCGGCATCGAGTTTTTCCGCCTGTTTGCGCTTGAGTCTGAGCGTCCAGCGCTCGACGATGTCAAGCTTGTACGAGAACTTGCGGTCGAGCGCTCTGATCGCATCCGGCCAGTCCTTGCGCGGCTTGCGGAAGAGGTCTTCCTCGATCAGGACAATGGTGCCTTGCATGAAGCGCCGCGTGTAATCGTCGGTGATGTCCTTGACCGACGTCGAGATGACGAAGTCGGCGAAGAAGGCGATCGCCACGAACGAGCCCATGACGAGCAGGTAGAAGCTGAGGAACAGCCGCGACAGGCTGTAGCTGCCGCGCCAGGGCGTCGGTTTGTAGCGCCAGAGGATGTCGAGCAGTCGCCGGTTGCGGCCGCCGTTATTGCCAGTCATGCTTGCTGAACAGGTAGCCTTTGCCGCGGACGGTCTTGATGCGAGTCGGATTTTCCGGGTCGTCGCCGAGCTTGCGGCGCAGGCGCGAGATGCGTGCGTCGATCGAGCGGTCGAGCCCGTCGAAGCCGATGCCACGCAGTTGCTGCAGCAGGTCGTCGCGCGACAGGATGTTGCCGGCATGACTGGCGAGCAGCCAGAGCAGGTCGAACTCGGCCGTCGTCAGGTCGATCGACTCGTCGCCGAGGTGCGTACTGCGTGTCGCCTGGCTGATGCGGAAATTACCGAAGCTGAGTTCCTCGCTCTCGCTGGCGGGGGCGCTGCCTTCGCCGGCAGGCGCCACGGGGGCGCGGCGCAGCAGGGCTTTGATGCGGGCGAGCAGGAGGCGCGGCTGAACTGGCTTTGCAAGGTAGTCGTCGGCGCCGAGTTCAAGCCCGAGGATCTGGTCGAGATCTTCGTCGCGCGCGGTCAGCATCAGGATGACGCCTTTGTACTGGGCGCGCACGCTGCGGCAGACTTCGAAGCCGTCCTTGCCGGGCAGCATGACGTCAAGGATGACGAGTTCGGGATCTTCGCGGAGGATGCGGGCCTCGGCCTTGTCGCCGCGAGCTTCGATGGCGACATCGAACTCGTTCTTGCGCAGGTATTCGGCGGTCAGGTTGGCGAGGCGCTCGTCGTCCTCGATCAGCAGAATGCGTGTTTTCATGGTGATGGAAGCGGCGGGGGTCATTGCCGCAGACTATACACGATCAGGCCCGGGATCGCGAAATCCCGGGGCCTGTTAGAATGCGGGCTGGTCCAGTTTTTGAAGGTAGTGCGCATGTTTCAGCGTTTGTCGGTCCGCGGTGGCTTCTTTTTGCTCGCCCTGGTGTCCTTCGGGTTCGTCGCGGCGGGCTTGGTGCTGGGCGAAGTCGCCCGGCTGAATCCCTGTCATCTCTGCATCCTGCAGCGGGTGATCTACCTCGTCTTCGGCATCTGGTCGCTTGCTGGCGTTGCCTTCCCGGGCGGACGTCGCTTCTGGTGCGTGTTGCTGATCCTGACGGCAATCGGCGGCATGGCCGCGGCGGGCCAGCAGAGCTGGATGCAGTATGCGCCGCAACTGGCGACCGAGTGCGGCTTCGGCGAGCCGACGCCGACCGAGCAACTCGTCAATTGGCTGGGCGCGCAATGGCCGGCGATGTTCATGGTGACCGGTTTTTGCACGCAGAAGGACTGGATGTTCCTCGGTTTCTCGCTCGCCAACTGGTCGGTGCTCTGCTTCCTGATGCTCCTGCTCGCGGCGGTCGTGCAGATGGTCAGGAAGACGCGCCGGCGCTGAGCGGATACCGGGTCAGGGTCTTTTAGAAAAACGACGAAGCCAAACCGATGCATCAACTGATTTCCGTCCTCGCCGTCACTTTTCCGATATTCGCACTGGTCGTGTGCGGCTTCGTCGCCATCCGGCGGGAACTCCTGCCGGTCAATGCAATTCCCGGTCTCAGCAGTTATGTCGTCTCCTTCGCGCTGCCGGCGCTGCTCTTTCGCATGGGCATGAGTACGCCCCTGCAGCGCCTGCTCGACGGCCCGCTGGTGCTGGTGTATCTGGGCTGCGCCGCGGTGATCGTCAGTGCCACCATCGTCTTCAGCCGCAATAAAGGTGTCCGGCTCAAGGATGCCGCGTTCGGCGCCCTGGCGTCGGTCTATCCCAATGCCGGTTTCATGGGCATCCCGCTGCTCGTCGCGCTGCTCGGCGAGGCCGGTGTGCGCATCGTGCTGGTAACGGTGCTCGTCGATCTCTTCCTGGTGACGTCGTCATGCATCGCGATCGTGCAGATGCCGGAAGGGTTGTCAGGGAGTGGCGTTCTGCGCACGATCTGGCGTGCTTTTGTCGGTGCGCTGCGCGGGGCGCTGGCCAATCCCTTGCCGTGGCCGATCGCCGCCGGTCTGGCGTGTGGTGCCTTCGGGGTGGCGGTGCCGGGGCCGGTCGATAAGGCCATCGCCATGCTCGGCGACACGGCCTCGCCGGTCGCGCTGTTTGCCATTGGTTGTATCCTGGCGCGCAACGCGGTGACGGCGGCGGTGCCGATTCCCGCCGGTGATTATGTGCCGGCGGCGCTCGTCAAGCTGCTCGCGCATCCGGCGCTGGTTTATGGTTTCGGCCTCGTCGTGCAGGCGCTTGGATTCGCCTTGGACAGCGTTTCGCTGGCGGGCCTGGCGGTGGTGGCGGCCTTGCCGCCGGCGATCAATATCACGATGCTGTCCGAGCGTTTTGGCGCTGATTCCGGGCGTGTTGCCCGCATCGTCATGCTGGCGACGGTGCTCTCGTTCGTGACGATTACCGTCACCGTCTGGTTGCTCGGGCTCAGCCCTTCGTCTGCAGCCTGATCGCGGCGAGCGCCGCGTCTTCCGAATCGACGATGACAAAGGCCTGGCGCACGGCGTCGGGAATCGCCAGCGGCCGCCCGTTCTTCAGGCTGACGAAAATCCACTGGGTTTCGGCGCGGGCGACGATCTGGTGCGTGTCGGCGTTCAGGAACAGCGTGCGGCGCGGCGAATTGCGCTCGCCCATCGCGGCGACCCAGGTGCCGACGATCAGCGTATCGCCGAGCGTCGCCGGTTTCAGGTATTCGATGAAGTGCGACTTGACGTACCACGAGGCGCCCGTCTCAAGGTAACGTTCCATCGGCCAGCCCTGCAAAGACGAGTGCTCGATGGCGATGTCCTGCATCCAGCGCAGGTATTCCTGATTGTTGACGTGCCGGTGGATGTCGATCGAGTCGACATCCACCGTGATCCGCTTGATGTGAATCTCAGGCACGCTTGAGGCGGTCGAGTTGCGGCTTGAGCTTTTCGACCGTTGCAGCGAAATCGGCGAGGCGCTTCTTCTCCTGTTCGACGACTTGCGCCGGCGCTCGCGCGACGAAGCTTTCGTTGGCCAGCTTGGCGTTAGCCTTGACGATTTCGCCTTCGAGGCGGGCGATCTCCTTGGTCAGGCGCTCGGTCTCGGCGGCGACGTCGATTTCGATCTTGAGCATCAGGCGGATTTCGCCGACGACGGCGATCGGCGCGTTGGCGTCTTCCGGCAGGGTGTCGACGATCTGCACCTCGGAAAGCTTGGCCAGCGCCTGGAGGTACGGTGCGCAACGCTTCAGCACGTCGGCATTGCCGCTGGCAATCAGCGGCACCTTCTGGGCCGGCGACAGATTCATCTCGCCGCGCAGGTTGCGGCAGGCGTACGCCAGATCCTTGAGTTGCTGCGTCTTGGTTTCGCTGGCTTCGTTGAACTTGAGCGGATCGGCCTTCGGATAGGCGGCGAGCATGATCGATTCATGCGTCTTGCGGTACGCCAGCGGCGCGACCGCCTGCCATAGTTCCTCGGTGATGAACGGAATCAGCGGGTGGGCGAGGCGCAGTACGGTTTCGAGCACACGCACCAGCGTGCGGCGCGTGGCGCGGGCGACGGCTTCATCACCCGATTGCAGTTGCACCTTGGCCAGTTCGAGGTACCAGTCGCAGAACTCGTCCCAGATGAATTCGTAGATGGCCCGTGCCAGCAGGTCGAAGCGGTAATCGGCGAAATGCTGTTCGACTTCGGCCTCGGTGCGCTGCAGGCGGCTGACGATCCAGCGGTCGACGAAGGAGAAGTGCAGGCCGTCCGGGCTGATGTCGGGAACGGCATTCGGATCGATGCCGCAATCCTTGCCTTCGGTGTTCATCAGCACGAAGCGCGTGGCGTTCCACAGCTTGTTGCAGAAGTTGCGATAGCCTTCGCAGCGGTGCAGGTCGAACTTGATATCGCGGCCCGGGCTGGCGAGCGAGAGGAAGGTGAAGCGTAGCGCGTCGGTGCCGAAGGAAGGTATGCCTTCCGGGAATTCCTTGCGCGTGCGCTTTTCGATCTGCTCGGCCTGCTTTGGATTCATGAGGCCCGTCGTGCGTTTCTTGACGAGGTCCTCGATGCCAATGCCATCGATGAGGTCGATCGGGTCGAGCACGTTGCCCTTCGACTTGCTCATCTTCTGGCCTTCGGCGTCACGGATCAGGCCGTGCACATAAACGTGCTTGAACGGGATCTTGCCGGTGATGTGCTTGGTCATCATGACCATGCGCGCAACCCAGAAGAAGATGATGTCGAAGCCGGTGACGAGGACCGTCGAAGGGAGGTAGAGGTCGAGCGCGGTGTTCGACTTTTGCGGCCACTCGGGCGTCCAGTCGAGCGTCGAGAACGGCCACAGCGCCGACGAGTACCAGGTGTCGAGTACGTCGGAATCTCGCGTCAACGTGCCGCTGATGCCCTTGGCGGCGGCTTGCGCACGGGCTTCCTCCTCGTTGTGGGCGACATAGACGTTGCCCTGTTCGTCATACCACGCCGGGATCTGGTGGCCCCACCAGAGCTGCCGCGAGATGCACCAGTCCTGAATATTGTTGAGCCACTGGTTGTAGGTATTGACCCAGTTTTCCGGGACGAACTTGATCTCGCCCGAGGCGACGCATTCGAGCGCCTTGCCGACGATGCTGGTGCCATCGGCGCCCGGCTTGGACATGGCGACGAACCACTGGTCGGTGAGCATCGGCTCGATGACGACGCCGGTACGGTCGCCGCGCGGCACCTTGAGCGTGTGCTTGTCGGTCTTGACCAGGATGCCCAGCGCTTCGAGATCGGCGACGACGGCCTTGCGGGCGTCGAAGCGGTCCATGCCACGGTATTTTTCCGGCGCGTTTTCGTTGATCTTGGCGTCGAGCGTCAGGATCGAGATGATCGGCAGTTTGTGGCGCTGGCTGACGGCGTAGTCGTTGAAATCGTGCGCCGGCGTCACCTTGACGCAGCCGGTGCCGAATTCGCGATCGACATAGGCGTCGGCGATGATCGGGATCTCGCGGTCGGTCAGCGGCAGCTTGACCATCTTGCCGATCATGTCGCGGTAACGCTCATCCTCGGGGTGGACCATGACGGCGGTATCGCCGAGCATGGTTTCCGGACGCGTCGTCGCCACCGTCAGGTCACCCGAACCGTCAGCGAGCGGGTAGCGGATATGCCACATGAATCCGGCTTCTTCCTGGCTGTCCACTTCGAGGTCGGAAACGGCGGTGTGCAGCACCGGGTCCCAGTTGACGAGGCGCTTGCCGCGATAGATCAGGCCTTCCTTGTAGAGCCGGACGAAGGTCTCGGTGACAATCTTCGACAGGCCGGCGTCCATCGTGAAGCGTTCGCGCGTCCAGTCGGGTGAGGTGCCCAGACGGCGCATCTGACGGGTGATGGTGTTGCCCGAATATTCCTTCCACTCCCAGACTTTTTCGAGGAACTTCTCGCGGCCGAGGTCGTGGCGCGAAATGCCTTGAGCATCGAGCTGGCGCTCGACGACGATCTGCGTGGCGATGCCGGCGTGATCGGTACCCGGTTGCCACAGCGTGTTGTCGCCGCGCATGCGGTGGTAGCGCGTCAGCGCGTCCATGATCGCCTGGTTGAAGCCGTGACCCATGTGCAGCGTGCCGGTGACATTCGGCGGCGGCAACAGGATGCAGAAAGCATCGGTCCTGGCCGTGTCGAGGCCGGCGTTGAAATGGCCTTTGGCTTCCCAGTCGGGATACCAGCGACGTTCGATTTCTGCGGGTTCAAAGCTCTTGGCGAGTTCCATGGCTAGCGTCGGGAAGTGCGAAATGGATAAACCGCGCATTATACCGGATCGCCCCTGGCAGACTGATGTCGGCACGGTATCTTCGGCACCGTTTTTTCCCGGGCTGCCGTCGGGCGTCGTGCTCCTGTCTGGCGACGGACGCCATGACTCCCGACACGATTGCGTCGGAATGGGCTGGGACAGCGGTCAGTAGACGGTGCCGGGGAACGAATCCCCATCCGCGGCCGGGCGGATGGGGATGAACGCACTTAGTGCCAGTTGGCGGCGATGACCGGTGCCAGGCTGTCCCGGCAGGGCGTTGGCAGCGCCGTCTGTCCGGCCTCCGGCGGCGCGAAGGCCGCCATCGCTTGCACGAGTTGCTCGACCTGGCCGTCGAGCAACCGCTTGCCGTCGGCCGTCCTGAATTGCTCGACCCGGTGCTCGTTGCCCTCATACCAGTTCTGTATCGTCAGCGTGTCAGTGGTGCCGATGACGCTCAGCGTCAGATCGTTCCCGGCCTGACGCAGCCAGATCTGATCCGCGTCTATTCCGGCCAGGAATTCGATCGTGTCGAGTTTGCCCGGCGTGGCGTCGTTCTCCTGCACGGTGTCTGCGCCATCGCCGAGACCGAAGCGGTAGGTGTCGTTGCCGGCTCCGCCGATCAGGAGATCGGTTCCGGCGCCGCCGTCCAGCGTGTCGTTGCCGGCGCTACCGCAGAGGAGATTGTCGCCGCTGTCGCCATTCAGCAGGGCGTTGAGATGGGTGTCGCCCAAGGTGGATGACTGACAATGGCAATATTGTTTTTTTTGAGATGATTCGAAAACCCTGTGCTAGGGCCATCTTGCCGCCGGCCGCAGAGGTTTATGGGAAGGAGGACACTTGCTTCAGACCCGGCCCGGTCGTTGGAATGGAAAATCGTCCTCTCCGCTCCTGCGCGATGAAGTCCGATTCTGCCCTCTTGGGCGTCGTCTGCTAACTGTCAGATCTGACGGGTTTTGCCAATTTTTTTGGAATTTCCGCCTAAAAATTTCGGGTCGCAGGCGTGCGTAGTTGGCCCACGGAAATATTCCCTGGCTGACGGAATGACGAGGAGGATGGGTCGCTCTCCCTGAAAGCGACGGGCGCGATGCAGACGTTTGGCTGCGAGGTGAACTCCCGTCTGAGGTACGCGGGAATGGTCGGGCGGGCTGCGGAAGTGGCGGGGCGGCTCCGGATTTCCGGAGCCCGCCCAGTCAGAGAGGTGTCAGAACTCGATGAATTCGCCGCGCTTCGGTCGCCGTAACGCCGTCCAGCCGAGTTTCTCGCGGATCGCGGCGTCGAAGGCTTCGGCGGCGCCGGCTTCGCCGTGCACGATGCAGGTCTGCGTCGGCGGGGTCTTGAAGCCGCGCAGCCACTCAAGCAGCGTTGGTTGGTCGGCATGCGCCGAGAGGCCGCCGACCGTGCAGATTCTGGCGCGCACCGGCACCGGTTGGCCGAAGATGCGCACGAGCGTGGCGCCTTCGACGAGGCGGCGACCGAGCGTGCCGGCGGCCTGGAAGCCGGCGATCAGTACGGTGCACTCGCTGCGCGGCAGGTTTTCGCGCAGGTGGTACTTTATGCGTCCGGCATCGCACATGCCGCTCGCCGAGATGATGACGGCGCCACTCCTGATGTCGTTGAGCGCACGCGATTCATTGACGTCGCCGACGAAATTCACCTTCATCTTTTCCGGATGGTGCTGCACCCAGTCGACGAGTTCCTTGACGTCGCGGTCGAGCAGTTCAGGGTGTGCGAGGGTGATGCGTGTCGCCGTGTTGGCCATCGGCGAGTCGACATAGACCTTGAGCGGCGCGATGCGACCGCGGCGGACGAGCTCGGCGAGCAGGTAGATGATTTCCTGGGTGCGGCCGACGGCGAACGACGGAATCACGAGGTTGCCGTGGGTGGCGTGGGTGCGCGCGAAGGCGGCGACGATTTCGTCCTCGGTATCCTGCATCGAGCGGTGCTGGCGGTTGCCGTAAGTCGACTCGACGAGCAGCAGGTCGGCGGTGGTGCGGACCGGTTCGGGGTCGTGGATGATCGGCCGGTCGCGCATGCCGAGGTCGCCTGAGAAGACCAGCCGGCGGGGTTTGCCGTGGCCGCGGATGTCGACTTCAATCCAGGCCGAGCCGAGGATGTGGCCGGCCTCGTGGAAATGCACGGTGACGCCGTCGGCGGGTTCGAGCGTTTTACCGAAGGCGACCGGTTGCAGCAGTTGCAGTGCCGCCTGCGCCTGGGCGACGGTATAGAGCGGCGGCGTGATGCGCGCCGTCGCCCCTTTGCCGCGACGGTGCTGGTGACGCAGCTGCCACTCGCTTTCTTTTTCCTGGATGTGGGCGCTGTCGGGCAGCAGGACTTCGAGCAGATCGACCGTGGCGTTGGTCGCATAGATCGGTCCGCGGTAGCCAAGCACGGCGAGACGCGGCAACAGGCCCGAGTGATCGATGTGGGCATGGGTCAGCAGGACGAAATCGATGTCGCGGATGGCGCAGCCGAAGTCGAGTGCCGAGAGATTTTTTGCCCGCGCTTCGGGGCCGCCCTGGAACATGCCGCAATCAACGAGGAATCGTACCGTGCCGGTGTCGACGAAATAGCTGGAGCCGGTGACTTCGCCGGCGGCGCCAAAGAATCCGATGCGCATGATCTTTGTCCTTTCCTGTTGTCGGTTGGAGGCCATCTTACGATGTCGCGTCGGAAAGTTCGACCGGAAAAACGCCGGTCGGTTCGTCGGGATGATTCGGCGATCGGTTAAACTCGCGCTTTTGCCGCGCCGCCGAACCGTGACGTCTTCCGCCTCGAACTCCCCCGCTTCCATCCTGCACGACGTCTTTGGCTACGGCGCTTTCCGTGGCCGACAGGCCGAGATCATCGACCACGCGATTGCCGGCGGCGACGCGCTGGTGCTGATGCCGACCGGCGGCGGCAAGAGCCTGTGCTATCAAGTGCCGGCGATCGCGCGACATCGCGCCGGTTTGGGCATCACCGTCGTCGTCAGTCCGCTCATCGCATTGATGCACGATCAGGTCGGCGCGCTCGAAGAGGCGGGCGTCCATGCTGCCTTCCTCAATTCGACGCTGAGCCTGCCGGAGACGCAACAGGTCGAGCGCGAGATGATGAGCGGCCGTCTGGTGCTGCTTTACGTCGCGCCCGAACGCCTGACGACACCGCGCATGCTCGGACAGCTCGATTCGCTCTACGAACGCGGTCAGCTCAGCCTGGTGGCGATCGACGAGGCGCATTGCGTCAGTCAGTGGGGCCACGACTTCCGTGCCGACTATCTGGCGCTGAACCTGCTGCATGAACGCTACCCGAGCGTGCCGCGGCTGGCGTTGACGGCCACCGCCGACGAGCAGACGCGCGCCGACATCGTCGAGCGTCTGGGACTGGGCGACGCGCGCCGTTTTGTCAGCAGCTTCGATCGGCCGAATCTCCGCTATACCGTCGTCGAGAAGGACGATGCGCGGCGACAGCTTCTGCAGTTCATCCGTGACGAGCACGAAGGCGATGCCGGTATCATTTATTGCCTGTCGCGCCGAAAGGTCGAGGAGACCGCCGACTGGCTGAATGCGCAGGGCATTGCCGCCTTGCCCTACCACGCCGGTCTGGAGGCCGAGCAGCGTCGCCTGCATCAGGATCGTTTCCTGCGGGAAGAGGGGCTGGTCATGGTCGCGACGATCGCCTTCGGCATGGGCATCGACAAACCCGACGTGCGCTTCGTCGCGCACCTCGATCTGCCGAAGAATATCGAAAGCTACTATCAGGAAACCGGTCGCGCCGGCCGCGACGGGCTGCCGGCCGATGCCTGGATGGCGTATGGGCTGGCCGATGTGGTGAACATGCGGCGCATGATCGACGACAGTCCCGCCGACGAATTTTTCAAGCGCAGTCAGCGCGGCAAGCTCGAAGCGCTGCTGGCGCTCGCCGAGGCGCACGATTGCCGGCGTTCCCGCCTGCTCGCCTATTTCGGCGAGCCGAGCGACGCCTGTGCCGCGCATCAGAGCGCCTGCGACAACTGCCGCCAGCCGCCGGCGACCTGGGAAGCGACCGAGGCGGCGCGCAAGGCGCTGTCGTGCATCTACCGCTTTCACCAGAACGGCGGCCAGAGTTTCGGCGTCGTGCATCTGATCGACGTGTTGCGGGGGCGCACGACCGATAAGGTGGCGCAATACGGGCACGAGCACCTCAGCACCTTCGGCATCGGCGCCGACCTCAGCGAAGTTCAATGGCGGGCGGTGCTGCGGCAGTTGATTGCGCTCGGTCATGTCCATGTCGAGGGCGAGTACAGTACGCTGGCATTGACCGAGTCGGCGCGCGCGGTGCTGCGCGGCGAAGTGTCGATGCGCCTGCGTCAGCCGTCCGAGCGGACGAGCCGGTCCAAGCGCACTCGCGGTGCCAAGGCGGGCGGGACGAAACGCTCGGCCGCGGCGATGGCGCTCGATGGCGCCAGCCTGGAACGCTTCGATATGCTGAAAGCGTGGCGCGCCGGTGTTGCCAAAGAACACAACCTGCCGGCGTATGCCGTTTTCAATGACGCGACGCTGGCCGAAATGGCGCAACGTGTCCCCGAATCGCTGGCCGCGCTGAGCGAGATCAGTGGCGTCGGCGCCAAAAAGCTCGATGCCTACGGGCGCGAGATCCTGCGCATGCTGGTGGGGTAGCGCCCGGGGCGTTGCATTCGCGGCGGGCGACTATCCGCGCCTGCCCCGGTCCGTGTCGTCAAGCGCCGAGGTAATCCTTCTTACCTACGTCGATTCCGTTGTGTCGCAGGATGGCGTAGGCCGTGGTGACATGGAAATAGAAGTTGGGGAACACCCAGGTGAGCAGATAGTCCTTGCCGGGGAACTCCTTCTTGGCGCCGCCGTGCAGGTCGAGCACGATGCTGCGCGTGTCGCTGCCGTCGATTTGCGCGGGCTGGAGGCTGTCGAGGAATGCAATCGTCTTGGCGATGCGCGTCTGCAGTTCGTCGAAGCTTGCTTCCGTGTCCTCGAATTTCGGGATCTCGATGCCGGCCAGACGCGCGGCGCAGCCCTTGGCCTGATCCGTGGCGATCTGGACTTGTCGGGACAGCGGGAACATGTCGGGGAACAGACGGGCGTTGATCAGCACCGTCGGTTCGATTTTCCGTTGGGTGGCGTGCTCTTCGGCCTTTTTCAGGATGACAGCGAGGTTTTGCAGCCAGCGCTTCAGGACGGGAATCGATGCGTCGTACATGGACAGGGACATGAAGATCTCCTGGTGGATGTTGAGGGAAGGTGCGCGGATTGATTGGATGCTTTTTCTGGCGAAGCGTTCGTCGGCGCGTGGAAACTAGACATCCAGCGGCAGCGCCGTCTTGTACTTGATCTGCTTGAGGGCGATGCTCGAATGGATGTTGGCGACGTTCGGCAGGCAGGCGATGCGGTCGACGATGAAGGATTGCAGCGCCGCCAGGTCGCGCGCGACGACGCGCAGCAGGTAGTCGGAATCGCCGGTCATCAGGTAGCACTCCATGACTTCCGGATAGCCGGCGATGGTTTCCTCGAAATTCCTGAGCGCGTTGAGGACCTGCTTTTCGAGGCTGATCTGGATGAAGACCGAGACGTGGAGGCCGATGGCTTCGGGGTCGATGAGCGTGACATAGCCGCGGATGGCGCCGGCCGATTCGAGGTCGCGCACCCGGCGCAGGCAGGGGGCAGGCGAGAGGTTAACGCTTTCGGCGAGTGCGACGTTGGTGATGCGTGCGTCATTCTGCAGGCGGTCGAGCAGGCGCAGATCGATCGGGTCGTCGATGCTTTGTGTGTAATTGTTGCGCATACGGTCGGGAAAGTTTGTGTTTATTGCGAATCATCGCGCAGATGCTCCCCAAAAGGCAATGATCGCTTGTCGGCTTGATTCTAGAATGCTTCGGGTTGCCGTTCCGCTCATCGCCGGAGTCCTGTCATGAATCTTGCCAATGTCCCTCGTAGTGCCGATGCCACCGGGAGTCGTCCGGACGCTGATCCCGACGAAACGCAGGACTGGATCGCCAGCCTTGCCGATGTCATCGCCCGCGACGGGGTGGCGCGTGCCGAATTTCTCGTCGATCGCCTGATCGAAACCGGACGGGCCGCCGGTGGGCGCTTCCACACGCGGCACACGACCCCCTACCGCAACACGATCCCGGTCGAGGCGCAACCGCCGTATCCGGGCGACCTCGACCTCGAAATGCGGATCACGGCGATCCATCGCTGGAATGCCTTGGTCATGGTGATGCGCGCCAATCAGGCGCACGCCGAACTCGGCGGACATATCGCCACCTATGCGTCGAGTGCCGATCTGTTCGAGGTTGGTTTCAATCATTTCTTCCGCGCGCCGGATGCGTCGCATCCCGGCGACCTCGTCTATTTCCAGCCGCATTCGGCCCCCGGCGTCTATGCGCGTGCATTTCTCGAAGGACGGCTCGCCGAGGATCGGCTCGATTACTTTCGTCGCGAGGTTTCCGGCGGCATCGGCCGCGGTCTGTCCTCGTATCCGCATCCGACGCTGATGCCGGACTTCTGGCAGTTTCCGACCGGGTCGATGGGACTCGGCCTGCTGACGGCGATCTATCAGGCGCGCTTCCAGCACTATTTGCAGCGTCGCGGCCTGGCTCCCGCCAGCGATCGCAAGGTCTGGGCCTTTGTCGGCGATGGCGAGATGGACGAGCCGGAGTCGATGGCCGGCATCTCGATTGCGGCGCGCGAACAACTCGACAACCTGATCCTCGTCGTCAATTGCAATCTGCAGCGGCTCGACGGGCCGGTGCGCGGCAACGGCAACATCGTGCAGGAACTCGAAACGCTGTTCGCCGGTGCCGGATGGAACGTCGTCAAATGCCTGTGGGGCAGCAACTGGGACGTGCTCTTCGCCCGCGATCGCGATGGCTGGATTCTGCGGCGCATGGCCGAGGCTGTCGACGGCGAATTCCAGAAGCTGTCGGCGACCGATGGCCACTACAACCGCGAGCATTTCTTCTCGCGCTATCCCGAACTGGCGGCGCTCGTCGCCAATATGTCGGACCGCGATATCGACGCGTTGATGCGTGGCGGCCACGATCCGGTCAAGATTTACGCGGCCTATGCCGCTGCCATGGCGTGCCGCGGCCAGCCGACGGTGATCCTGGCGCAGACAACCAAGGGCTTCGGCATGGGCGCGTCGGGCCAGGGCGCCAACACCTCGCACCAGATCAAGAAGCTGGCGCGCGACGACATGGTCCGTTTCCGCGAGCGCTTCGGTTTGCCGCTCAGCGATCGCGACATTGACGAGGCGCGCTTCTACCACCCGGGGCCGGACAGCGTCGAACTGCGCTATCTGCTGGCGCGTCGCGCAGCGTTGGGCGGCGCGCTGCCGCAGCGGCTGGCAACGGCTGCATCAATCCCGGCGCCGGCCGCAGACGTATTCGCGCCCTTGCGCGAGGATTCCGGTGGTCGGCCGGTGTCGACGACGATGAGCTTTGTGCGCTTGCTGGCGCGGCTGATGCGCGATCCGGGGGTGGGCGCGCGGGTGGTGCCCATCGTCACCGACGAGGCGCGCACTTTCGGCATGCAGGACCTGTTCCGTCAGGTCGGCATCTATTCGCCCTGGGGGCAGCGCTATACGCCGGAAGATGCGGGCCAGCTGGCTTTCTATCGCGAGGACGTCGCCGGCCAGATCCTTGAGGAAGGCATCACCGAGGCGGGTGCGATGGGCTCGTGGATCGCCGCCGGCACCGCCTGGTCGCACAGCGCCCAGCCGATGCTGCCGTGTTACATCTTCTATTCGATGTTCGGCTTTCAGCGCGTCGCCGATCTGATCTGGTGCGCTGCCGACAGCCAGGCACGCGGCTTCCTGTTCGGCGCCACGGCCGGGCGCACGACGCTGTCCGGCGAGGGGCTGCAACACGAGGACGGCCAGAGCCACGTCTATGCGGCGACGGTACCGAATTGTCGCGCCTACGATCCGGCGTTCAGCTACGAGGTGGCGGTGATCGTCGAGGATGGCATCCGGCGCATGCTCGGGGCGGGCGAGAACGCCTTCTATTACGTTACGCTCTACAACGAAAACATGCCGCAACCGGCCCTGCCCGAGGGCGTCGAGGCGGGGATCCGGCAGGGCCTGTACCGGCTGCGCCTTTCCGCGCTCGATGCGACTGCGCCGCGGGTTCAGTTGCTTGGCAGCGGCAGCATCCTGCGGGAAGTCCTGACGGCCGCCGAGCGGCTCGAGGCCGAATTTGGCGTCGCCGCCGACGTCTGGAGCGCGACGAGCTACGGCGAATTGCGTCGTGACGGAATCGATTGCGATCGCTGGAACCTGCTGCATCCAGACCAGTCGGCGCGGGTGCCGTACGTGACGGCGCAACTCGCCCCGACGCATGGCCCGGTGATCGCGGCGAGCGATTTCATCCGGGCTTATCCGGACCTCATCCGCAGCTGGATTCCACGCCCCTACACCGTTCTCGGCACCGACGGCTTCGGCCGTTCCGATACGCGGGTCGCCTTGCGTGATTTCTTCGAGGTCGATGCCCGTTATATCGTTCTCGCGTCCTTGCGCGCCCTGGCTGACGACGGCGTCATCGCGCGGACAGTCGTTGCCGATGCCCTGGCGTGCCTGGGGATCGATGCCGGCAAGCCGGATCCGCGTCACTGCTAGAGGAAACACAATCAAGCGCAATTCAGCGGTTGAGTGTGATCCCCCCGGATGTTGGCGGCGTATCCCGCACCGCCGCAATCGGGGCTAAAATGGCTGTCGGTCGCTGTCGGTCGGATGCGGAGCGGAGGATGCCGGTGAACGGGGTAGGCGTGGGTCGAACATTGATCGTGCTTGTCGGGCTGGGCGTACTGCCCGCCTGGGCGCAGGGCGTTTTCGTCACGCCGGGTGAGAGCAGCCCGCTGTTTTCAGACAAGCCGCGTGCCGGCTCGCGCGAGGTCCGTCTGCGTCCTTTGAGCGTCATTCCCGCCGAGAAAGTGCGCGGCGCCGGTCAGGCGCTGGCAACCACCCCGCCAAGCGCCGCAAACACGGCGGCCGGAGCGCCACGGGCAGCGTCGGCAACGTCGGCAACGTCGGATAGCAGCGCGCCGGGGGCCGGCGACGCGCCGATCATTCCCGGTTTTCCGAGCAATCCATTTCCTGGTCCCGTCGAGACGCGCCAACCCTGAGGCACGCTTGCGGGCAGACCTTGCTCAGAAAAATCCGGGCAGCATGGGCGTCTGCGGCTGCAGACTGATCGGGTCGAGCTTGCCCTGGAACAGCGCCTCGATGACGGGCGTTTCGCGCCAAGGCTCGTCCATGAAACGCAGGCCGACTTCCTCGACGAGCGCGCCCTTCCAGTAGTAGTTCGAGACTTCGTCGAGGGTCGACAGGCCGAGGCTGTGCGGCAGGCGCAGGTAGTCGAGCCAGCTCGAATCGTGGAAGGAGACCGTGTAGGGGCCGCGGCTGCGCGCGCAGACGAGATATTTGCCATAAACGCGACCCGGATGCTTGGCCCGGAAATTTTCGGCATCGACCTTGGTGGCAAACAGCAGCAGCGCATGCAGGCGGCTTGGAAAATCGTTGAAAAGCCGCTGCCGGTAGTACTCCAGATGATACTCGGCGAAGTAGTTCTGGACCGTCGTGAACTGATCTTCCGGCAGCGATGTGCCGAAAGGATTGCCGGTCAGCACATCCCAACCCGGCAGTTCGGCTTCAGGGTCGAGCCAGGCATAGAGTTCCAGCGTCGCAGAATCTTTGATCAGATGATCCATGGTGACGCTATTGTCACCTTTTGTCGTGGATTGTCCACGGGGTCAAGAGCCTGTTTCGGTAGGGCTCGCGATCCCTGCCGAAATAGGCGCTAAAGGCGTCGGGCGATCTCCAGGACGAGACGGGCCAATCCCGAGAGTACGAGTGCGCTGGTGAGCGAGACGGCGGCCGAGAACCAGGCTTCCTTGCGTCCGAGCGCCCGGTAAGTGACCGCGAACGTCGATAGGCAGGGGACGTAGAAGGTCAGGAAGACCAGGAAAGTGAAGATCTGGACCGGATCGAGCACGGCAGCGATGTCGCCGGTGCCGAGTGCCTGCTGGATCATCAGCATCGAGAGTTCCTTGCGCAGCACGCCGAACAGGATTGGCACACCGAGCGCTTCGGGCAGACCGAGCCACCAGACGGTGACGGGCGTCAGCAGGATGTCGATGATGCGGTCGGCGCCGAAGTGGCTGAGCAGGGCGAGGACGACGCTGCCGACGACCAGCAGGGGCGTGACGATGGTGACGATGTCCTCGGTGCGTGACCAGGTCTTGCGCCAGACGCAGGACCAGCGCGGCAGCGAATAGGGCGGGATGGACTGGACGACGCCGGGCGCGCTGTCCGCCAGCCGCCAGGAGAGCAGTTTGCCGAGCACGGCGATGGCGAACAGCGTCAGCACGAAAATGGCAAGGACGCCAATGCCGCCCAGATACTTGCCGCCGATGGCGAGCAGGATCGCCGAGCGCGCCGAGCAGGGGACGAAGGTAATCAGGATGGCGGCGACGACGCGCTCGCGCCAGGAACCGGTGGCGGTGGCAGCAGAAATGGCGGGGACGTTGCAGCCGAGACCCATCAGGAACGGGACGGCGACGCCGCCGTGCAGCCCGATGCGGTGGAAGCCGCGGTCGACGACGAAGGCGACGCGGTGCATGACGCCCGATTCCTCGAGCAGCACCAGCAGCAGGACGAGCGGCAGCATGTAGGGGGCGACGATACCGACGAGGCCGACGAGGCCGTCGGCAACGGCGCGGCCAATGACCCCGGGCGTGGTGTCCGGTTGCCATTGCTGCACCCATTCGGCCAGGCGCGCCGAGGTGAATGCGTCGATCAGCGCGCTGATCTGGAGGACGATGAACAGCACCGTGGCGAAAACCAGCAGACTGCCGACGAGGCCCCAGCGTCGGTGCAGGAAGATCTTGTCGAGACCGTGTCGCCAGCTGTCGCCGAGATCGGTGCCGCGGGCGCTGCTGACCGCTTCGTGCAGGAGCGCGGCGCGGTGGTGGCGGTCGGCGTGCACTTCTTCGGGCAGTGGGCGCGGCAGCATGGCCTCGGCGGCTGCGCGGGCAGTGATGATCTTGTCGAGCAGCGGCGGAAAATGGGTGCCGATGGCGCTCAGGAAATAGTCGTCGTTTTCCGCCAGTTGCGAGAGCAGCAGGGCGCGCGGGACGCGGAAGATGTTTTCGATTTCCGGCGTGGCGATGACGGCCTGCAGGGCTTGCAGGCTTTCGGCGATGTGCCGGGTCGGGGGTTGCGGCAGCGGGCAGGATTTTTCGCGGGCGACGGCGACGATCGTCTCGAAGAGCTTGGCGACGCCTTTGCCCATCGCTGCGTTGGTCGGAATGACCGGGACGCCGAGGCGCGCGCTCAGGGTCTGGACGTTGATGTAGCGCCCCTTGCGACGCGCTTCGTCGATCCGGTTGAGGGCGATGACCATCGGCCGGCCGAGCATGCTGAGTTCAAGGGCGAGCTCAAGATCCTGTTCGAGGGCGGTGGCGTCGACGACCTGAACCAGGACGTCCGGCGCAGGAAAGTCGCTGTCCGCCTCGGCTGCGTCGCGTGGCGCCACCTCGGGCCATTGGTCGCCCCAGAGCAGATACATGAGGACGACCTGATCCTGCGGGCTCAGACGGTGCAGCGAATCGATCGACGGCAGATCGACGAGCGAGATCTGGTCGAGGCCGACGTCGACGATGCATTCCTGGTAGGCGCCGCCCAGGCCGGCGAGATGTTCATGGCGGACGACCGGGCTGGAGGCGGCCTCGAAGATGGTGCTCTTGCCGGCGCCGAAGCGGCCGACGAGGACGACGCGGGGCCGACGGGCGCCACGCAGCAAGGGGCCGCGCAAGGGAGCGGTGACGGTCGGGCGCATGGCGTTCAGGGCGGTGGTTGGTGATCGAGGTCCGGGCGTTGCGCCGGGTCGATGTGCGTCAGGAGATTGATCACCCGGTGTCGCTGCATGACGCGGTTGCGGGCGGCGACGGCGATGTTGTGGCCGGCTTCGACGGTTTGCGCGGCGTCGACTTCGAGGTGGACATCGACGACGATCATGTCGCCCATTTTGCGGGTGCGCAGGTCATGTACGTTCTCGACGCCCGGGGTCTCGAGCAGCGTTGCGCGAATCGCGGCGACTTCTTCGTCGTCGACGGCGCGGTCCATGAGATCGTGCAGCGCGTCCCAGCCGAAGGACCAGCCCATGCGGCTGACCATGAAACCGACGATCAGCGCGGCGATCGGGTCGAAAATCGGGAACCCGGCGAGGTTGCCGACGATGCCGATGGCGACGACCAGCGACGAGGCGGCATCCGACCGGGCGTGCCAGGCATTGGCGACGAGCATGCTCGATTTGACGCGCTTGGCGACGGCAAGCATGTAGCGGAACAGCGTCTCCTTGGCGACGAGGGCGCCCAGAGCCACCCAGAGCGCCGACAGATGCACGGTCGGAATGCTGGCAGGCGCTTCGAGCTTGGTGAAGGCGGACCACAGCATGCCAAGGCCGACGGCCAGCAAGAGTGCGCCGAGCGCCAGCGACGCGCCCGTTTCGAAACGCTGGTGGCCGTAGGGGTGGTCGGCGTCGGCGTCCTTCTGGCTGTGATGGTTGGCGACCAGCACGACGAAGTCGGCGACGAGGTCGGACAGCGAATGGATGCCGTCGGCGATCAGGCCTTGCGACTTGGCCAGGATGCCGGTCGCGATCTGCAGGAGGGTCAGGGCCAGATTGACGACGACGCTGACCCAGGTGCTGCGGGTCGCGGCGGCAGCGCGTTGAGCGACCAGCGACTCGGTGTCGTGCACGTTGTCGTCGTATTCGGTTTGGTGCGGGTTCATGGGCGGGGCTGGCTGGCGGCGTGAAGCGGCGCCGCATACAATAAAGTCCGTATTTTGCCTGTCCAGAGGGTTTTTCTCTAGAAGGAAGGCCGTTTTTCTCAAGCTTTGCCGGGGAATTCCATGTTCCTGCGCTTGCCCCGCGCGCTTGTCGGCGCGCTCCTGCTGTCGGTCGTGGCTCATCTGGTGCTGTTGGCGGGCATGCCGCGGGACGCGCGATTCCGGCTGGGAGGAGCGACGGCGGATGAGTCCCGTGGGCGGATCGACGTTCGTCTGCAGGCGGCTGCGGCCGAGGCTCGGAGGACGTTGCCCGGCAGGCCGGACAGAGCTGGCGACGGTGCGATGTCGGTGCGGTCGGCGGCGTTGCGTCGTGTCGAATCGCCACGGGCAGCGGCGACGGCTCCCGCAGCGCCGGAAACAATCGCGGCCAATCCGTTGTCTGCCGACACGGCGGAGGGGGTTGATGCTGACGACATGCGGACGTACCGTTTCAATCTGGCGCTCGCCGCCCGGCAGGCCTTTTCCGGGATTGTCAGCGCCGGTGACAAGGGCCGGCAGGGGCGCGTCGATGTCGCGGTAACGCTGCATGGAAGTCGCGCGCCGGCCGAGGTTGTCGTGCATCGGTCAAGCGGCCAGCCGGCGCTCGATCAGGACGCGGTGAGGATGGTGACGCGGGCGGTGGCGCTGGCCGATCTTCCGCGCGGGATGTTCGGGCGGGATTTCCGACTTGTGTTGCCGTTGTTGTTCGGGACAACGGAATAGCGGCGTCGGGCGCGTTTTGCGGTTTCCTCCCACGGGTCATATCGTTACAATATGACGGTGCACGAAGCAGGCGATGGTCGTGCCATCGCATGAGAAAGCTAGAGGGCTGAATGTTTCTGATTGTCGGGTATGTCATTATTCTGGGGTCGTCGATCGGCACCTATGCGGTTCACGGCAGTCTTGCTGCCCTGTGGATGCCGCTTGAGTATGTCGCGATCGTCGGGTTGGCGCTGGGCGGCTTTCTGGCCGGCAACGACATCAAGGTCATCAAGTCGACGGTTGGCGCCCTGCCAAGTCTGTTCAAGGGGTCGAAATACAACAAGGCCCTGTATGTCGATCTCCTGGCCATGCTGTTCGAAGTGCTCTCGAAGGTGCGCAAGGAAGGCCTGATGTCGATCGAGAACGACGTCGAGAATCCGCACGAGAGTCCGATTTTCAGCAAATTCCCGGCAATTTCGCATGATCACCATGTCATGGAATTCATCACCGATTATCTGCGCATGATGGTTGGCGGCAACCTTAACGCGATGGAAATCGAAAACCTGATGGACATCGAAATCGAGACCCATCACCACGAGGTCGAAGTGCCCGGGCACGTCATGTCCAAGGTGGCCGACGCCTTGCCGGCATTCGGTATCGTTGTCGCCGTGATGGGCGTGGTCAACGTCATGGGTTCGGTCGGCGAACCGCCGCCTGTCCTTGGCAAGATGATCGGCGGCGCGCTCGTTGGTACCTTCCTCGGTATTCTCGTTTCATACGGCTTTATCGCGCCGATTTCGACCCAGCTCGAACAAAAGGCACACGAGGGCTCAAAGATTTTCCAGGTGATCAAGGTGGTGTTGCTGGCGTCGATGTCCGGCTATGCACCGCAGGTGGCGGTCGAGTTCGGGCGCAAGGTGCTCTTCTCGGGCGACCGGCCGACCTTCAGCGAACTTGAGAACGAGCTCAAGGCGCGCAAGGGTAAATGAGCGGCGTCCCCGTCCAGGAATAAGAACGAATGAGCGAAGACGTCCGCCCTATTGTCATCAAACGGATCAAGAAGTCCGCAGCCGGGCACCATGGCGGCGCCTGGAAACTTGCCTATGCCGACTTCGTCACGGCGATGATGGCGTTTTTCCTGCTCATGTGGCTGCTTGGATCGACGGCGAACGGTGACCTCAAGGGGATCGCCGAGTATTTCCAGAATCCGATGCGGGTGAGTTTGTCCGGCGGAACCGGCGCCGGTGACGCCACCAGCATCCTCAAGGGTGGCGGCAAGGACATCACGGCGACCTCCGGGCAAGTCAAGGGCGGCGAGATGGCGGCAAAGCGTGACGCAGGCAAGGATCTCCGCGAGCAGTTGCGCAAGGAGTTCGAGATGCGCGAAAGGGCGGCGCTCAACGAACTCAAGCAAAGTATCGAGAAACTGATCGACAGCAATTCGACCTTGCGGCAATTCAAGAATCAGCTCCTGATCGATGTGACCCCCGAGGGGCTCCGCATCCAGATCATCGACGAGAAAAACCGGCCGATGTTCGACCTCAGCAGCGCCGATCTCAAACCGTATTCGCGAGTCATATTGCGCGAAATCGGCAAGGCGCTGAATGCGGTACCGAACAAAGTCAGCTTTTCCGGACACACCGACGCCGCTCAGTACAGCAGCGGCGAGAAGGGCTTTTCGAATTGGGAGCTTTCGGCAAATCGGGCCAACGCGTCGCGGCGCGAGATGATTGCCGGCGGCATGGATGAGAACAAGGTTTTGCGTGTCGTCGGCCTGTCGTCGACCGTGTTGTTCAACAAGAACGACCCTCTCGATCCGTCGAATCGCCGGATCAGCATTGTTGTCCTGAACAAACGGACCGAAGAGGCGATGCTTCAGGAGGACGGCAGCGCCAACATCGAGGTCGACGGCGAGCAAGGAGTGGAAAGCGCACTCAAGCCCGCCGAAGGGCGCAATTGAACCAGCGCAGGCGGATTTTGTCAGTCAACAAAGCGCCTTGCTGTAACGTCAATAGGGAGTAAAAAAGTGCCTGAACTGAGGTCCGGACTGGGTCTTTCGTCGATCGGGACAGGTGATCGCGAATTTGTGTTTACCGCGGCGGATTTCGAGCGCGTGCGCAAGATGATTTATGAACACGCCGGGATTTCGCTCGCTGCGACCAAGCAGGATATGGTCTATAGCCGACTCGCCCGCCGTCTTCGTGAAACCGGCAAGCGGACCTTTAGCGAATATCTGGCGCTGCTGGAGCGGGGGGATCGATTGGAGTGGGAAAAGTTCGTCAATTCGCTGACGACCAATCTTACGTCGTTCTTTCGCGAACCCCATCATTTTCCGATTCTGGCCGATCATCTCAGGAAAATTCAGGGCAAGCAGTCGATCAAGATCTGGTGTTCGGCGGCGTCGACGGGCGAGGAGCCGTATAGCATCGCGATTACCGCGGTTGAAGCACTCGGCGGTTATAACGTCCCGGTGACGATTGTTGCGACCGACCTCGATACCAGCGTTCTGGCGACGGCAGCCAAAGGGGTCTATCCGGCGGATCGCGTCGACAAGATGTCCCCAGAGCGCTTGAACCGGTTCTTTACGCGCGAACCGCTGACCGCAGGCGGCGGCTATGTGGTGAAACCAGAGTTGCGCCGCATGATCACTTTTCAGCGTCTCAATCTGCTCGAGCCCAACTGGTTCGTACGCGGCCCCATCGATGCGCTGTTTTGTCGCAATGTCATGATTTATTTCGACAAACCGACTCAGCACAAGATTCTCACGCGCTTTGCTCCCTTGATGAGCGAAAACGGGCTGTTATTTGCCGGGCATTCGGAAAGCTTCCTGCATGCGGCGGATCTCTTCCGTTCGCTTGGAAAGACGGTCTACGATCTTGTTCCAAAGAAACGGTGACATGAATCCGGCCCCCTCTGTGCAGCCGTCATGCCGGCCGGTGGTCGGTGGCGCGAAGATCATCTTCGTCGGGGCGTCGACCGGAGGGACCGAGGCCGTCAAGAGTTTTTTGCAAGGGATTCCGGCTGATTGCCCGCCGATCCTTGTTGTCCAGCATATGCCCGAGACATTTACAGGCCCTTTTGCGGCGCGCTTGAACAGTTTGAGCAAGCCGCGCGTCGTCGAGTCGCAAGGGGGGGAGGTCGTCGAAACCGGGACGGTCTATGTCGCGCCAGGCCACTCCCATTTGCGCCTGCGGCGACAAGGGGGCGGTTATATGACGGAGTTGTTGTCGACGCCGCCCGTGAATCGCCATCGTCCCTCGGTCGATGTGCTTTTCGATTCGGCGGCGGAAGTGGTGGGGCGCAATGCGATCGGCGTCATCCTGACCGGCATGGGGAAAGACGGCGCCTGCGGCTTGTTGCGGATGCGACAGGCGGGGGGGCGGACGTTCGGGCAGGACGAGGCGAGTTGCGTCGTCTATGGCATGCCGAGAGAAGCGGCCCTGATCGGCGCGGTCGAGGAGGTAGCCAGTGTTACTGAGTTACCCAAGCGCGTCATGGCGCTGGTCGGGCGCGGTAGCGAAACGCCAATGCGCGCCGGGGTCAAATAGTCGGGCTCAAGTAATGTGCGCTGGCGTCGTCAACGCAGGCTAATGCACGCTTGGGCAAGGGCTTGCGGCGAAGCTGCGTTGGTTAAATGAATTCCGATGGATTAAGATGTATCAAAGAACAGTAAGGTATTTTTCCCAAGAGGGAGTCACAGTATGTCAGAGCTTTTGAAAAGCATTGATGCGCGGACCAAGCTCGCCGGCACCAACAAGCTTGAGATTCTTCTTTTCTCGCTTGGCCTGAACGAACGGACCGGGCGCCGAGAAACCTTCGGCATCAATGTGTTTAAGGTGCGCGAGGTGATGCGGACGCCGCCGATTACATCGGCGCCGGAGATGCCTGCGTCGGTGGAAGGCATGGTCAGCCTGCGCGGGGCGCTGGTGCCGGTGGTTGATCTGGCGAAATACGCGGGTGTTTCCACAGACACGCCGCGTTCGATCATGATCGTCACCGAGTATGCCGGGCATACCCAAGGTTTTCTGGTTGAAGCCGTCGATACCATCTTGCGACTCGATTGGAGTCAGATGAAGGTGCCGCCGGAAATGCTGACGGCGGAAATGGGCGGCCTCGTGACAGCGGTGACCGAGCTTCCCGACGGTCGTCTCGTCATGATGATGGACGTCGAGAAGGTGCTGTCGGAAACGACGAACTATGACGAAGAGTCCATCTATCGGAACATCCAGCCGCTGGGTAATACGCAGGCGACGGTCTTGTTTGCCGACGATTCAGTAGTGGCAAGGCGTCAGATCATCCGGACGCTCGAAGCGATGAATGTCAAATACATCGAGTCGATCAACGGACGGCATGCCTGGACTGAGCTCGAGAAAGTCGCCAATTATGCTCAGGCAGCTGGTCAGGAAGTCAGCAAATTCGTCAGTCTGGTCCTGACCGACGTCGAAATGCCGGAGATGGACGGCTATATCCTGACCAAGAAGATCAAGTCCGACGCCCGCTTTGCCGGCATCCCGGTGATCATGCACTCATCCTTGTCCGGCATGTCCAATCAGCAATTGGGCAAATCGGTCGGTGTAGACGAGTATGTGGCCAAGTTCGAACCCCACAAGCTTTCCGAAACGCTTAGCCGGCGTTTGCTGGGAGAGCTCCCTGTGGCTCAGGCCAATGCTTGAGTCTGCGGCCGTTATTGCTGGAGTGAAGCCATGACGATGGATATCGCGGAAAGAAACAAGAACCTGTTGGACAGTGTCGACGCCAGAACGCGTCTGGCCGGTTCGAACAAGATGGAAATTCTCCTGTTCTCTCTCGGAACGCGGGAGACTTTCGGGATCAACGTGTTCAAGGTGCGCGAAGTCGGTCGGACCCCGCATATCACCAAGACGCCGAACATGCCGCGAGGTGTCGAAGGATTGGTGTCCTTGCGCGGCAACGTGATTCCGGTGCTGTCGCTGGTCAGTTTTCTCGACATCAAGGACAAGCCGACCGAGCGCGGACAGACCATGATGGTGGCCGAATACTCGAAGCGCACACTGGGATTTCTGGTGCACGAGGTTGATCGCATCATTCGTGTCGATTGGGAGAAAGTCCGCGCGCCGGAAAGCGTGCTGTCGGCCAATCAGGGGTTGATTACGGCGATCACCGAACTTGAGAACGGGACGCTGGTGTCCCTGCTCGATGTTGAACAGATCCTCGCCAATGCCTTTGGCGAGGCGCTGATCGTCGATGTGCCGAAGGCACAGGTCTCCGAAGACACGGGCGTCTTTTTCGTCGATGATTCGATCGTCGCGCGGCGGAAGATTTCCGAGGTGTTCGACAAACTGGGCGTCAAGCACAAACATGCCACCAACGGCCTTGAGGCCTGGGGGCGTTTGCAGGGTCTGGCTGCGCACGCGCAACAGACGGGGGCTTTGCTGCGCGACGCTGTGCGGCTTATTCTCGTCGATGCGGAAATGCCGGAGATGGATGGCTACGTATTGACCAAGAACATCAAGGGGGATTCGCGTTTCGACGGGATTCCGGTTGTCATGCACTCGTCGCTGTCCTCGGAGGCGAATCGCGCCATGGGCCAGGCGGTGGGCGTCGACGCCTATGTGGCAAAGTTTGACGCGGAAGTGCTTGCCGATACCTTGCGCCCCTTGCTTGAAAGATAAAAGAAGCGTTTCAGGAGTTACAGATAATGGCTGATCCCAAGTTGAGAATTCTGGTTGTCGACGATTTTTCGACCATGCGTCGCATTGTGCGAAACCTGCTCAAGGAACTCGGTTTTACCAATGTTGACGAAGCGGAGGATGGTGCGATTGCATTCCAGAAACTCCAATCGGGCGGGTTCGAGTTCGTCGTGACGGACTGGAATATGCCGAATATGGATGGTCTGCAGTTGTTGCAGGCGATTCGCTCGACACCGACGCTGTCGCATCTGCCGGTGTTGATGATTACAGCCGAGGCCAAGAAGGAGAACATCATTGCCGCCGCGCAGGCGGGGGCAAACGGCTATATCGTCAAGCCGTTTACCGCGGCAACGCTGGCCGAGAAGTTGCAGAAAATCTTCGAGAAGATGGGTATTTAAAGATGAGTGACGCGAATACCTCAGGGGATTCGAGCGAGCTTGAAGCCCTTTTTGACAGCATAGCCAGTGGAGTGCCGAAGGCGCCGGCGGCAGCAACGCCCACGCCCGCCCCGACTGTTCCAGAACCGGCTCCGGTGGCCGCCGCTCAGCGTTCCTCCTTGATGCAGCAGGCGCGCGAGAGCGAAGGAATGACAGAAGACTCCGACGAACTGCAGGCGCTTTTCGATTCGGTGGCAACGCGGATGTTGACGCCCTCAAGCGCGGACGCTGTCTCTCCCGTAGCGGCTGCTGCCGGCGAGGCGCCCGCCGATGGGGCGGCTTGGCCGGCTCAAGGCAAAGTATTCCAACAGGTTGGACAGATGACTCGTCTGCTTCACGATACGCTCGGTAATCTTGGTTTTGACGACTTGTTGAAGAATACCGTGGCGGCATTGCCCGACGCCAAGGATCGCCTGTCCTATATTGCCAACCTGACCGAACAGGCTGCCTGCAAGGTGCTCAACGCAACGGATGTGGCCAACCCTTTGCAGGAAGAGCTCGAAAACGGTGCGTCGCTATTGGCTGCGAAATGGGATCGCTTGTATGCCAATCAGATGAATGTCGATGAGTTCAAGCTGTTGGCGGCGGAAACGCGGGCGTTCTTGAAGAGTGCGGTACCGCAACGTACGGCCGCGACGAAGGAGCAGTTGATGGAAATCATGATGGCTCAGGATTTCCAGGATTTGACCGGGCAGGTCATCAAGAAGGTGGTGTCGGTTGCGCAGGATCTCGAATCACAGTTGATGGGCGTGTTGATCGAGGTTATGCCCGGTGATCGGCGAACCGATTCAGTGAATTCGCTGCTCAATGGCCCAGTGATTGATGCGGCGGGGCGGACGGATGTCGTCGCCAGTCAGCAGCAAGTCGATGACTTGCTCGACAGCTTGGGTTTCTAGGAGGTTCGGCATGAGTGATTTTTCCGGGATGGAAGACCTGCTGCAGGATTTCCTGCAAGAGGCAAACGACTTGCTGTCCGACGTCGATAATAAACTCGTCGATTTGGAGCGCGCACCAGACGATCGCCGGTTGCTGAACGACATTTTCCGCGGCTTCCACACGATCAAGGGCGGTGCCGGGTTCCTTAACGCAACCGAACTGGTGGCGCTGTGCCATTTGACTGAGAACCTGTTCGACAAATTGCGTAACGGCGAGATGAACCTCTCGCCGGATTTGATGGACACAATCATGGCTGCGACGCAGGAAGTGCGCAGCATGTTCGGCGAACTGGCGCAGGCAACCCAGCCGAAGCCGGCGCAAGCGCATGTTTCTGCGGCGCTTCGTGCTGCGCTTGAGGGCGAGGCGCATGTCGCCGCTCCTGCAGTTGCAGAGGCTCCGCCCGCAGCGGCGGTTGCGCCACAACCGGTTGTCAAGGCGCCGGAGGTGAAGGCTGTGCAGACGGATGGCGAGCCGGATTGGGCGCTTCTTCATGGCGCGGTCAGCGGTGCATCTGCGGCGCCTCAGCCCAATGTGACAGCGTCCGCACCGCAGACGGTGGCAACGCCGGCGGTGGCGTCTGCGGCACCGCATTTCCCGCCGGAAGGGCGTCGCGTGACGGACAAGCCTGGTGCGGTTGCGACGGCTCCTGCGGCCGGTCGTCGAACGGAAGAAAAGTTTGCGGCGCGCGAGTCGACGATTCGCGTTGATACGGCGCGACTTGATCAGGTTCTGAACTTGTCGGGTGAAATCGGTTTGACGAAAAACCGTCTGACCAGCCTGCGTGCCGATATCCTGGCCGGGCGCAACGATTCCGACACCTTGCACGCCCTTGATCAGGCGGTCAGTCAACTCGATCTGCTCGTCTCCGATCTGCAGAATTCGGTGATGAAAACGCGGATGCAGCCGATTGGCCGACTGTTTCAGAAATATCCGCGGATCGCCCGCGATCTGGCACGGCAGTTGGGTAAGGATGTCGAGCTGGCGCTGATCGGCGAGGAAACCGAGGTTGATAAGACGATGATCGAGGATCTCGCCGATCCTTTGGTCCATCTTGTCCGCAATGCCGTCGATCACGGCGTCGAGTCGCCTGAGGATCGAGTTGCCGCCGGCAAGCCGGCCAAGAGTATCGTGCGTCTCGAGGCGCGCCAGGAAGGTGACCACATCGTGCTGATCATCGCGGATGACGGGCGCGGCATGAGCCCGGAACGCATTCGCATGAAGGCCATCGAGAAGGGGCTGATTCGCGAAGAGGAAGCCAACACGCTGGACGACCGGCAGAGCCTCAATCTGATCTTTCTGCCGGGGTTCTCGACGAAGATGGAGGCCTCGGCGGTGTCCGGGCGCGGGGTTGGCATGGATGTGGTCAAAACCAACATCCAGAAGCTGAATGGATCGGTCGATATCCGTTCCGAACCCGGCAAGGGCTCGGTGTTCATTATCTCGTTGCCGCTGACGCTGGCGATTCTGCCGGTGCTGCTTGTGCTGCTGGGCGATCAGCCCTTTGCCTTGCCGCTGTCGATGGTGCGGGAGATTCTGCCGATCGACAAGACCAAGATGCAGGAGGTTGGCGGCAAGGAAACGCTGGTTGTCCGTGGCGAGGTGTTGCCGGTCGTGGCGCTTTCGCGCCTGCTCGGTTGGCCGCAGCTGCAGACGCCGGAATACGGCGTGTTGATGCAGACCTCCGAACGCAGCTTCATTCTCTCGGTCGATAGCTTCGCTGGGCGCGATGATGCGGTGATCAAGTCGCTTGACGACTTCCGTCCGCGCGGCGTCGCCGGGGTGACGACGCTCTCGAACGGTCAGATTGTGCTGATCCTCGATATGAAAGAGTTGCTCGCTGATTTAAATGCTCACATTGACACGAGCTTAGGCGTCAAACATACGAGATCTCTTGAGCTTTCTGCATAATCTCAGGAAATTCAAACAATTAGGCGGGGCGCTTCGGCGCCCCGCCTCTTTTTTTGCGCCGATTTTGCTGTTGCAATTGCGCGACTATCTAAGAATTTGAGTAAATAAAATCACATACCTCTTTATTTTATATAGTATTTTTATATAATAGGCGCTAACTTACCGGAAGTCGCCAATGGCAGAAGAAAGCGATCTCGAAAAAACAGAACCTGCATCAAGTCGTCGCATTGAGCAGGCACGCGAGGAGGGGCAGGTTCCCCGTTCTCGGGAGATCGGCGCCTTTGTGATTTTGCTCGTTTCCGCCTCCACGTTCTGGTTCGTCGGGCCGTGGATGGTGCAGCGGATGGCCTTGATCATGCGCACCGGCTTGTCGATCGACCCGCTCCAGCTTAGCGACTCGCACGTCATGCTTAACCGGTTTGCCGGTCTTTCCTATGACGCGCTGCTGTCATTTGCGCCGCTGTTGCTGGCGCTGGTGGTCGCTGCGCTGTTGTCGCCGTTTTTCCTTGGAAGCTGGAATTTCGCGCTGAAGGCTGTGACGCCGGATCTCGGCCGCCTGAACCCGCTCAGCGGCTTGTCGCGGATCATTTCCTGGGGGGGGCTCGCGGAACTCGTCAAAGCGGTTTGTAAGGCCTTGCTCGTTGGTGGTGTCGCGTTCTGGGTTATGTGGAGCGAGCGGGCAGATATTTTCTCGCTGTTCGGCCAGACGATCGAAGTCGGGATGCCGAGTGCTGGACACCTGATGGGCTACAGCTTCCTGATGGTCGTTGCGGCAATGTTCCTGATCGTGGCTATCGATGTGCCGTTCCAGTTGTGGCAATACCACGACAAGCTGAAGATGACGCGCGAAGAGGTCAAGCAGGAAAGCAAGGAGATGGAAGGCAACCCGGAGGTCCGTGGGCGTGTCCGCCAGTTGCAGCGCGAAGCCGCGCGCAAGCGCATGATGGGCGCGGTGCCGACTGCCGACGTGATCGTGACCAATCCGACCCACTTTGCCGTGGCGCTCGCCTACAAGAGCGGCATGGCCGCGCCCAAGGTGCTGGCCAAGGGTGTCGGCGAAATCGCCTTGAAAATTCGCGAAATCGGCGCTGCGCATGGCGTGCCGATGCTCGAAGCGCCGCCGTTGGCGCGGGCCCTGTACCGGCACGCCGATCTGGACCAGGAGATTCCGTCGGCGCTGTACGCCGCGGTCGCGGAGGTTTTGGCCTACGTGTATCAGCTTTCCAACTGGCGCAAGGCGGGCGGTCATTATCCGCTTCCTCCGCGTGAAATAGTGGTCCCGGCCGAGCTGGTCCCGGCGGAGGTCGCGCATGGCTAGCGCAGCGATGGCCCTGCAGGGGTTATTCCGCCGGCTCGGCGTGCAACAGCTTGCCGGCCCGTTGCTGATCCTGCTGATCCTGTCGATGATGGTGCTGCCTTTGCCGCCCTTCATGCTGGATCTGTTCTTCACGTTCAATATCGCCATCTCGGTGATCGTCATGCTCGTGGCGATCAACGTGATGAAACCGCTCGACTTTTCGGTCTTCCCGACCGTGCTGTTGGTGACGACGCTGCTGCGCCTGTCGCTGAACGTCGCTTCTACACGCGTCGTGCTGCTCGAGGGGCATACCGGCCCCGGGGCTGCCGGTCAGGTGATCGATGCGTTCGGGCATTTCCTGGTCGGCGGGAACTACGCGGTTGGCATCGTCGTGTTCACGATCCTGGTGATCATCAATTTTGTGGTGATTACCAAGGGTGCCGGGCGCGTGGCGGAAGTGGCCGCACGCTTCACACTGGATGCGATGCCCGGCAAGCAGATGGCGATCGATGCCGACCTGAACGCCGGCCTGATCGGTGAGGATGAAGCCCGTCGCCGTCGTTCGGCAATCGCCGAGGAGGCCGATTTCTTCGGCTCGATGGACGGTGCGTCGAAATTCGTTCGAGGCGACGCCGTCGCCGGCATCCTGATCATGTTCATCAACGTCATCGGTGGCTTGTTCGTCGGCGTGCTGCAACACGGCATGGATATCGGCGCCGCGGCCAAGGCCTACACGCTGCTGACGATCGGCGACGGACTGGTCGCGCAGATTCCCGCTTTGATCATCTCGATCTCGGCCGGCATGGTTGTGACGCGGGTCGGCGACTCGCAGGACCTGTCGGAGCAATTCCTCACCCAACTGTTCCGTAATCCGCGGCTGATCGGCCTGACCGCTGCGATTCTCGGCTTGCTTGGGCTGATTCCCGGCATGCCGAATTTCGTCTTCCTGCTGCTGGCGGTGTGCCTCGGTGCGCTCGCCTGGGACATGGACAGGCGCGAACGACAGGCGCCTCCGGTGCCAGTGGCCGTTGCGCCGACTGTCGCTCCCGAATCGCTCGACGCGAGTTGGGCGGATGTGGCGCCGCTTGACGTGCTCGGCGTCGAGGTCGGCTATCGGCTGATACCACTGGTCGATAAAGCGCAGGATGGCGAACTGTTGCGCCGGATTCGCGGTATCCGCAAGAAGTTTGCACAGGAGGTCGGGTTCCTGGTTTCCCCGGTGCATATTCGCGACAACCTCGAACTCAAGCCGAATGTCTATCGCATCCTGCTCAAGGGCGTCGAGATTGGGAAGGGCGAAGCTTTCCCGGGCAGCCTGCTGGCGATCAATCCCGGGCGCGTGGCCGGTGACGTGCCGGGTATCGTCACGCAGGATCCGGCCTTCGGTTTGCCGGCCGTGTGGATCGACGCGACCCTGCGTGATCAGGCGCAGGCCTACGGTTATACGGTCGTTGATGCAAGCACGGTGACGGCGACACACCTCAACCATCTGATTCTGACGCATGCCGCCGAATTGCTCGGCCGTCAGGAAACGCAGGCGCTGATCGATCACCTGTCGAAGGAAATGCCGAAGCTGGTCGAAGATCTGGTGCCGAAGGTCCTTCCGCTTGGCGTGGTGCAGAAGGTCTTGCAGAACCTGCTTGAAGAGGGGATCCATATCCGCGACATGCGCACGATCATCGAAACGCTGGCGGAAGTGGCTGTTCGTTCGCAGGATCCGGAGTTGCTGACCGCTCAGGTTCGTGTCGCGCTGGGGCGCTCGATTGTCCAGCAGCTCTACCCGAGCGGCAGCGAAATGCAGGTGATGTCGCTCGACCCGCAACTCGAACGTGTGTTGCACCAGGCGATCGCCGGAGGCGGGGACAACGCCAGTATCGAACCCGGGCTGGCCGACACGCTGATTCGCGAAACCGCTGCAGCGGCGCAGCGTCAGGAAGAACTTGGACTGCCGCCGGTGCTGCTGGTGCCGGGCAATTTGCGGACGCTGTTGTCGCGCTTCTTGCGCCGGGGCATTTCGCAGCTCAAGGTGCTGGCGCACGGCGAAGTTCCGGAAACCAAGATTATTAAAGTTACCTCGATTATCGGAGGCAGGGCATGAACGTCAGGAAATTTATCGCTGCCAACGCGCGTGACGCGTTGCGCAAGGTCAAGGAAATGCTTGGCCCGGAAGCGATCATCCTGTCCAATCGGGCAATTCCGGGCGGGGTCGAAATCATGGCGGTCGCGGCCAGCGACATGGAGACGATTCTTCCGCCGGTGGCGCCGGTTGAGCGCGAGCGTGACGATGACTATACCGTCAGCCTGTCCTCGACAGAGCAGAGAGCGCCTCAGCCGCGCCGGGAAGCGGCGGTGCCCCCGCTCGCGCCGCGTCCTGTGCCACAGATCGATCGAACCGCATTACGCGCGGAGAGTCGTGGTCAGGCCGAGATCGTTTCCGCTGAAATGATGGAAGAAATCCGTTCGCTGCGGCGTATGGTTGAGCAGCATCTGGCTGGAAGCGCCTGGGGGGAAAGTGTGCGCAGCGAACCGGTCAAATCGGAGATTTTGCGCCAGATGCTTGACGCCGGTTTTTCACCGAGCTTTTCGCGGGACCTGCTCGCCGAGTTGCCGGGCGATCTGAATGCCGGCAATGCGCTTGCGTGGGCGAAGCAGTCGGCCGACCGGGCGCTGAAGACGATTTCCGAGGCTTCCGATATCGTCGATCGCGGCGGGGTTTACGCGCTGGTCGGCCCGACCGGCGTCGGCAAGACAACGACCACCGCGAAACTGGCGGCGCGCTGCGTGTTGCGTCACGGCGCCGGCAAGGTGGCCCTGATTACGACGGACGGGTACCGGATCGGTGCCTACGAACAACTGCGCATTTACGGGCGGATTCTCGGGGTGTCGGTGTATCTCGTGAAGGATGCGCAGGAACTGCAGCAGACGCTTGCCGACCTGCAGCACAAGCACATGGTGCTGATCGATACAATGGGCATGAGCCAGCGCGACAAGATGGTCGGCGAGCAGGCGGCGATGTTCAGTGCCGGCAATGTGAAGCGATTGCTATTGCTGGCGGCCACCGCGCGCGGCGATACGCTTGATGATGTGGTGCGCGCCTATGGCGGTCCGGACCTCGCTGGGTGCATTCTGAGCAAGGTCGACGAGGCGGCCGGGTTGGCCGCGCCCCTGGATGCGGTGATCCGGCACCAGTTGACGTTGCATTACGTCTCCAATGGTCAGCGCGTCCCGGAAGACCTGCATCTGCCGAATCGTGCGTACCTGTTGCACCGCGCGTTCAAGGATCTTCCCGATGCGTCCCCGCATCGTCTCGGCGGTGTCGAGCCGGGTCTGATCATGGCGACGACCGGCCAGTCAAAGCTGGCAGCAGGCGGACGCCGTGGCTGACTATCGTGGCGATCAGGCCGACGGTCTGCGTCGTCTCTTCGGACGCGAGCAAACCCGCGTCGTTGCCTTCGCTTCGGGCAGTCGTGGCGTCGGCAAGACGACGCTGGTCGCCAATCTCGCCGCGGTCCTGGCAGAATCAGGGCGGGAGATTCTGGTTGTCGACGAAAATGTTCGCCACAGCGTGGCAGCCCTGTGGGGCGTACACAATCGCTCCGATTTGCTGCAGGTCCTGAACGAAGAAGTTACTTTTGACGCTGCGCTCGTTCCGTTGAGGCCCGGCGTGCGCAGCTTGTCGGCAGCGCATGCCGTGAAATGCCTGGCGCATCTGGACGGACGGCAGCAGGAAGTGCTGATCCGCAGTCTGACAGGCATGGAGCGTCCTGCCGACGTGATCCTCGTGGATGCTTCGCCGGATCATCCGCTCGGGTTTTCGCCGTTCGGCCTCGCGGCGCACGATACGGTGATTGTTGCCTCGCCAAGCGGGCAGGCGATTACCGATGCCTATGCGTTGATCAAGAAAGTCAGTCTGGGGTATGCACACCGGAGTTTCCGCTTGCTGGTCAACCGGGCGCGTCATCTTGAGGAAGCGACGGCCATCCATCGCAACATGGCCCGGCTCAGCCATGGTCGCGGTGTGGCGCGCCTGGTATTCGCCGGGTTCGTGCCGCAGGACGAGGCGGTGTCTCCGTCTTCCCGCTTGCGCCAGCCCAGTGCGATCGCCCAGCCCGAGGCCCCGTCGTCGCGTGCCTATCGCGCGATTGCGACGGAGTTGCTGGGATGGCCGGTGGCCGAAGAATGTGCCGGAGGACTCGAACATTTCGTGCAGCAACTGCTACACTTGAGCCAGCATATCGATCCGCAACCCATCTACGCTTGAAGACTCCTCACCATGTATAACGCTGCTGGTCAGATTGGCAGAGATCAGCTGGTCGAGCGCTTTGCGCCGCTCGTCAAGCGGATCGCCTTCCATCTGATGGCACGCCTGCCCTCCAGCGTCCAGGTGGACGATCTGGTGCAGAACGGCATGATGGGCCTGCTGGAAGCGATTGGCCGCTTCGAGTCGGGCATGGGCGCCCAGTTCGAGACCTATGCGGCGCAACGGGTTCGCGGTGCGATGCTGGATGGCTTGCGCGAGAACGATTGGTTGCCGCGGAATCTCCGGCGCGATTACCGTCGTATCGAGGCGGCGATCGCCAAGCTCGAACAGGAACATGGCCGCCCGCCAAGCGAGAATGAGCTGGCGGAGGCGCTCGGGATGTCGCTCGCCGAATACCAGAAGATGCTTCAGGATGCGCGCGGTCATCAGCTGATTTCGTTCGAGGATCTCGTCGATGACGGGGATGAGGATTATCTTGAGCGACACCTCGCTGACGGTTCGTCCGAGCCATCCAAGCTGCTTGAGGAGGAAAGCCTTCACCGCCTGCTGGTGCAGGGGATCGAGCAGCTTCCCGAGCGGGAACGATTGATGATGGCGCTGTATTACGAGCAGGACCTGAACCTGAGGGAAATTGGGGAGGTCATGGGCGTGACCGAGTCACGCGTATGCCAGTTGCACAGCCAGGCTGTCGCGCGTCTGCGGGTCAGGATTCTCGGCGAGGGTGGAATCAAGAAGAAAAAGGCGAAGCGCAATGGATAAGATCAGTCTCTTCGGACTGTTCCTCGGGATATCGGCAATTGTCGGCGGTCAGATTCTCGAAGGCGGCCATGTCGGCTCGCTGGCGCAGCCGACCGCGTTGCTGATCGTACTCGGCGGGACGATGGGCGCCGTGATGCTGCAGAGTCCCTATGCGGTGTTCATTCGTGGCGTACGCATGATGCGCTGGGTCTGGATTCCGCCGGTCATCGACCATGCCGCGCTGATCAGCCAGGTGACCGGCTGGGGGCATATCGCGCGCCGCGAGGGGCTGCTGGCCCTCGAAAACGTCATCAACCAACTCGATGACGCCTTCATGCGCAAGGGGCTGCAGCTGCTCGTTGACGGGGCGGAACCCGAACGTCTGCGCGAAGTCCTTGAGGTCGAAATCAATACTTTCGAGGAACAGATGAAGCTGTCGGCAAGGATCTGGGAGGCGGCCGGCGGGTATTCGCCGACGATCGGGATCCTCGGGGCAGTGCTGGGTCTGATCCACGTGATGGAAAACCTCTCGGATCCATCGAAACTCGGTGCTGGCATCGCTGTGGCCTTTGTTGCGACGATATACGGCGTCGGACTCGCAAATCTCGTGTTTCTGCCGATGGCGAACAAGCTTAAGGCGCATATCGGACGCATGGTCGCGCAGCGCGAAATGATCGTCGATGGCTTGCTCGGCATCGCCAGCGGCGACAATCCGCGGATCATCGAAAGCCGCCTCCAGGGGTACATTTTCTGAAATGGCACGCAGAAAGGCCGAGGAGGAACACGACAATCACGAACGCTGGCTGGTTTCGTATGCTGATTTCATCACGCTGCTATTCGCCTTTTTTGTCGTGATGTATGCGCTTTCGACCGTCAATGAAGGCAAGTACCGCGTACTGAGCGAGTCGCTGGTCAGCGCCTTCCGCAATGTGCAGGTCAATTCGACTTCGCCGGCCGTGCAGGTTGTTACGCCACCGATGGCCGTCATCTCGAAAGCCACGCAGACCTCGCGCGCGCAAGACGCCGCGAAGCAGAAGCAACGCGACAAGATGAAGAACGTGGCCAAGGACATCAAGGAGGTCATGGCGCCGCTGATCGAGCAGGGTAAGGTGCGTGTCATCGAGAACAGCCGGGGCGTGACAATCGAGATCAACGACAGCGTCCTGTTCGCGCCGGGGCAGGCGCTGCTGCAGGTGCCGTTGGCACGCGCGATGCGGGCTATTGCGGATGTGCTGGTGGCGACCGATTTTCCGATCACGATCGAAGGGCACACGGATAATATTCCGATCCGTAATACGCAGTTTCCGTCGAACTGGGAGCTTTCGGCAGTGCGTGCGACAACGGTGCTACGCGTGTTTACGGAGGCCGGTGTGTTTCCGGAACGGCTGACGGCGATCGGCTATGCCGATACGCGCCCGGTGGAGTCAAATGCCTCCGCGGAGGGTCGTGCGCGAAACCGCCGTGTCACGATCCGCATCGATTCGTCAGTAGCGGATGCGGGGAAAGAGCTTTCGCTCGACGCAGAGAGGCAGTAACGCGGTCTGATCCATCCGTTCGTATCGACAACGCGGCTCGCGAGCCCCGCCGAAACAGGCGCTAAGCGCTGTCGATGATCCGGCGTGCGGTGCCGGTGCCGGCCGATTGCCCGTCCGGTCCGTACAGGTCGAGGGGGCGACTGGCACTGCGCAAGGCCTCAAGTGCGCGCGCAGTGTGCTGCATGCGTAGCGTGATCAGGTTGCCATTCAACTGGTTGAGGTCCTTGGCGCGCCGGGCTTTGTCGAGCACTTCGGCCCACTTTGAAACGATGCTTTTTTCGAGAGGGTGCCGCGCACACCAAGCCTCAATGCCCGAGGGGCCTCCGGCCAATCCTTCCTCGGCCAGCAGACGGTTCCGTTCGTCACCAACGGCAGTCAGTCGGTCGGCAGCCCGGCCTTTCTCTTCGGCGATTTGCGGAAGCGTCTCGGTCTGGCCTTCAACAAGGCTTGCCTGCTCTTTCTCAAGCAGCGAAATGAACAGGGAAACCAGCTCGGATTCGCTGGTGAGCGTTTGAAGCAGCCGGGAAGATGGACTCGATTGAACCGCCAATGCTAGGCTCGCTTGTTCGAATCAATGAATTCCTTGGCGGAGGCGATCAGTCGATCGGCGATTGCTTCAGGATTGATCTTGAACTGGCCGTCGGTGATGGCTTGCTTGATTTCCTCGACCCGGGCCGCGTCGAAGGCGTAGCCGTCGTCCACGCCGCGAAGCTGCGAGGACAGCGTGCTCAGTTGGACATCGTCACTGCGAGCGGAGGTCGCCTTTTGCGTCGGCGAGCTTCGCGTCTCTTTGACGAGCGATGTGCCAACAAATTTAGTCGATCCTTCGATCTTCATGGAAATGCCCCAAGTGGTATGCTGCTTTCCTGCCCTAACGGCTACGACAGCCGGAACTTTAGCATTTTTTTCCGCTAATGGGAGACTTCGACGATCCCCCCCGGGCGGGCGATACCGCTGACGGTCTGGCCGCTGGGTGTCCGTACCTGTACGATTTGCCCATCCGCCGCGTTATTCAGCGCTCTGCCATCACTGCTGACGGAAAAGCCTGGGCCGCTGGAGACGGTCTTGACTGTCTGGCCCTGCTGGACGGCCCACGGGGCAATCAACAGGTCGCTGCGTAGCGGTTGTCCGCCGGCGATGCCATTTTTCAGGGTCTTGCCCAGGGCTTGCGCGCTGTCGGTCAGGATGCTGGTCGGCAGGGTGCTGAGATCTCCGGTCCGCACGGCGATGTCGCCCGGCCCGATCAGGCTGCCGCCGGGGAGATTACGCGAGGAGACGAGATAGTTGCCGCTGACGCTGACCTGAACCGGGACGTAGATGGTCCAAGAGGCAGGGCCGAGGCAGCGGACGCCAATGTTGGTCCGTCCCCACAATTTTGCGCCCTGCGGCAGGAAGGGTTCGAATACTTGACACGGTGCAAGCTGCGTTCGGCTGTCGATCGGGGTGATCGCGTAGTTGACCTTTCCCGGCAGTCCCTGTGTTTGGGTGCGCACGAAATCCTCAAGCGCGCTGGTAAGCGGCGAGACTTGCGCCAGCGCGGCGGTCGTACTGATGGCGAACAGCGCAAGTGCACACAAGGGGTGCCGCAGGCGGCGGAAAAAATGGAAGGCGGTACGCATGGCCCCATTTTGCCAGATTGTGGGGGAGCCAGGGGGATGCGCGCCGTGGCGCGGCAACGAACACGGCAATATTTGCCGAATTTGCCTGTTCGCCGCCTCCGGCCTATGTCGCGGCCCAGTGTCTGTGGGGAACTATCTTCTTGGCATGGGAATTGCATCGGAGGGCGCGTGATTGTTCGTACTGGAGTGATGCCGTGCTCAGCAAAATTGACGAGGCCTTTGCGTTTCAGGAAAAAGCCGTTGGCCTGCGTGCCTACCGGCAGCAGATCCTTGCGGCCAATATCGCCAACGCCGACACGCCAAACTACAAGGCGCGGGATTTCGATTTTGCGAGCGCGCTGAAGGATGCCGTCGCCGGACGAAGCAGCGCGGACCTGAAGGTGTCGCGCACTTCGTCACGGCATCTTGACGGAACGGCCGATGCGGGTGCCGCGCGGCTGATGTACCGGACACCGGCACAGGGGGCGGCGGATGGCAACACCGTCGATATGGATATCGAGCGGGGCCAATTTGCGGAGAATGCGATTCAGTATGAAGCCGGACTGACCTTTCTGACTCACCAGATCAAGTTGCTGACGGCAGCGATGCAGAGCTGAACATCATGAGCGTATTCAACGTCTTCAATATTGCCGGTAGCGCTCTTACGGCGCAGGGTATGCGCCTGAACGCGGTGGCCAGCAACCTGGCCAACGCCGACAGCATCGCTGGTCCGGACGGCAAGCCGTACAAGGCGAAGCAGGTCGTCTTCGAGGCGACGCCGGTCGGTGGCTCGGCCGAACAGGGGGTGCGCGTCAAACAGGTGGTCGAGGATGCCAGCCCCGGGCGGATGGTCTATGACCCGCGCAATCCCGCCGCCAATGACATGGGCTATGTGATGTATCCGAATGTCAGCGTGGTCGACGAGATGGTCAATATGATCTCGGCCTCGCGTTCCTACCAGACCAATGCCGATGTGATGAATACCGCCAAGCAGATGCTGCTGAAGACGCTGACGCTTGGCCAGTGATTGATTGAATATTTCAGGAGACTATCGTGTCTACAGTCCAGTCCACTTCGACGTCCAGTGCCGCCGATATTTTTGCCTCGATCAACGCGGCCGGGAAAAGCAGTTCGACGACAACGTCTGCCGTCGATGAGCAACAGAACCGTTTCCTGAAGCTGCTGGTCACGCAACTCAGGAACCAGGACCCGCTGAATCCGATGGACAACGCGGAGTTCACGTCGCAGTTGGCCCAGATCAATACAGTGACCGGGATCGAGAAGCTCAACACGACGCTCAGCTCCCTGGTAACGAGCCTTGCCAGCACGCAAGCCGAACAGGCGGCAACGATGATTGGCAAGCACGTGATGGTGCCGGGTTCGGAGCTGACCCTGTCGAGCGGCGCCGCCTACGGCGCGATCAATCTCGACGGCAAGGCGGACAGCGTCACGGTCAGCATCCTTGATTCGAAAGGCAACGTGGTCAAGACCGAAGATCTCGGCGCACAGAGCGCGGGGGTGGTCGATTTCGCCTGGGACGGCAAGATCGACAGCGAAACGACGGCCCCTGACGGCACCTATACATTCAAGGTCGACGCGAAGCAGGGCACCACGGCAGTGGGTGCGAAGACGCTGCAACTTGGCACGGTTTCTGCTCTTGTTCGCACCAGTACCGGCTTCCAGCTTGATCTCGGATCGCTCGGAAAAGTCGATTTCACGAACGTGTATCAGGTTCTCTAGTTTCGGGAGTAGCGCATGTCCTTCCAGCAAGCACTCAGCGGTCTCAACGCCTCGTCGCGGGCGCTCGACGTGACCAGCAACAACGTGGCGAACGCTTCGACGGTCGGTTTTAAGACCGGGAGCACGCATTTTGCCGACATGTATGCCAATTCGTTGTCGGGTGCAGGGTCTTCGTCGATTGGCATCGGGACAGCGATTCAGGCGATCCAGCAGAATTTCACGACCGGCAACATCACGTCGACGAACAATCCGCTGGACATCGCGATTAACGGCGGCGGGTTTTTCCGGATGAGCACGAACGGCGTGATCAGCTACAGCCGCAACGGCCAGTTTCACCTGGATAGCAGCGGCTACATCGTTGACGACAAGAACCGCCAGTTGACCGGTTACCCGGCCGACGCGACCGGCAAGGTGGTGCAATCCTCTCCGGTGGCGCTGCAACTCGATGCGGCTGACCAGACACCGGTGGCCACGGGGGCGGGTTCTGGCTCGTTCAAGGGCGTCAAGGCGGTGGTCAACCTCGATTCGCGCAAAGCGGCGACGACCTGGGTGTCGGGTTCGGCGCTGACTGCCGGAAGCACGTCGTCGCCAAACACCTGGTCGCCGGATCCTGCGAACTACAACTGGACGACGGCCTTGTCCATTTACGACTCGCTCGGCAATGCGCACACGCTGTCGCTGTATGCTGTGAAGACCGGTGCGAAGGTCAACGCCACGACCGCTGCTGCGGCCACGCTTAAGACTGCTGCGGATGCGGCGGCGGCGAGCTATTCGGCGGCGAACGCGACCGCCGCGCAGAACGCGGCGAACAGCCTTGTAGCGGCGGCGCAGGCGGCCGATACAGCGGGGTCGACGGCTTTGACACAACAGGCACTCAACGATGCTCTGGCTGCGCAAACCGATGCCAACGCCATCGTTGACGCGGGAACAGCCGCGACTGCCGCGGCTTCCGCGCAGACGGCGCTGACGTCGGCGACGGCTGCGTCCGATGCGACCAAGGGTCAATGGGAAATCCACGCAGGGGTCGACGGCACCTCGGATGCAGGCGTGACGCTGACCAACTCGACGCTGCAGTTTACGACAAGCGGCAAGCTTGACACGACAGTCGCCAATAACGGACTGCTTGATGTGTCGATCGACTTGGCGGGCATCACCTCCGCGCTCGGCAAGACGAACAGTGCGACAACGCCGCTGACCTTTCAAATCGACTTTACCGGCAGTTCGCAGTACGGTAGCGCCTTTGGCGCGAACCGCCTGGAACAGGACGGGTATACCTCGGGGCGCCTGACCGGCGTGGCTGTGGCGAACGATGGCACGATCCGCGGCAACTACAGCAACGGCCAGTCGCGTGACCTCGGGCAGGTGGCGCTCGCGAACTTTACCAATCCGAACGGTCTGGCGCCGGTTGGCGGCAACCAGTGGGTTGAGACCTCTACCTCCGGACAGGCAACGGTCGGTGCGCCGGGAACCTCGAGTCTTGGCGTGCTGCAGGCGTCTGCGGTTGAAGAGTCGAACGTCGATCTGACGGCGGAACTCGTCAACATGATCACGCAGCAGCGCAACTACCAGGCGAATGCGCAGTCGATCAAGACGCAGGATTCGATCATGCAGACGATCGTGAATCTGCGCTGAGCACGCTGACGGGACGCTGGAGACCACATGGACCGCCTGATCTACACCGCGATGACCGGCGCGAAGCACGCCTTCCTGCAACAGGCGGGCGTCGCGCACAATCTCGCGAATGCCTCGACAACTGGCTATCGCGCGATGGAGCACAAGTTCCGCGCGGTTCCGGTGCAGGGCGATGGTGTGCCGACCCGGGCGTTCGTCGTCGATGCCTCGGTGACGAATGTCTTCGACCAGGGGCCGATGATGGCGACCGGGCGTTCGCTCGATGTCGCCGTGCAGGGCGCAGGCTGGCTGGCGGTTGAGACGCCGGACGGGCGCGAGGCCTATACGCGCGCCGGCAACCTGCAGATCAGCGCCAACGGGCAATTGCAGACCGCGAGCGGGTTGAATGTGATTGGCGAAGCCGGGCCGATCGCCTTGCCGCCCGACAACCGGGTGACGATTTCGCCGGACGGGACCGTTTCGGCAGTGCCGGTGTTCGGCGTGCCGAACAATGTCAATGTCGTCGGGCGCCTGAAGCTCGTCAATCCGCCGGAGAACACGCTGGTACGCGGCGACGACGGGCTCTTCCGTACCAGCAACGGGCAGCCCGCGGATGCCGATCCGACGGTACGTCTGGCGCCCGAGGCTCTGGAAGGGAGCAACGTGAACCCCGTCGATTCGATGGTCAGCATGATCAGTCTGGCCCGCCAGTTCGAAATGCAGATCAAGATGCTTCAATCGGCTGATGCCAACGCTGCCAAGGCAGGCCAGATTCTTTCGTTGAACAGTTGAAATAGGACCGCAGACACATGATCCGCTCCCTTTGGATTGCCAGAACCGGGCTGGACGCGCAGCAGACCAGCATGGATGTGATCGCCAACAACATGGCGAACGTGTCCACGAACGGATTCAAGCGCGCGCGTCCGGTATTCGAAGATCTGCTGTACCAGACGATCCGGCAGCCGGGAGCGCAGTCGTCGCAGACGAGCCAGATTCCGAGCGGGTTGCAGCTGGGTACCGGGGTCCGGCCGGTCGCTGTGGCGCGCATCCATACGCAAGGTGCGTTGCAGCAGACAGGCAACGATCTCGATGTGGCGATCGATGGTGCCGGCTTCCTGCAGGTGCTGCTGCCGGACGGCACGACCGCCTACACGCGCGACGGCTCGTTTCAGAAGGACAACCAGGGGCAACTCGTGACCTCCAGCGGCTATCCGGTGCAGCCGAGCGTGACGATTCCCTCGAATGCGCTGTCGGTGACGATCTCGAAGGACGGTATCGTCACTGTCACGCAGCCCGGATCACCGGCGACGACGCAGGTCGGAACGCTGCAGGTGGCGACTTTTGTGAACGTCGGCGGGCTGCAGAGCATCGGCGAAAACCTGTTCCTGGAAACCGCGTCGAGCGGCGCGCCGACGCCGAATACGCCGGGTAGCAACGGTGCCGGTTCGCTGAGCCAGCGCTATGTGGAAACCTCGAACGTTAACGTTGCCGAGGAGCTGGTCAGCATGATTCAGACGCAGCGAGCGTACGAACTCAATTCCAAGGCGATTTCGACTTCGGATCAGATGCTGGCGCGGCTGTCGCAACTGTAAGGGGATGAAGATGCGTAAATTCTTTCCGATCGTGCTGCTGTCCGTGTTACTGGGCGCCTGCACCACCGTGCCTCCGACCAATGTCCACCAGCCGATGACGGCCCGGCCCCAGCCGCGGCCGGACAATTTGGCGGCGACAGGGAGCATTTATCAGCCGGGCTTCTCGCGTACGCTGTTCGAGGACCGGCGCGCCCGCTATGTCGGCGACACGATGACGATCGCGATTGCCGAGGCGAACAATGCTTCGAGCAAGTCGAATACCAAGGCCAGCCGCAGCAGCAGCACAGCGGCTTCGATTCCGACGGTCGCCGGGTTGCCGGGCAAGAGCCTGCAGGGGTTGAACCTTTCGGCGAGCAGCGCCCACAGCCTCGACGGCAAGGGTGAAGCGGCGGCCAACAACGTGTTTACCGGGTCGATCACCGTGACCGTGATCGAGGTGCTGGGAAACGGCAACCTGCTTGTCTCGGGTGAGAAACAGGTGGCGATCGGCGACAATACCGAGTACATCCGCCTGTCCGGGATCGTCAATCCGTATTACATCAATTCGGCCAATACGATCAGTTCGTCGCAGGTCGCCGACGCGCGGATCGAATACAAGGAGCGCGGCGTAATCAGCGAAGCCCAGGTGATGGGCTGGCTCGCGCGTTTCTTCATGTCGGCGTTGCCGTTCTAAGCGGAGGGGCGGAGGCATCATGAACGGAATCAGCGGCAAGATCGGACGGTGGGTGGCAATTCTTGCCTGTGGCCTGGCCGTCGTGTGCAGTGCTCCGGTGTCGGCCGAGCGCATCAAGGACCTCGCCTCGGTACAGGGCGTGCGCAACAACCAGTTGGTCGGTTACGGGCTGGTGGTCGGACTTGATGGTACCGGCGACCAGACGACGCAGACACCGTTTACAACGCAGAGCATCATTAACATGCTGGCGCAGTTGGGCACCACACTGCCGACGACGCAATCGCTGCAGTTGAAGAATGTGGCGGCGGTAATGGTGACGGCGAACCTGCCGCCGTTCGCACGGATCGGCCAGCAGATCGACGTGACCGTGTCGTCGATGGGTAACGCAAAGAGCCTGCGCGGGGGTACGCTGATCATGACGCCGCTCAAAGGGGCGGACGGTATGATCTACGGGCAGGCGCAAGGCAACCTGATGGTCGGTGGGGCCGGCGCTTCGGCGGGCGGCAGCCGGGCGGTGGTCAATCACCTGCTGGCAGGACGCATCGTGGCCGGCGCGACGGTCGAGCGCGAGGTGCCGACGATGCTCGGGCAGGGGCCGTACATTCACTATGAACTGGGTAATACCGATTTCGGTACCGCGCAGCGCATGGTTGAGGTGATCAACCGCGAGATGGGTTTCGGGACTGCCCAGGCACTCGACGGACGCGTCGTCCGCGTGGTGGCGCCTGAGGAACCGAGCGCGCGCGTGGCGTTCATGGGACGCGTCGAGAATCTCGACGTGCGGCCGATGAAGACGATCGCCAAGGTCATCGTCAATCCGCGGACCGGTTCGATCGTGATGAACCAGATGGTGACCCTCGATGCCTGTGCGGTCGCGCACGGCTCGCTGTCGGTGGTGGTGAATACCGAGCAGCAGGTGAGTCAGCCGAACGCGCTGTCTGGCGGGCAGACGGTGCGCACGCAACAGTCGGACATCGAGATCAAGCAGAGCGGTGGCGCGCTGATGCAGGTCCGCGCCGGCGCGAGCCTGTCGGATGTCGTCAAGGCGATCAATGCGCTGGGCGCCGCGCCGCAGGACCTGCTGTCGATCCTTCAGGCGATGAAGGCGGCTGGGGCGCTGAAGGCCGACCTCGAAATCATCTGATCGGGCTGACCTTGCCGGTAAGCTGCTGGCTTGCCGGGCGCAGAAATTGCTAAGATCCTGCGCATGAAAGCCGATGATCTTACCAGCAGCCGTTTCGTCCTCGATACGAAGACGACGGCCGACCTGCGCGCCAAGATGAAGGCCGATCCGAAAGGTGGGCTGAAGGAGGCGGCGCAACAGTTCGAGAGCATGGTTCTTCAGATGATGATGAAGAGCATGCGCGACACCGTTGCCCAGGACGGCTTGATGGACAGCGACCAGACGCGCTTCTATACCTCGATCCTCGACCAGCAGATGGCGCAGAATCTTTCGTCCAAGGGGGCGCTCGGCTTTGCCAAGCTGATCGAGCAGCAACTCGGGCGAAACCTCCCGGCGGCGGCCGGCGAGACAGGCGAAACGGGCACGGCGCTTGAGGCGCTGCAGGCATCGCTGGCGCAGCGGCAAGCGGCAATTTCTGCCGCTGCGGCGGCCGGAACCGGCGCCGCGCGTGTCTACAGCGCTCCTTCCGTCCAGAGCGATGCGGCCGATACGGCGGCACCGGACTTCCGTCGCAACCGGGATTTCGCGAACCGCCTCTGGCCTTATGCCAGCGAAGCTGCCGCGACGCTGGGCGTGCAACCGCAGTTCGTGCTGGCGCACGCAGCGCTGGAGAGCGGTTGGGGGCGGAGCGAGATTCGCCTGGCCGACGGCCGCTCCAGCTACAACCTGTTCGGCGTCAAGGCCGGGCGCAGCTGGAACGGCCCGTCGGTCGAAGTGCAGACAACCGAATATGTCGGCGGCGAAGCGCAGACGGTGCGCGAACGTTTTCGCGTCTATGGCTCCTACAGTGAGGCGTTCCGCGACTACGCGTCGCTGCTCAGGAACAATTCGCGGTTTTCCGGCGTTGTCGGACAGCAGGATGGCATACAGTTTGCTCGCTCCTTGCAACAAGGGGGCTATGCCACCGATCCGGCCTATGCGGACAAGCTCGGTCGCATCATTAATGGCCCGAGCTTGCGACAGGCACTTATCGGTTAGTCCCGGTCTTAAAAAACCGGTCGGCACGCCGTTAAAGGATTGGAAAAGGAATTCTCGTCATGACCACGACTTTGTTGACTTCGGCCGTTTCCGGCATGCTGGCAGCCCAGATCGGCTTGCAGACGACCCAGCACAACATCAGCAACCAGACGACTGCCGGCTACAACCGCCAGCGCATTATCCAGTCGACGAACGTGCCGAATGTCACCGGGTACGGCTTCATCGGTCAGGGAACACACGTTTCGACCGTAGAGCGCATGTACGACCGCTTCCTGTCGGAGCAGGTCAACACCGCGCAGGCCAGTGCCAGTTCGCTCGACTCGTACTACAAGGAAATCTCGCAGATCGACAACATGCTCGCCGATGCGAGCTCCGGGCTGTCGCCATCGCTCGAGAATTTCTTCACCGGGGTGAAAGAGGTCGCGGCGAATCCGGCGCAGACTTCGTCACGGCAGACGATGCTCTCCAATGCGCAGGCGCTCGTTTCCCGCTACCAGAGCATCGACAGCCGGTTGCAGGAACTGTACTCGGGCGTGAATGACCAGCTCGTCACGCAGGTGGGCACCGTCAACTCGTATGCGCAGCAGATCGCCCAGATCAACCAGAGCATCATCGACGCCCAGGCGTCGACGAATCAGCCTGCCAACGACCTGCTCGACCAGCGCGACCAACTGGTCGCCAACCTGAACAAGCTGATCAGCGTCACGACGACGGTCAATACCGACGGCAGCTACAACGTGTTCTTCGGGACAGGCCAGCAGCTCGTGGTCGGGACACAGATCAATACGCTGACTGCGGCGCAGTCCTCGGCGGATCCGTCGCGGATTGCGGTCGGCATGGCCAACGGTACGTCAATCCAGGAGCTGCCGGAGTCCCTGATCTCCGGTGGCAGTATCAGTGGCCTGCTCAAATTCCGCAGCGAGGCGCTCGACAAGACCGCCAACGAAGTCGGCCGCAATGCAGCCTCGCTGGCGCTTACCTTCAACGCGCAGAACGCGCTGGGGCAGGATCTGCTCGGTCGGTCTTCCGGCGATATCGGCTTCACTGCCGACTTCTTCACGCTGTCGCAACCGCGCGTCGTTGCCAATTCGCACAACAGTACCGCGATGAACGCGGTCGTGACCGCGCAATTGACCGCCGCGTCGTACAGCGCCGATCCGGCTGTCGGTGGCGGCAACTTCTATACGAAGCTGACCGGCTCCGATTATCGCCTGACGCTCGATGGCAGCAACTACACGCTGGTTCGGCTATCCGACAACAAGCAGTGGACAGACACCAACTTGCAGAACCTGTCGGATACGATTTCGGCGAGTGAGGGCTTTTCGTTTTCCGCGTCGCCGGCGATGGCCAGCGGCGATTCGTTTCTGATCCAGCCGACGCGCGAAGGGGCGCGTAACGTTGCCGTAAATGCGGCGGTGGCAAGCGACGTGCGCCTGATCGCTGCGGGCATGGCAGTCAAGACCGCAGCCTCGACCAGCAACAGCGGCAGCGGCAAGATCTCGGCGGCGACGATCCTGCCTGGTTATTCGTCGGCGATCGCGGCGAATAATGTTTCCCTGAAATACACGGCAGGATCGGCGACACCGCTGCAAATCAGCAATTTGCCGGCCAACACTGTCGTCTACTACACGATTGACGGGGTCACCTCGTCGGTGACGGCCGATGCTTCGGGCGTGGCCGATTTTACCTACAAGTCCGGGATGACGATCACTTACGGTGGCGTCAGCGTCAGCCTGTCCGGCAACCTGTCCGATAACGACACCTTCACGCTCAGCAAGAATGCCGCCGGGGTTTCCGACTCCCGGAATGCCGCGCTGCTGCTGAAACTGCAGACGCAATACACGATGTCGGGCGGGGCGACGAGCTTTTCCACCGCCTACGCGCAACTGGTCAGCGACGTCGGCAACAAGACGAACCAGGCCTCGGTGATGCTGCAGGCGCAAGAGTCGCTGCTCGAACAGTCGCAGTCGGCGCGCGATGCGCTGTCGGGGGTCAATCTCGACGAAGAGGCTTCCAACCTGATCAAGTTCCAGCAGGCGTACCAGGCGTCGGCCAAGGCCCTGCAAATCGGCACCAACCTGTTCGACACGCTGATCGGCATCATGCGATAGGAATTCCGGAGAAAGCGCCATGCGTATTAGTACAAGCCAGATCTTCGAAGCGGGTTCGACCCAAGTCCAGCGGGGGCAGAGCAGTCTGTACAAGCTGCAGAACCAGTTGGGCACCGGGCGCCGCGTGCTGACACCGCAGGACGACCCGGTGGCCGCTTCGCGGGCGCTGGTGGTGAACCAGTCGGTCGCGGTCAATCAGCAGTACATCGACAATCAGGGACTCGCGACTTCGCAACTTGGCCTCGTCGACACGCAACTGACGGCGTTGTCGAATGCGTTGCTGAATGTGCGCGACCGGGTGCTGCAGGCCGGGAATACCACGCTGAGCGCCAGCGATCGCGAAGCGATCGCCTCCGAGCTGCAGGCGCGTTTCGGCGAAATTATGGGCATTGCCAATGCCGACAATGGTGCCGGGGAATACCTGTTTTCTGGCTACAGCGGCAAGGTCCAGCCGTTCGCGATCGACGGAAGCCAGGCGGCGATTGCCCCGGCGACCTCTTCGCCCGTCGGCTATTCGGGCGACAGTGGCGAAAGGTTGTTGCAGGTATCGGCGTCGCGCTCGATGTCGGTGAGTGTGGCTGGCGACGAACTGTTCCAGAAGATCGCCAACGGCAACGGGACCTTCGTGACGTCGACGAACGGTAACCAGCTGGCGGTCCCGACCGTGAATAACCAGGGGAGCGGGATCATCAATGCCGGCTCGGTGCTCGACCTGCAGAAATGGCAGACCGCGGCGAACACCCGAGACGGGACGACGAACAATTTGCCGTTGCCGCTGGAGATCCGTTTCTCGACCAACGCGACGACCGGGGTGCTCGAATACAGCATCTACGATTCCGGAACCGGCACGGCCACCACGCCTGCGACGTACACCAGCGGCCAGTCGATCTCGCTGGTCACCGCGGGGGGGCTGGATTTCGGCGCAACGGTGACGGTGTCCGGCACGCCCTCTGCCGGGGACTCGTTCAAAATCGACGCGAGCAAGTCGCAAAGCCTTTTCCAGACGATGCAGAACCTGCTCGGCATCCTGCGCTCGCCGATCGGTTCGACGACCTACACCTCGACGCAGTACAGTAACGATCTCGCCGGACAGCTGACCAATATCGACCAGGCGATGGCCAACGTGTCGCGCATCCAGTCCGACATCGGGACGAAGGAGCAGGAGTTGGAGTCGCTCGGGACGGCGGCGTCGGATCTCGCCATCCAGTACAAGTCAACGCTCTCGAACCTGCAGGACCTCGACTACAACAAGACCATTTCCGATTTTCTGCAGCAGCAGATGAACCTGCAGGCGGCACAGGCATCCTTCGCGAAGATCAGCGGGATGAGCCTGTTCAACTATCTGTGACAGCCATGTACAAGATCGGGTTGCTACTCGTGACGACGGTCTCGGTGCTGGCCGGATGCGGCACCGCGAATACCTCGGTGTATCCGCCATCGGGCCACCTGCTGCCGAACGCGGCGGTGAAACTGACGCCGTCGACGACGCTCAGCTTCGAACAGTTGCTGCTTGGCGGGGCGATCGGTACCGCAATCTATCTCGTCTACGATCCGCTGGCGCCGAATTGGAACATCGAAGAGCGCGCTGTCAATGGCGATACCTACGAGCTGTCGCTGCGCGCCAAGAGCTTCCGGATTGGCGGCGATGGCGAGGCCTACCAGATCCTCAAGCGGCGCGCGAGCACCTTGCAGCAGTCGCGCGGCTATTCCGGCTATCGCATCCTGAACTATTCCGAGGGCATTGAATCCAGCACGCCGATGACGCACCGCGTTGGCAGCGGAACAATCCAACTCGTTCGCCTCGACGGTGGCGCACCGCGCTGATTAGCGCGGGACCAGCAGCCCCGGCATCGACTGCAACCCGTATTCGAACAGCGTCTGGAGCGGCGCGGCAAGGTAGTTCATGCTGGCGAGCAAGGCCGCGAAGCCGATGACGATGGTGACAGGAAAGCCGATCGCCATCAGGTTGAGCTGTGGTGCGACACGTCCGAGCACGCCGAGCGCAATGTTGGCGATCATCAGGGTGACTAAGATCGGCAGCGACAGCAGCACGCCCGACGAGAAAATGATGCCGCCTGCGCTTGCGATGTTCTGCCATGAGGCTGCGGCGACGCTACCAAGGTTGACCGGGATGGTCGAAAAGCTCTGGACGACCGTGGCAATCACCATCAGGTGGCCGTCAATGCTGAGGAACAGCAGCAGGGCGATGTAGCCGATCAGTTCCGAGACGACGGGGGTCTGAGCCGTGTTCTGCGGGTCGTAAGCCGTCGCGAAACCGAGTCCGGCCAGGTTGCTGATCAGTGTGCCGGCCATGTCAATGGCATTGAAGACAAGTCGCAGGCTGAATCCCATCGCGAATCCGATCAGCATCTGCTGCGCGAGGATCAACAGGCCGAAGCCGGATGCCGGGGCGATCCGTGGCATTGCCGGCAAAGCCGGTGCGACGGCGACTGTAATCGCCAGCCCCAGCATCAGCCGCACACGTATCGACAGCCCCAGATTGTTGAACGGTGGCGCGCTGGCGAGCAGCGCCAGAATCCGCGCCAGCGGAAACAGGAAGGCGACGATCCAGGCGTTGATCTCGGCGGTGGTGAGACTGATCATGGGCGCTGGCCTAGCCGATGATCTGCGGGATGCTCTCGAACAGGCGGCGCATGTAGTCGACCATCATCTGCAACATCCACGGGCCGGCAACGATGAGTACGATGAACGAGCCTATCAGCTTCGGAATGAACGACAGCGTCTGTTCGTTGATCTGCGTGGCGGCCTGGAAAATACTGACGATCAGGCCGACAACCAACGCAATCAGCAGCAGCGGTCCGGATAATATCAACGTCATTTCGATGGCCTGACGCCCGATATTCATGACGATTTCAGGGCTCATGTCGCGAAGCTCATCACCAGCGACCCGAGCAGCAGATGCCAGCCGTCGACGAGGACGAACAGCATCAGCTTGAACGGCAACGCGATCATTACCGGGGACATCATCATCATGCCCATGGACATCAGCACGCTGGCAACGACCATGTCGATGATCAGGAACGGAACGAAAATGATGAAACCGATCTGGAAAGCCGTTTTCAGTTCGCTGGTCAGGAACGCCGGAATCAGCACGCGCATCGGCACATCACTCGCGGATTCGAGCTTCGGCGTGTTGGCGAGGCGCGCGAACAGGCCGATATCCGATTCTCGCGTCTGTTTCAGCATGAACGCCCGCACTGGTACCGCGCCGCGTTCGACCGCCTGGGCAAGACTGATGCGGTTTTCCGAGAGTGGCTGGTATGCGTCGGTATAGACCTTGTCGAAGACCGGTGACATCACGAAGAAGGTAAGAAACAGCGAGAGGCCGACGATTACCTGATTTGGCGGTGAGGTCTGGGTGCCGAGCGCGTGGCGCAGCAGCGAAAGGACGATGACGATGCGCGTGAAGCCGGTCATCATCAGTAATGCCGCTGGGATGAAGGTCAGTGCGGTCAGCGTGAGCAGCGTTTGAATCGACAGCGTGTAGGTCTGTCCGCCTCCGGCGGCCGGCGTGCTGGAAAAAGCCGGTAAGCCGCCGCTCTGGGCGCAGGCCAGGGTAGGCAGCAGCAGTGCGGCGAGCGCCAGCAGACGTCCGGCGTGCCGGAAAGTGCTGCGTGTATCGTTATTGGGCATGGTTACGTTCGGTGATCTGTTTGAGCCACTGCCCGAAGGGCTTTTCGTCCTGATTTCCCGGGGGGAGTTCGCCGCGGGGCAATGTGTGAAGCGTCCTGATCTGTCCGGGGACGACGCCGACGACCAGCCAGGTGTCGCCGACCTCGACAAGCATGATCCGTTCGCGCGGGCTGATCGACAATCCGCCCAGCACCTTCATCGGACCGTTCGCGCCGAAGCGCTTGCCGTCGTTGAGGCGGCGTAACACATAGGCGCCAACGAAGAGAATTCCGACGATCAGCGCAAGCCCGAGCAGCGTCTGCAGGATTGCGCTGGCCGAAACGCCGGGAGGTTCGGGCGTGGTGGTCTGGGCGAACAGCCCGGCGGAGACGCAGGCGAGCGCCACCGCCACCAGCCGTCGGTGGTCGCGTATCCGCAGTGACAGGTATTGGCTCATCATCGCAATCGGTAACAGTCGCGACCGCTATCTTAATCGATCGCATCGCCCGAGGGGAAATGCGATGAGCCAGGCCGGGCCGCCTATCGCCCGATTTTTCGCATCCGCTCCGATGGGGTGATGATATCGGTCAGCCGGATGCCAAATTTGTCGTTCACGACGACGACTTCTCCCTGGGCGATCAGCGTGCCATTGACGAAGACTCCCATCGGTTCGCCGGCCATCGCGTCCAGTTCGACGACCGAGCCGTGGGCAAGCTGGAGCAGGTTCTTGATGGTGATCTTGGTGCGTCCGAGTTCGACCGAGATCTGGACCGGAATGTCCAGAATCATGTCGAGCTCGTTCATGATCGATGCCTTGCCTTCTGCCTGGCCGAACGATGGGAAGATTTGCGCGGGTTGCGCGCTGGGGGCGGCCGAGTCGGAGACTGCCTGCTCGGCCATTGCGGCCGCCCAGTCGTCATCCATGCCGGTGTCGCTGTCCGGGGTGGTATTTTCGATATCGTCAGTCATTACTGTCTCCGGAAGAGAGTTCGTCGCTCGGTCCGACAAAACGCTCTATTTTCAGTGCATATTGTCCGCTCTGCTGCCCGTAGCGGCATTCCATCAGCGGAATGTCGTCTACCTTCGCCATGATTTTTTCCGGAATGGTGATCGGGATGATATCCCCTTCCTTCATCCGGATGATCTGGCCCAGCGTCATGGCGGCGGTTGCGAGCTCGGCAACGACTTCGACCTCGGCGTCCTTCAACTGCTTGCGCAACATGACGATCCAGCGGTGATCGGTGGCCAGCTGGTCGCTCTGCATCGCGCTGTACAACAGGTCGCGAATCGGTTCGAGCATCGAATAGGGGAAGCAGAGGTGCATGTCTGCCGTCGCGCCGCCAAATTCCAGCGAAAAACTCGTTGAAATGACGATTTCGGACGGCGTCGCGATGTTGGCGAACTGCGAGTTCATTTCCGAGCGAATGTACTCGAAATTCATTTCGTAAACAGGTTTCCAGGAGCGCGCATACTCTTCGAATACGACGCGCAGCATGCCCTGGATGATCCGTTGTTCGGTGCCGGTGAAGTCGCGGCCTTCCACCCGTGTATGGAAGCGGCCGTCGCCGCCGAACATGTTGTCGATGACGAGAAAGACGAGGTTGGGGTCGAAGACGAACAGCGCGGTGCCGCGCAAGGGCTTGGCCATCACCAGGTTGAGGTTCGTCGGAACGACCAGATTGCGGATGAACTCGCTGTATTTCTGCACCCGGATCGGGCCGACCGAAATTTCAACGGTCCGGTGCATGTAGTTGAACAGTCCGATGCGCAGATAGCGCGCGAAGCGCTCGTTGATGAGCTCGAGCGTCGGCATCCGGCCGCGAACGATACGTTCCTGCGTGCCAAGATTGTAGGCGCGAATGCCGTCCTCCGCCTCGCCGGAAGCCTCCGGTTCGTCGGTGTCGCCGGTGACGCCCTTGAGTAGCGCGTCAACTTCGTCCTGGGAAAGAAAATCTGTGGCCATGCTTCAATGACGATCGCTACTGAATGATGAATGAAGTGAACAGGACTTCTTTTACCGGGGCATCCTTTTTGCCGGCACTGCCGGGTTCAAGCACGTCGTTGACCATGTCGCGGATCTCCGTGGCCAGTTTCTCCTTGCCTTCGCGGGAGATCAGGTCCGAGGCCTTCTTGCTCGACAACAGCAGCATGATGTTGTTGCGCAATTTCGGCGTGTAGGACTTGAGTTTGTCGGCGGTCTTGAGGTCATCGACCTCGATCGACAGAATCAGTTGCAGATACTGGTCGCCGTTTTCCGGCACGAGGTTGACCGTAAACGCATCAAGCGCGGCGTAAACGGGCATGGCCTCCTTGCCCTTTTCCTTTTTCGGCGCTGCCTTGACCTTTTCGGTGGCGGCTTCGTCCTCGTCGCCCTCGTGGTCGCCCCCCTTCATCAGGAAAAACGCTGCCCCCCCGCCAATACCGAGGATCAGCACAACGGCGGCCACGACAATGATCAGCAGTTTTTTGCTTTTTTTCGGCGCTGCTGCGCCTTCGGTTTCTTCTGCCGCCTTGGCCATTCCTTACTCTCCTTGTCGTACGCTATTCACCCGGGTCGATCCATCGTCAGGCGAAGGTGTCGACCAGGCCGTTGCCTTGCATCACGGCGCGCCCGCCAGTTTGTGCCGGCACTGCCGTTGCGGGGGCAAGTATACCTGTGCCGCCGGCTCCTTGAGACGATCGGCCCTGATTGTCGCGTTCGGGCGTCGGCTGCCTGAACGATTCGGCGCTGACATTGGCCTGCCCCAGCTCAATGCCAGCACTGGCAAACATTTCGCGCAGACGCGGCAAAGCCGTCTCGATTGCTTCGCGTACTTCGGCGTTGGCCGAGGTGAAGGAGGCGCTCACATTGCCTTTGTCGACGCTCAATGACACTTCTATCGGCCCCATTTGCTCGGGGTTGAGGGTGATTTGGGCAGATTGTTTGTCGTTGTTTGCCAGCCAGACGATTTTCTGCCCGAAGTCGTGATTCCAGCCGGACGAGCGGACCGGTGTTTGAATCGTGGTGCTCGTCGTGTCGTGCGTGGCTTGCTGCATTTTGTTAAGTGCTTCGGCGTTGGCCGGCGGGGCTGCAGCAAGAAGGCTTTCAGTGCTGTGTTCCTGCTTTGCGGCGGTTGTTCCGGCTTCGCCTGCCCGGGGTTCCCCGGCAAATTTTGCCGGGTCGAAGGGCGCGGCCCGTGGCGTCGCTCCGTCAGCGGCGGCAGTATCCGCACTGCGGCCCGATTCACCTGGTGGTACCGCCGGGAGGCCGAGGGCCTCGGTGCCTGTCTCGGTCCGGGTCGAGGCGATTCCCGTGCTGGCCTCGCCGCTCTTGATATGGGGCTTGGCATCCGGAGGAATGATTCCCAGGGCCGCGAATAGCGCGTTCGGGTCCGTCGTTGTGTTGTCGGACGCCTTGGTTTCCGGGGATTCAGCCGCGTCCTTAGTGTCGGAGGAAAGCGGGGTCGTCGGGGCTGAGAACTGCTGTCCGAGCGACAACAGCAGACTCATGAAGTCGAGCCCGCCGGCATTTTCGCTCCCCGAAGTGGCACTGGCGCTGCTCGACGCCTCGCTCGGATTCGCCGTAGCGACCTTCGGGATTGACGAGACGACGGTGATGGACATGGCGCTTCCTTCGAACGGATGACTGCGCGAATGTCAGCAAGGTTTGTGCCAGCGTCAGTCCTGAGAATGCTTCTGCCGGAAGCGTGTCGCGAATTCGTCCTGCTGTTTTTGGTCCAGCCGTTGCTCTCGCGCCTCTTCCTGGCAGCGGTGGCGTTCCGAGAGCGTATCGATGGCCTTGAGTTTTTTCTGCTGGTGCTTCCAGTGTTCCTGGCCGTTGGCCGTATTGCGGGCTTGTTGCGCGACCGCCTGGGCTTGCGCGGCGATGGCTTCGTCGAGGCGGTTCAGGAATTCCTGGAAGTTGTTCCATGCGCTGGGGGTAAGTCCGGCCAAGGACGCCTGACGAAAACGATTCGCATACTCGTCGCGGTATTGCCGCAGCATCGCGAGCTTGGCGCGCGCATCGCGTTCGTTGGCGATCAGCCGGGCCAGCGCCTGCGTCGCCTCGTCGGCGCGTGCCTGCATCAGCTCCAGTACGGTTTGCAATGTAAACGGCTTGCTCATCGCCAGTCAGCGGGTTAATGACGGAAGAGGCCGAACAGATGATCGATGCTGGCTGCGTATTCGGCGCGTTCGGCCAGTGGTTGCTGCAGGAAGTGCTCGAAGGACGGATAGAGCCGGATCGCCTCGTCAAGTTGCGGGTCGGACCCGGCGGCATAGGCGCCGACGCTGATCAGGTCGCGCGAACGCTGGTAACGCGAGAACAGCTGCTTGAAGCGGCGGATCTGGTCGAAATGCTCGGGGGATATCAGGTTGACCATCGCCCGCGAAATCGACTGTTCGATGTCGATCGCCGGGTAGTGACCCGCATCTGCGAGTGTCCGCGACAGGACGATATGGCCGTCGAGGATCGCGCGTGCCGAGTCGGCGATCGGATCCTGCTGATCGTCACCCTCGGCCAGCACGGTGTAGAACGCGGTGATCGAGCCGCCGCCGTCGGCTCCGTTGCCGGCACGCTCGACAAGCTGCGGCAGACGAGCGAACACCGAGGGTGGATAGCCGCGGGTGACCGGTGGCTCGCCGATCGCCAGCGCGATTTCCCGTTGCGCCATCGCGAAACGGGTCAGTGAATCCATGATCAGCAGTACATGCCGACCCTGATCGCGAAAATATTCGGCAATCGCAGTAGCGTAGGCTGCGCCCTGCAAGCGCATCAGTGGGCTGACATCGGCCGGTGCAGCGACGACGACCGAGCGCCGCAGCCCTTCCTCGCCGAGGATCTGCTCGATGAATTCCTTGACTTCGCGACCCCGTTCGCCGATCAGGCCGACGACGATGATCTCGGCCGAGGTGTAGCGCGCCATCATGCCGAGCAGCACGCTCTTGCCAACCCCCGAGCCAGCGAACAGTCCCATGCGCTGGCCGCGTCCCACGGTCAGCAGCGCGTTGATGGCGCGAACGCCGACATCGAGCGAATGGTCGATCGGCGCCCTGGCCATCGGATTGATTGGCCGACCCTGCAGCGGGCGCAGGGAGTCGACGCGTAACGGGCCGTGGCGGTCGAGCGGCCGTCCAGCGCCGTCGACGATGCGGCCGAGCAGCGCGTCGCCGACCGGTAGCAGTTTGGCGCGATCAACGGCGCGTCGCCGCGCCGGGGGCGAGTGGCCGAGCCTCGGTGCGGGGATGTGCGGTTCGAGCGCGACGACCCTGGCGCCAGGCGAGAGGCCGTAGACGTCCTCGGAGGGCATCAGGAACAGGCGCTCGCCGTTGAATCCGACGACTTCTGCCTCGATCGGCGTGCCTCCGGCCGGCAGGATCCGGCATGAACTGCCGAGCGGCAGCTTCAGGCCAGCGGCTTCCATGACGAGGCCATTGATGCGTGTCAGGTGTCCGCTCGACAGGATAGGGACGGCGTGATGGACGGCTTCGCGGCAATGGCCGAGAAAGTCCACCCAGCGGGACAGGCGGGCGGTAGCGCTTTCGTCCATCGGGATCGCCTAAGGTTTGCCCGCCGGCCAGTCCGGCGGGAGTCCGATCGATTCGATCACGCGGCGCCAGCGGGTTTCGAGCGTGGCATCTACTTCGCTGGCACCGTGCTCGACGCGGCATCCGCCTGGCGTCAGCGCAGCGTCCTCGACGATGCGCCAGTTGTTGTGTGCGAGTTGTTCGCCCAGGTGCTTGCGGACGAGTTCAGCGTCGTCGGGGTGCACGAACAGCAGCGGGTGGCCGGGGTGCGGGTGCAGCGTCGTGATTGCCTCACGGATCACTGGCAATAACAGTTCAGGCTGGGCCTGAAGGCTCTGCCTCACGATCTGCCGCGCGACTTCCAGCGCAGTGGCCAGAAGCTCTTCGGCAACACGCTGGTCGAGTGCCGCGATTGATTGCTGCACGGCGTTCATCAGCGTGTCGAGGCGTGTGGCGATACCCTTTGCTTCGGCGATGCCCTCCTCGTAGCCGGCGGAAAAGCCTTGCTCGTGCGCTTCGGTGTGGATGCGTTCGATGTCGGCCGCGGTGGGCAGGACGAGCGCTTCCTCGGGAGGCTGTTCCGGTTCGGTGGATGGTGTCGGCTCGACGGGTTGCGCAGCGCGCTCCTCGGCCTCTTTCGCCGCGCGTTGTGCCGCCTGCTCCGCCTCGTCGAAGGCCGCAACTTCCCAGCGCTGATAGGCGGTGAGCTTTTCTTTGGCGATGAAGCCGGTCATGGCCGTCGGTCCTTCAGATCATTTCCTCGCCACCGGCCCCGCCCAGTACGATCTGGCCTTCGTCGGCCAGGCGGCGGACGATCTTGAGAATTTCCTTCTGCTCCGCTTCGACTTCGGAGATGCGTACCGGGCCGCGCGACTCGAGGTCCTCGCGCAGCATTTCGGCGGCACGCTGCGACATGTTCTTGAAAATCTTCTCGCGTAGCGGTTCGGAAGCGCCCTTCATTGCCAGAATCAGCGAGTCAGACTGGATTTCGCGCAGCAGCAACTGCACGGCGCGGTCGTCGAGGTCAAGCAGATTCTCGAAGACGAACATTTCGTCGAGGACGCGCTGGGCGAGGTCGGGGTCATACTCGCGGATCGAGTCGATGACCGTCGTTTCGTTAGCGGTGCCCATGAAATTCAGGATTTCCGCCACGGTGCGAATCCCGCCCATCGCCGACTTCTTGATATTGGCCGAGCCGGACAGCAGTCGCAGCATCACGTCGTTGAGTTCCCGGAGCGCTTCCGGCTGGATGCCTTCGAGCGTGGCGATGCGCAGGATAACGTCATTGCGCAGGCGTTCCGTGAAATGGTTCAGGATGTCGCTGGCATGGTCGTGCTCGAGGTGCACGAGGATGGTGGCGATGATCTGCGGATGCTCGTTGCGGATCAGGTCGGCCACTGTTGGCGCGTCCATCCATTTGAGTCCTTCGATGCCATTGGTATCGCCGCCCTGCAGGATGCGCGAAATCAGGTTGGCCGCCTTGTCGTCGCCCAGGGCCTTGGTGAGTACGGCGCGGACGTAGGCGTCGGTATCCACGTTGACGGCGGCCGATTCGACGGCCGTCTTCTGGAAGTCGGTCAGCACCTCTTCGACCTTGGCGCGCGGCACGCTGCGCAGATTGGCCATCGCGTGGCCCAGTTTCTGCACTTCCTTCGGCCCGAGGTGCTTGAGCACTTCGGACGCGTGGTCTTCGCCGAGCGCGATCAGCAGGATGGCACTCTTCTCGATCCCGTCTTCAGCCGGCATTGGAGTTCGTCCAGTTCTTGATGATGTTGGCTACGGCCTGCGGGTCCTGTTGCGCCATGTCCCGTATCTCGCCCAGCTTCTGGCCGAAGATATCCTCGGCTGTCCGCGTGTCCTCGGCTTCGTCGTCGATGATATTGACATTGCCGCCGAGGGTTTTTCCGCCATGCGGGGCAGGCGGGGGCTGCATCATCGTCTGTAGCAGCGGACGGATGATCTTGAGGATCAGGTAGGCGAGAATGCCGGCGATTGCCGCGTACTTGAAGACTTCCTTCAGGAGCGAGAGCATTTCCGGATCCTTCCATACCGGCAGTGCGGTCTCGTCTCGTTCGACCGGGGTGAACGCCGCGTTGGCGACCGATACCGTGTCCCCGCGTTCCTTGTTGAAGCCCATTGCCTCTTTGACCAGATCCCCGATCTGCTTGACTTCGGCGTCGGCCAACGGCTTCATGATGCCCTTGGCATCCTTGCGGTGGTTGATCACGACGGCTGCCGACAGGCGTCGGATTGTGCCGACCGATTGCTTGGTGTGGCGGATCGTCTTGTCGACTTCGTAGTTGATCGTGGAATCTTTGCGCGTGTTGATCGGCTGTCCGAGGCTCGCGATCGCCCCTTGCACTCCAGCGGCGTTGATCTGTCCGGGGACCGGTGGTGTCGAGGCCGGCGCCTGGCCAGCGCCTGGCACTGCCGGTTGCGTGATCGGTGCTGTTGCGGGGACCGGTGGCTGGTTGGTCAGGGCGCCGGGAACGCCTTGCGCCGACGGGGTGGCGCTTGCCGATTCACTGGTCTGCTGGCTGCGGATCGCGATGTCCGGCGGCGTCGTGTTCGGCCGATGCATTTCCGCCGTCTGTTCGTTCTGCGAGAAATCGATGTCGGCGGCGATCTGAACCCGTGCGTTTCCTTTGCCGAGGATCGGCGCGAGGATGTCTTCGACGCGCTTGATCGCGTTCGCCTCGATTTCCTGCACGTACTTGATCTGTACTGGATCAAGCCCCGCTTCCATCAGCTTGCTCTTGAGCTGGGAGAGCATCGCGCCGCTCTGATCGATCAGCGTGACACTGCTGGCAGACAGATTCGGGACGCTGGCAGAAACGAGGTTCTGGATGCCGGCGATCTGCGATGGGTCGAGAGTCCGGCCCGGGTAGAGGTTGAGCATCACCGAGGCCGACGGGCGCAATTCTTCACGGACGAATACCGTTGGCTTTGGAATCGCCAGATGTACGCGGGCGGCCTGGACGGCGGCAATCGACTGGATGGTGCGTGCCAGTTCGCCTTCAAGGCCGCGCTGGTAGTTGATCTGCTCGGCAAACTGGCTGATCCCGAATTTCTGGTTCTCCATCAACTCGAAACCGACCGCGCCGCCTTTCGGAAGCCCCTGCGTTGCGAGGCGCAGGCGAATTTCATGCACCTTGCTGCCGGGAACAAGAATCGCGTTGCCGCTGTCATTAAAGCGGTAGGGCACGTTCATCTGTTCGAGTGCTGCGATGATTGACCCGCCATCGCGCTCGGAGATGTTCGAAAACAGGATGCGATAATCGGACTGTTTGATCCAAGTGCTGCTCGCGACCAGCAACGCAATAACCGCTGCGATCGCGATCATGAGCACGATCCTCTGCTGCGTCGTCAGCCGGGCGAGCGCCTGACGGAGGCGATCAGCCGGACCGGTGGCGGGCTCTTCGGAAGGTATCGTTTGGGCTTCGGGTGTCGCCATGCCTGACAGAAAAAGTTAACTCTCGAATGTGAACTCGGCAATTAATCAAGCAGGAAGCGATAAGTGCTGAGATTTATTCTACTATTGTATCTGTGAATTGCACGGGATTTCCATCGAATGAGTGAGGAGTCGCAAATTGCGGTGCCGGACCAGAAAGCGCGGGAGTTGCAGCGGGCGTTTGATGTTTTCAACCAAGTCTCCCTGGAACTGACCCAGGCATATGAAACGCTGCAAGCGAAGGTCGAATCGCTGACCGCCGAGCTGGCGGTCGCCAACGGTGAATTGCGCCGCCAGTATCAAGAGAAGGAAGCCCTGTCGGAGCGCCTCTCTTTGTTACTCAACGCGCTCCCCGCCGGCGTCGTGGTCCTCGACGGTGATGCCCGTGTGTGCGAGGCGAATCCGGCCGCCGAGGCCATGTTTCGCGAGTCGGTTGTCGGCGGCGACTGGCCGCAGATCGCTTGCCGGCGTCTGCAACCGACCGACGCGCCAGACGAGTGCCTGCTCGACGAGCGCCGCGTGTCGATTGCAGAGAGTCCTCTGGATTCGTCGGGCGGGCGATTGTTGCTGGTTCATGACATTACGGCAGCTTACGAACTTAAGGCACGGGTCGAGCGCCATCAGCGCCTGGCGGCGATGGGTGAGATGGCCGCGTCGCTGGCCCACCAGTTGCGCACCCCGTTGGCGACAGCGCTGCTGTACAGTGCCAATCTCGCGCAGCCGGAGATTTCCGAAGCAGCGCGAGTGCGTTTTGCTGGCAAGGCGACCGAGCAGCTCAAGCGGCTCGAGCGCCTGATCCAGGATGTGCTGCTGTTTGCGCGCGGCGAGAGCATTGGCCGTGACGTCATATCGCTGGCCGGACTGGTTGCCGATGCGGCGCAGACGATGGAACCACTGTGCGTCGAGAAGAGCGTGCGATTCCGCGTTACATCGTCACTGACCGACTCTATAATCACCGGTAGTCGGAAGGCCTTGGGCGGTGCGCTGCTCAACCTGCTGGAAAATGCCTTGCAGGCCTGCGAAGGGCGCAATGCACCGGAGCGTGAAGTCTGGCTGGATGCGAGCGTGTCCGGCGGGCAGATACGGATCGGTGTGCGGGATACCGGGGCCGGGATTGCGCCGGAAGCTCAGGCGCGGATTTTTGAGCCTTTCTTTACCACGCGGGGGCAGGGTACTGGCCTCGGGTTGGCGATAGCGCTTGGCGTGGCAAGGGCGCACGGCGGGACGATCGAGGTCGATTCGCGGCCGGACGAAGGATCGGAGTTCGTGCTGTGGCTGCCTTGCGGTGCCGCCGCCGACATGCAAGCGGTCAACGGGTGAATGCATCTTTAAATGGACAACATGACTCAGGGATTACCCATTCTCGTCGTCGAAGACGATCTCAATCTGCGCGAGGCGGTGTGTGACACGCTCGAACTGGCCGGTCAGGCAGTGATTTCTGCGGGAGGCGGCGAAGAGGCGTTGCAGATTCTGGAGCGGCACGCGGTGGCGCTGGTGGTCAGCGATGTGCGGATGATGCCGATGGACGGTATCGCGCTGCTCAAGGCGATTCGCGAGCGCTTGCCGCATTTGCCGGTGGTGCTGATGACGGCGTTCGCCGATGTCGACCGGGCGGTAGAGGCGATGCGTGCCGGGGCTTGCGACTTCCTGCTCAAGCCGTTTGAGCCGAAGGCGTTGCTTGAGCATGTGGCGCGTTACCGTCTGCCCGAAGCGCTGAGCGACGAACGTGTCGTGGCTCAGGATCCGGCCAGCCGCAACCTGTTTGCGCTGGCTTCGCGCGTCGCCCAAACCGATACGACGGTACTTCTGACCGGAGAGAGCGGGGTTGGCAAGGAAGTTGTTGCTCGCTATATCCACAATCACTCGGCCCGCCGCGAGGGGCCGTTTGTCGCGATCAATTGTGCGGCGATTCCCGACACGCTGCTAGAGGCGACGCTGTTCGGCTACGAAAAAGGCGCTTTTACCGGCGCGCAGCAGGCGCAGGCCGGCAAATTCGAGCAGGCGCAGAGCGGCACACTGCTGCTTGACGAGGTGACCGAGATGCCGCTCGGGCTACAAGCCAAACTGCTGCGCGTGCTGCAGGAGCGTGAAGTGGAGCGGGTTGGCGGCAAGAAGCCGGTGGAACTCGATATCCGCATCGTTGCGACCTCGAACCGCGATATGGCCGAAGCGGTGGCCCGCGGGGTGCTGCGCGAGGACGTGTATTACCGGTTGAACGTTTTTCCACTGCTGATTCCTGCGTTGCGGCAGCGTCCTGAGGATATCGTGCCGCTGGCGCGGCATTTCCTCGCGCAGCACGGCGGACGATCGGGCCGGCCCGGCCTGCGTCTGTCAGGTGCAGCGGAGCAGTTCCTGCGGGGACATGCGTGGCCGGGCAACGTTCGTGAACTTGAGAATGTGATGCAACGTGCCGTTATCTTCGCCGTAGGGGATCTTGTCGAGCCAGAGGCGCTGCATCTGTCGGTGCTGCCTTCGGGGACAGCGGTTCTGCCGGAAGCCGCGGTTTATTCGCCGCCGGTCCCGACAGAATCGGTAGTTGCGGCGGCGCCGGCCCGGAATGATTCCTTGCGCGATCTGGAGCGGGAGCATATTCTGGGAACTCTGGCAGCGGTTGGCGGCTCACGTAAATTGGCGGGGGAGCGACTCGGAATGCCGGAACGAACTTTGCGGCACAAGCTCAAACAGTACAAGGATGCCGGGTTGTTGCTGGAGTAAGATGATGGGGTTGGCGTGGTTCTTGCGTTGTTTTCGGTACGGACTCGTCGGGTAGGGATGGAGAAGGACCATGGATGTGAGCGGGATTGATCAGATGCTGAATGTCTTGCGTGCCACGGCTACGCAGGCAGAGGGGCGGACGGGCGATACGCAGGGCCCCGCCGCGGGTGGAGTCGACTTTGCTCAGGTGCTGCAGAATTCGATCGCGCAGGTGAACCAGCAGCAACAGCAAGCCGAGGCGATGGCGGCAAGTTTTGCCGCAGGCGACAATTCGGCAAATCTGCACGAGGTGATGATTTCGTTGCAGAAGGCAAATCTGTCGTTTCAGGAGATGGTTCAGGTACGCAACAAGCTGGTGACGGCGTACCACGACGTGATGAACATGCAGATCTGACGCACCGGCGCGGCCGGTCAGCGAACAACGGCGCCTGTGGGCGCCGTTTTGCTGGGCTGGACGCGGAGCTCAGCCGAGGCCGCTGAGGCGTGCTTTGCGTTCCCGTTCGACGCGGGTGATGTAGCGCCGGACACGATTGAGACGCGATGGCGGGATGTCGACGAACTCACAGCCGGTACGAACGAATTGGGCGCCGCTGCGCGTCGTGACGTCAAACTTGTTGCGGACTGCGAGGTTGGCGACGACCAAGCCTTCCTCTGGCAACGCGATCCGGCACTCGGTGAGGATGTCGCCCTTTTCAAGCTTGGCCGCGGTCTCCTGGGAGACCATCAGTCCGACGCCGCCGCCACTGATGTCGAATAGCGGCAGATCGACGTTTTCGGCGCTGCCGTCCGGGAGGCGGATGACCGCGCTGACGATGACCGGGTTGGCAATCGGCGTCGACAGGCGGAAAAATTCTCGTCGCTGCAGCCGTAACACGGCGTCCGGAAGCGAGCCGCGCATTGCTGGCCGCCCCAGATGTTCTGCGGCAGAAAGGCCATCAATGCTGAACTGGATCTTGACCTTGTCGACCACTGCGGTCAGAAACAGCTTGTCTGCGAGCAGCGCCTTCTGGTTCATTTCGCGGTTGGCGCCGATGTCGAGAATGAAATCGTTGCCCTCTTCGGTGAAAGCCAGCATTGACGTCAGCAGGAAAGACTTGCCATGGTCGAAATGGACAGTGATCAAGGCGCCCTTTTGAATCAGCGTACGCAGCACCGACAGCACTTCGGAGCGCGAATAGAGGAAGTAGCGACTGTACTCGTCGGTTCGCTCGTACTCGAAACGCTGCGGTGTCGGGGCGGAGTCTGCCTGGACTTCGGGGTCGGTCATGCGTAGTCTCATGCTGGATGCTAGCGCGAAGTGTACTGCATCTGATTCGTTCGCGTGTGCGAATTACGTCACGCCAGCGCAGCGGGCGGTGCCTATTCGAGATGCTCGGGCAGCGGAGAGAGGGAGGGCTGTTCCGGGACGGGTTGTCCGCTTTCCAGCCGGTAAATCCACGCCAGCAGCTCCGAGACGGCAACGTAGAGTTGCGGAGGGATGCGCTGGTCAAGATCGATCTGCATCAGCAGCGAGACGAGTTCTGGCGATTCATGTACATAGACACCGTGTGCGTGCGCGCGGGAGATGATCTGCTCGGCGATGACGCCGCGTCCCTTGGCAACGACCCGAGGGGCGACGTCGGTTTCTGCATAGGTGAGCGCGACGGCGCTCTTGAGCGCGTCAGCGCGTTTCGGCGGCATCGTCGTGATCCTTGACCGACGTGTCCACGCCGATCGAGCTGAGCGTCAGGCCGGCGCTGTCCATGGTCTTTCGCAGCGTTTCGCCGGAGTTCCTGATCAGTGCGCGGGTTGTTTCCTCGGCGGCGCTGAAGCGGATTGTCAGCTGCGAACCGTGCAACAGAAGGCTGGCATCGATTTCGCCAAGTCGTGGCAGGGTCAGGCGCAGGCGGGTTGACCACTGCGGTACCGATTCCTCTCCTTGCTGGTTGCGTGCGGCTTCTTCGTTGATCTCCCAGCGCATGTCCTGGCCGGGCCACACCTGGCCCTGCCAGATGAAATTCTGCGTCGCCAGCGCTTCGAGCTGTTGCTGAACCAGCGCCTGCAATGGTGGCGCGATCGTCTGTCCGCTCAATGGTTTCGCCACCGGGTCGGACGACACTCCGGTGTTTATAACCTCCGCCGCTGCGCGGGGTCCCTGGGTCTGCTCCGAGGCTTTTCCGGTGGGTGAGCCCGCTTGCGGTATGCCTTCCCGAGCGATTGCTGCGTTTGCTGTCGCTTCAGCGAACGCCGCCTCCGGAGCCGAAAGTTTTCCTTGTGGCTCGAGCAGTAACGCCGATTTTGCCAGTCGCCCCTCGACCCAATCGGCCTGGTGGGATTCGTAGAACATGCCGCTTTGCTGGAGTGCCTGCTTGAGCTTCGGCATCAGGTCTTCCGCCGAGGTGGGTGGGGCCGTGGTGATCGGCGAGGGCAGCGTAATGCCCTTGTCCCTGCTTTGTTCCGCACCTGCATACAAGGTGCTGATCAGTTTTCCCGTCTGGCTGAGCGTCGAGGAGACGGATTCGGGTGCGGCCTTGCCGTCGTTGCGCGAGAGAACTGCCAGTGCCAGCTTGCCGTCGGTTTCGGTGACTTGGAGTTCGAGCGAATCGCCGGCCTTGGCGGAAAAGGGAAGTGCCAGCGTGATGTTGCGCTGGTTGATCAGCGCACGATAGGTGCCGTTCGGGAGGAGGGCCTGGATCTCCGCCATAACGCGCTGTCCTGCGACGAGGCCGGAGAGCTTGTCGCTGATTTCCTGTGGCGCAGCAACCGGACGGAGCGCCGCGTCCGAGGAAACCTGCAGGCGGCTGGCGACGTCGGACGGAATCATTGCTTAGGACGAGCTTGCGGCGGGGGAGGCGCTCGGTTTATTGAGGCGCAGCAGAATCTTTACGTGCTGCTGCCAGGTCTGCGCACGTTCGATGATCTCGGCGTTGATCTTCTCGATCTCCGCGATCGTCGTTGCCAGTCGTTGCTTTTCCGGGCCATAAACGGCGCGCTGGTGGGACGTTGCGTTTTCAACGAGTACCCGCTGCCGTTCCCCGGCGGCGGTCAGTGCATTCCAGTCCTGCTGGCGCGCGAATTCGAGCATCTGCCGAGTATGCTCGAGGATTTCCTGATAACTCTGTTCCGGCGTCATAAGGCTCAGAGGGCTTCCTTGGTGGCCGCGTTGTCGGTCTTTTCGGTGGCGATGGCGGACCATGCCGAATGCAACTCGCCAAGCAGGTGCGCCGCTTCGTCAAGCGCGGCGATGTCGTTCTTGAGATTCGCCCACAGCAGGCGGTGGCTGATGTAATCGTACAGCGCGCCCAGGCGTTCGGCAAGCTCGCCGCCTTGCTCCGCGTTGAGGCTCGCCTGCAGTCCGTTGGTGACAATGTCGATAGCCTTCGAGATGGCCGCGCCCTTTTCGGGGACATTGTTCTGCTGCATCCGCAGGCGTGCGATCGCGATGCTTGCCAGCGCGCCGTCGAACAGCATCAGGATCAGGCGGTGCGGGTCGGCCTCCACTGCGGTCGTTTCATTCCCGACCTGGCGATAGGCCGCGGTCGGGTTCCTGCTCATGCCGAACATCAAATAATTCCTCTTGGCTTCCGGTTATTTGGAAGAACTGCTGGATAGGTTGGCCAACTGCTGGGTGAGGTAAGTGCTGGTCTGCTTCATGCCGGCGATCAGAGTGTCCAGTGACGTGAACTGCGCGCGGTAACGGGCCTCGATCGTTGTCAGACGGTCCGATAACGTCTGCTCTTGGGCCTGCGTCATCTTGATCATGCGGTTCAGACTGTCGGTCGCAGCGGTGACGGTTCCCGTGGTGCCGACCATGCCGTCGACGCCCTTCTTGAACGCGGTGCCGACATTCGAAACGAGGTTCGCGACGCTGTCGAAATCTTTCGAGACCGCTTTTTGCAGCTTGGTGCTGTCCAGGCTCAACGTGCCGTCCTTGGCGAACGAAATGCCGATATCGGAAAGACGCTGGATGGTCGAGGTGCCACCGGAAGTGGTGTTGAAGACCAGATTACGGAGTTGCGTCTGCACCGAGCGCAGTGCGCTGTTTCCCTGTAGCTGACCAGCCGTCTTGGTCTTCGAGTCGTAGGCGCCGAGCGAACTGATCGTCGAAAACGCATCGTTGTAGCTTTTGACGAAACTGTTGAGAGCGGAAGTCAGTGCCGAATTCGTTTCCTTGCTGACTGTCAGAGTCGTCGCCGTGCCGGAGGTTTTCTTCAGCAGCGTCAGTGTCACGCCGTCGAGCATGTTACTGACGGTGTTGGTCGAACTGGTGCCTGCGATACCGTTCAGCGTGAACGCCGCATCCGCGGCGGCTTGGCCGCCGCTTGCGGTATTCTGGGTCAGCGTGCCGGTGTTCTGTTCGGGGTCGTAGTCGAAGTTGTTGAGCCCGGACAAGCGCATGACGTTTGCGGTCCCGGTCGACGTACTGGTCAGCACGAGTTGCGCGCCGGACGAGCCGTTGACGATCGTTGCCGACACGCCGCCCTTGGCCGCATTGATCGCGTCGCGCAGGCCGCCCAGTGTCGCATTGCTGCTGTCGACCGTGATCGATAGCGTGCGCGTTGAATCGGCGGTGAAGGTGCCGCCGGACAGCGATCCGAGCTCAATCTTCAGCGTGCCGGTGTCGATGGCGGTGCTCGCGCTGCCGCCCGAGTAGGCGGGCGTGACGAGGCGCTGGCTCTGCGCAAGCGAAGAGACTTCCAGGCTGTAGCTTCCCGCTACGGCGCCCGACTTGGCCGATGCCGATGCGATCGTCGAGTCGGCGACGCTTGCCGAGTACGTCTGATACATGTTGGCCGCCGTCGTGCCGGAGGTCGGGATCAACGACGAAGCCGCCGATTGCAGTGAAGACAGCGCGCTCGACAGCGTGCCGAATGCGGAAATGTCAGCCTGGTAAGAGGCTTCCTTTTTCTGCAGCGCGGTGAGCGGAATTTGCTCGGCCGTCATCAACTGGGTCAGCAGACCACTCAGGTCAAGCCCGGATCCCGATCCCAAGGACGATACGCTAGCCATCATGCCTCCCAACAGAACTGAACAGGCGTCAGTGTATTACGCCTTCTGTTTCACTAGAAGCCCTTTGATGCTGTCAAGCGCTTTTGCAATCGCCATCATCTCTTCAGACGGTACCTGGCGGATGACTTCGTCAGTGTTCTTGTCGACAACCTTGACGATCGTCTTGCCGGTGTCATTGTCGACCGAAAATTTCAGGTCGCTATTGACCGAGCTGACGAAGTCATTGACGGCCTTGACTGCCGAAGACAGATTTTCCGCGCTGTGTGCCTGTTGTTCTGCTGGCGACTGCGCCTGGGTGACCTGCTCGGCTTCGCCCGGAGCCCGGGCAGCACCTGCCGAGCTTTGGGCAGCGTACTGCTGGCGCGCCTGCGTCGTACTGGTGAGTACGTTGTTGCTGATGGACTGGATGTTCATTTCCACGCTCCAGATTGTTGGGCAATCGGCGCGGTAACGTTTCCGTTACCGCGCCCCGGTATGCTTCAACTTCTCCGACAGCCTACCGATTGCCGGAACTACGCTATTACTTGAGCAGCGACAGCACCGTCTGCGGCAGCGAGTTGGCTTGCGCCAGCATCGCGGTACCGGCCTGCTGCAGAATCTGGTTCCGCGTCAGGTTGGCTGTTTCCGAGGCGAAGTCCGCGTCGCGGATCCGGCTACGGGCGGCCGACAGGTTCTCGGACGAGGCCTGCAACTGCGAGACCGTGGCTTCAAAGCGGCTTTGCAGCGCGCCGAAGGAGGCGCGTTGGCTGTTGACCGCGGCCAGCGCCTGATCAACGATACGGATCGCTTGCGTGGAGTTGTAGTACGAGCTGACGTCGAGGTCTTGCACAGCCTTCAGTCCCGAGGCGACCGATGCGTTGGCGGCGAGACCGGTGCCGTCCAGAGCGTTTGCCGCGATGACGGCGCCTGTCGACTTCAGCGTGAAGGACTTGTCCGAGTCGAAAATCAACTGGCCGCCGACGGTGATGCTGCCGGCAGCGCCGGTAGCCAGGGAGGCGGAGGTCGTGCCGGCGGTGATCGAGCCGGCGATGTCGCTGGCGCCTTCGGCGACGAGGTGGATGTTGCTGCCGTCAGCAGCGGTCAGCACGACGCCGGTGTTGTCTTCGCTCAGCTTTGCGGTGATGCCGGTCTTCGACGACTGGTTGTTGAAGGCCGTGACCGCATCGGCGAGGCCCGCCGCGGTGCTGGTGGCCGTGACGTTGAACGAGACGGTGGCCTTGGTGCTGTTCGAGCCGTAGACCGCGAGTGTGTAGGAGCCGGTTGCGCCGAACGTGTAGGTGGACTCGGTGAAGGCGGCTGCCTTGACGCCGGTCTTCGATTGCGCGTTGATCTTGGTGGCCACGTCCTTCGCCGAGTCGCTGTCAGCGAGGGTGACCGAGGCGCTCGCCGCCGAGCCGAGAATGCTCAGCGTACCGCCGGTCGTCACGACCGCGGAGGCGTTGGATGTCGAGGTCACGCTGGTGCCGGTTACCGCGGTGCTGATCGCGCCGCTGGTCACGCCGACCTGGTTGGTGCCGTAGTTCGAGGTGCGGAAGTTGGCCGTCGTCGCGGTCACCGTTTGCATCGCGTTGGCGCCGATCTGGAACGTTGCCGAAGCGAACGAGCCGTCGAGCAGCTTCGAACCGTTGAATTCGGTCTGGGTCGAGAAGCGGTCGAGTTCGGCGACGAGCTGGCCGACTTCCTGGTTGATCGCCTGGCGGTCGGATGCGGAGTTCGTCGCGTTCGAGGACTGAACTGCCAGTTCGCGCACGCGCTGCAGGATCGTGCCCATCTGGCCGAGCGCGCTTTCGCCGGTCTGCGCCAGCGAGATGCCGTCATTGGCGTTGCGGGTGGCCTGGTCCGTGCCGCGAATCTGTGCAGTGAAACGTTCGGAAATCGCGAGACCGGCGGCATCGTCCTTGGCGCTGTTGATGCGCAGACCGGAAGACAGACGCTGCAACGAGACCGACAGCGAGTTGGACGATGACGAGAGGTTACGCTGCGAGTTCAGCGATGAGACGTTGGTCTGAATGGTAAGCATGCTTTTCTCCTGTGGAACCGTTAACAGATGCCCACATCGCACTCGCTCTGTGTGGCGCTCAGAGCCTCTAACGGATCATCGGAAAAAAACTTTAGGCGCAGACGTCCAATTCGGGAGTCGATGCCGTTGTGGCCCTCGCTGGAGGGCGCGGGCCGGCCCAATAAAAAGCCCCCGCAAGCCCTTGAAGGCTTGCGGGGGCGCGTGCGGAGCGGTTTAGCCTTGCAGAAGTTTGAGCACCGTCTGCGGCAACGAGTTGGCTTGTGCCAGCATTGCGGTGCCGGCCTGTTGCAGGATTTGCGCGCGGGTGAGTTCGGCGGTTTCCGCAGCGAAGTCGGCGTCGCGGACGCGGCTGCGTGCGGCCGACAGATTTTCCGAACCCGCTTCGAGTTGCGAGATGGTCGCCTCGAAGCGGCTCTGCAGCGCGCCGAATGCCGCGCGCTGGCTGTTGACCGCCGCCAGCGCCTGATCGACGATGCGGATCGCCTGGTTGGCGTTGGTCGTGGTCGTGACGTCCATGGTCTGCACCGACTGCAGGGTTGATGACAACGTCGTCGCCGTGCCCAGTGTCGTGCCGAAGGTGTTGTCTGTGAACGCGGCCGTGGCATCGCTCGTGATGCTGAACGACTTGTCCGAATCGAGAATCACTTGACCGCCGATTGTCATCGCGTTCGGTGCGCCGGCAATATCAAGTATGCCAACCTGTGTGCCGGCAAGGTTGAATGCGGTGATGTCGCCGGCGGTTGCGCCCGTCGCTTCGGCCAGGTTGATATTGCTGCCGTCCGATGCGGTCAGGATCACGCCGGTGTTGTCGCTGTTCAGCATCGCGGTGATCCCGGTCTTCGACGACTGGGCGTTGAAGGCGGTGACGGCGTCTGCGAGGCCGTTCGCCGTTCCGGTGTTCGAAATGCTGAACGAGACGGCTGTCGGCGTGCTGTTCGTTCCGGTGACATTTAGGCTGTAGGAGCCCGTTGCCCCGAACTTGAGTACGGTTTGCGTGTACGCAGAGGCCTTGATGCCAGTCTGCGACAGCGAATTGATCTTGTCGGCCAGTGCCGCGGCGGAATCGGTGGTGGCCGCGGTGATTGTTCCGCTGCCAGCGGCGCCTTTCAGTGTGACACTGCCGGCGGCTGAGACTATCGCGCCGGGGTTCGGGCCGGCGCCGGCGGCGGTGATTCCGGTCGAGGTCGGGCTGGTCGCGCTGCCGACCTGGTTGGTGCCGTAGTTCGAGGTGCGGAAGTTGGCGGTCGTTGCGGTGACCGTCTGGTTGGCGTTGGCGCCGACCTGGAACGTTGCCGAAGCGAAGGTGCCGTCGAGCAGGCGCGAACCGTTGAATTCGGTTTGTGTGGCGAAGCGGTCGAGCTCGGCGGTCAGTTGCCCCACTTCCTGGTTGATTGCCTGTCGGTCGGACGCGGAGTTCGTGGCATTCGCCGACTGTACTGCCAGTTCGCGGATGCGCTGCAGCAGGTTGCCCATCTGGCCGAGGGCGCTTTCGCCGGTCTGCGCCAGCGAGACGCCGTCATTGGCGTTGCGCCGGGCCTGGTTCATGCCGCGGATCTGCCCGGTCATCCGTTCGGAAATGGCGAGCCCCGCGGCGTCGTCCTTGGCGCTGTTGATGCGCAGGCCGGAAGAGAGACGCTGCAGCGAGGTTGCCAGCGATTGCGACGACTGGTTGAGGTTGCGCTGGGCATTGAGTGACGCGACATTCGTCTGAATGATCTGGGACATGACATTCTCCGCAAACAAATTGGTCTCGGGCTGCGACTGCCTGATTGCGGCATGCAGTCAACACCCTCGCGGGGGATAAAGCGAAAGCTGTGCCAGATGTCATTTTTCGGGCCGGGGCGCCGCTGATGCGGCAAAGAGGCAGCAGTCCGCTGCTTGAAAGGTGTCTGGAACGGCAAGAATTGCCGGCGCGCCGGTGCGGCTTTGCCGCCGGCAGCCCGTTATGCCGTCCAGGCGTCGAGCCAGTCGTCCAGGTGGTCTTCCAGCATCCAGTCGCGCTGTATCGCCGCGCGAAGCGCCTCGCCTTGCCGGACGAGTGCGTTGCGGTCGGCTAGTTGCTCGCGGATCGTCCGTATCCAGGCGGCGGTGGTGTTATGCACGAGCGTTACCGGCAGTGCGCACTGGTAGGGCGTGATATTGGTGGCGATGACCGGGTAGCCGAGTGCGCCGTATTCGAGCAGCTTCAGATTCGACTTGCATTCGTTGAAGCGGCAGGGTTCGAGCGGTGCCAGCGCGAGATCGAGGTCAAGATCTGCGAGTGCCTGCGGATAGGCTGCGAACGGCCGGCCGGGGTGGTATTCGGCGATGAACGGCTTGATTGCGCTTGGCGCGAGGGCCATGAAAACCCAGTCGACTTCGTCGGCCAGTTCACGGACCACCGCTTCGATCAGGCGCAGATCACCGGCGTGGCTGATCGACCCGCTCCATCCCACTCGGGGCTTGCGTCGTTCGCGGCGCTCGGGCAGCGTCAGGCCTTCCCAGCGTTGCCGCGAAAGCCGGTTTGGCACGACGCGCAGTTCGGGGTTCAGGTGACGCAGCGCTTCGGCGAGCGGTTCGGTCGAGACGATCAGGCGGTCGGCCAGAGCGATGCCGCGTTGCAGGCGCATGGCAATGCCTTCCGGCATTTCCGTCCGGTGTGGGCTGTCCGGTTGCAGGTCGGTGATCAGGTCGTCCAGTTCATAGATCAGCGGAATCCGGTTGATGTTGCGGATCCTTTCGATTCTCTCGAGTTGCGGGTCGGTGACCTGACGTTGGGCGACCAGCACGTCGGGGGTGACGCGCGCGACCTCAATCGCATCGAACATCTGGTCGCTGCACAGGGCCTGCGCCCGCCCGGTGGCGTCCAGGGCTCGCGCCGGATCGAGGATACGGTAGTGGCCGCAGCCGCCGCGGTCGGCGTTGAAGGCCAGGATTCTGGGTAGCGGATGCCAGGGTAGTCGGTCGCTGACGAGTTCCAGGCGCGGTTCGTACGAAAACGCCGGGCTGACGAGCGCGAAGGCGGGGTGATAGGCAGGGTCGCGGCCGAGCAGGGCGAGATGGCGTTCGATCAGCGGGTCCGGGAAGGCTTCTGGCTGTTCTTGGTGCGGTGCGGGCGCCGCGCAGACCAGACTGACGAATGGCGTCCACGCGCACGTGAGGCCGGCTTCGCTGAGGCGCAGGCAGAGGTCGGTGACCGCTTGCGTGCGGGTCAGCCCGTCGGCGGTATCGAGGCCGCCGGCCGCTTCGAACAGTTCGCGCCGGATCAGCAGGCAGGCGTCGGGCAGTGCCGAAAAACGCTGGACCAGATGGGCTCGCCCGAAAATGCCCGCATTGTCGTGGCGCAAACCGGCAAAGGCGTCGATGCAACTGCGGTCGGGGCCGGCAATCAGCCCGCTGTGCCGGACCGTTCCGGTGTTGTCGAGGATGCGGGGCGAAACCGCTCCGACACCGGGCATCGCCTGCAATGCGACGAGTTCCGAAAGCCAGTCGGGGCTTGCCGGCAGCAGGTCGAGGGAAAATGCCACGAGGATGGCGCCGGAAGCCTGGCCGGCGAGCATCGTGAGCGCCAGAGCAGGTGGCTCCGGGGTGTCGATTCTGAAGACCTGGAGTATCGGACTGCCCATCGCGTCGATCTCGTTGAGGAAGGCGCGTGTGGCGGTGTCGGTGACGCCGTTGTCGAGAATCAGTACCTGATAGTTCGGATAATCCGTTTTCTCCAGCAAGGTTTCCAGGTGTTTCGGCAACAGGACATTGTGCGCGTCGGCAACGATCAGCAGCGATACCGGGGGGCTTGGTTCCGGCGCAAGGCCGCGCACCCGCAGTGTCCCCGGGGCCCAACCTTCCTCAGTGCGACCGGGCAGGCCGGATGCCGTCAGGAAATCGGCAATCGCCTGTCGCCGTGCCTGGATGACCTGGCCGAACGGCAGGTCGCCATCGTTGCCGCCAACCGGGCGATGCAGTATCGGTTCAGCAAGATGGGCAAAGCCGTCGGTGCCTGATTCGGCGTACAAACGCAGCGCGGCATCCAGTATTTCTGCGCCGCGCCTGTCGACGGCGAATCCGTTGTGCGTTCGGAGCCATTCGGTGCGGAAGAGCGTCAGGCCACAGCCCAGGTAGTCGGTGCCGAGCAGCAGTAGCAGGTCGAAATCCGTCTTTAAGTATGGAAGGCCCGGCTGGTCCTGTGTTTTGACCGTGTCGTCGCCATAGATGCAGCAGATTCCGGCGCTGTGACGGCCCCGTTCAACCATCTTTTGCACGGCATACGCTTCGAGGCTGTCGCCAGTATACAAAATACCGCACCACGTGCTGTTCGACACGGCGAGGCGCTGGTTGAGTGCGGCGAAATGGCTTTCGCCAAGTGTCAGGTGGTGCCAGCGCAGCGTGTCTGGCAGTGTGAGCCCCTCGGGAAGCGGGGAGACGGAGAGCACAGTGATTTGCGGTGGCCTGTCTTGGTCGCCCAGTCCGGCAATCGTGACGGACACGGCGTCGATGTCGCCAGACATGTCGAGCAGGAAAAGTTCGACTGTTGCCGGGGCCTCCTGCGAGTGTAGATAGGTCTTCCACAGTTGCCGTTCGATCGCTGTCGGGGCGAGGGCGTCGAGCAGGCGGCGGTGTGCGGGGCGTTGCTGGTAGTGCTCGATTTCATCGGCCCGGGCATTGATGCCGGCACGGACGTGAAACTGCAGGCTGCACAGCTCGTCGAGCTCTTCGGCGCCGATGCCGCGCAGCGACAGGTTGCCCAGGTGAATGTCGATGGGGGTCGCCGGCCCCTGATGCTCGCGATGGAACTTCAGCAGCCGGGGGTCGATCGCGTACCGCAGCGTTTGCACGTGATAACCGGTTTCGTGGAAGAAGCGCCGCAGCTCGCGCAATGTAAAGAAGCGGATATGCGTAATATCGAGCAGGCCCGCGGATTCGTAGCGCCAGTAGCCGCCGGCCAGAGATTCCATCAGTTTCAGGTTGCGGACGTTCGGAATGCTGGCGAGGATCTGGCCATCGGCGCTCAGCCAAGGTAGCAGTCGGGTGAGTGCCGACCACGGGTCGTACAGGTGTTCGAGCACATCCGCCAGGATCACGGTGTCGACCTCGCCGGGCACAAGGCCTGCCATCGTGAGGTCGACCTCTTCAAATTTCCCGACCAGAACCGCGTCCAGTCGCGTCCGCGCCATGTCGGCGGCTGCCTTGTTGAGTTCGACGCCGACGACACGGGCTTGTGGATATTTTTGCTTGATGTAGGCCCCGGTGCCGCCGGCTGCACAGCCGATGTCGAGCGCGCAGCGGATCGGTCGCGGCGACAGGTCGATCAGCTCGGTGCGTTCGCCGGCGTGGTAACCGGTCGCCTCCGCTGTTTCGACGCCGAGCGCAGTTTTCCAGACCGGAGGGCATGAGGGTTGCGCCTGGCCGGAGGCGATCGGTGGGGTCGCCGCAAACGCCACGCGTGACATCAGCTCCTTGAAGAACTGCGAGATTTGCTCGCCCGGAGAGAGAGGGGGCGTTTGTGCGCCGAGGTCCGGCGTGGCCAATGTCTCAGCAGCAAAAAAGAGCCGGAGCGTGTCGACAATATCGGCGCGTGGGCAACTGAGTACGCCCCAGGCCGGAAAGCGCTCCGGGCAGAAGGCCACGAATGGGGCATCTTCGGTCGGGGAGGCTGTGGCCTTTGCGGCGATGACCAGATCGGCGCCGAGCAGGAACGGGCGTACGGCTTTCGAATCCAGGTCGTCTTCGGTTCGTTCCGCCTCGATGGGCAGCGCCGCATAGGCCAGCCCGGCGGGGAGATGTTCCGTTGCTCCGGGCGCCAGAAGGCCGGGTGGGTGGTCGGGGTTTCCGCCGATGTCGGCAATGATGTGGAGGATGTCTTTCCCGTTGTTCCGGGCAGCGGCGATGATTTGCACGAGAAGTCCGTGCGCCCGGAAGTAGGTGGCGATATCCGAAAGCTCTGCCGACCAGCGCCCCAGGTAAACAATGACGGAATGATGCGGGTCGTGCTGGAAACGCTGGCGCAGTTCCTGGCGCCAGAGGGCTTGGTTCCGGGCTTCGTGCGTGAGGGCTGTGTTCGTGCTCATTCGGTCTGTTGGCGTTTCGGGGCAGGATGCGGAGAAATGTCCAGAGAACTCTGGGGGTATTGGTAAGGCGATCGCTCCGGTGCGCGCCCAAGGCGTCGCGGTTATTACGGTCCGGTCGTCCGGCGGCAGGTGCCGGGCGCGACCGTGGGTGGATCAGAGCCGGTTCTGGCGGTGCGGCTGAATGTATCGCAAACGACGTGCCGAGACCAGCATTTGAACCAATACAGAAGGCTGACGCTCAAACGTCCGGGAAAAAGTAGTCGCTGCGTGGCGGATAGAATCCCGTTAGGGCGTGGTCTATACTCAATTCCCCTATAGACGCGATGGGGGCGTTGCTTTGATGTCTGTGAGATTTTTCACATTTTTTTGGTTTCGGGCCTAAAGTTTTTTTACGACATGCCGTTAATGGCCGTAGGATCTGTGTACGTGTGTGTTTTATAACGATATTTTTGTTTTTTAAATCAATGGTTCGGAGTGGCTCGCGGCTGCTCGACAGGAGATGATTATGGCTTCAATCGTTCTCGGAATGACGACGAGTAGTATTGCCGCGTTGACCACAGCCCAGATTCGGGCGCTCGGTACCGCTGATTTCCAGGCGCTCAGCTCAGAACAGATCGGGGCTCTGACCACAGACCAGATCCGGGCGATCGAAACCAACGACCTGGCGGCGTTATCGACTTCTCAAATTCTGCTCGGTCTGAATACCGAGCAGATCGCCGCATTGACAACGGCTCAGATTCAGCAGGCGCTGAAAACCAGCCAGATTGCCGCGCTCAATTCCGACCAGATCGCCGCGCTGACGACCGATCAGGTTCAGGCGCTGAAGACCGCACAGGTATCGGCGTTGAAGACCGACCAAGTTCAAGCGCTGACGACGGATCAGGTGCAGGCGCTGACGACGGGCCAGGTGGCCAGCCTGACGACGATGGAACTCCGGGCCTTGACGACCGACCAGGTGGCGGCCCTTGAAACGAACGACCTGCAGGCGCTGACGACCGGTCAGGTCTCCAGCCTCAAGACCGACCAGGTGTCGAACCTGACGACGGACCAGATTCAGGCGCTGAAAACGAACCAGGTGCAGGCGTTGACGACCGGGCAGGTGTCGAATTTGACGACGGGCCAGGTGCAGGCGCTGACGACGGGCCAGGTGTCGAGCCTGACGACGACGGCAGTGCGCGCGCTGACGACCGAACAGGTCGCTGCCTTCGAGACGGCTGATTTGCAGGCCTTGAAGACGGCTCAAGTGGCAGCACTGAAGACCGATCAAGTGGCGGCGCTGACGACCGAAGAGGTGCAGGCGCTGACGACGGCGCAGGTGTCGAGCCTGACGACGGTGCAGGTGAAGGCGCTGACGACCGACCAGATCGCGGCCCTTGAAACGGCGGACTTGCAGGCGCTGACGACAGCGCAAGTGTCGAGCCTGACGACTGATCAGGTCGCTGCAGGCCTGACGACCGATGCAGTGCAGGCGCTGAAGACGAATCAGGTGGCGGCGCTGACGACGGCGCAGGTGAAGGCGCTGACGACGGGGCAAGTGGCGGCGATCGAGACGGCCGATCTGCAGGCGTTGACGACGACGCAACTGCAGGCGCTGACAACGGAACAAATTCAGACGGGCTTGACGACGGACCAGGTGCAGGCCTTGAAGACGACGCAGGTGGCGGCGCTGACGACGGCGCAGGTATCAAACCTGTCGACGGACCAGGTTCAGGCATTGACGACCGGTCAAGTCTCGAGCCTGACGACGACGGCGGTGCGCGCGCTGACGACGGACCAGGTGGCGGCGCTTGAGACGGCGGATCTGCAGGCCTTGAAGACAGCGCAGGTGGCGGCGCTGAAGACCGATCAGGTGGCGGCATTGACGACCGCCGAGGTGCAGGCGCTGACGACTGGACAGGTGTCGAGCTTGACGACGGTGCAGGTGAAGGCGCTGACGACCGAACAGGTGGCAGCGATCGAGACGGCCGACTTGCAGGCGCTGACGACGGCGCAGGTGCAGTCGCTGGCGACCGACCAGGTGGCGGCACTGACGACTGATGAAGTGCAGGCGCTGAAGACGACGCAGGTGGCGGCACTGACGACGGGCCAGGTGTCGAACCTGACGACTGACCAGGTACAGGCGCTGACGACCGGCCAGGTGTCGAGTCTGACGACGGCGGCAGTGCGTGCGTTGACAACCGATCAGATGTCGGCGTTGGAGACGGCGGACCTGCAGGCCTTGAAGACGACGCAGGTGGCGGCGCTGAAGACTGACCAGGTGGCGGCGCTGAAGACCGATGCAGTGCAGGCGCTGACGACGGCGCAGGTGTCGAGTCTGACGACGGCTCAGGTGAAGGCGTTGACGACGGAACAAGTGGCGGCGATCGAAACGGCCGATGTCCAGGCGCTGACGACGGCGCAGGTGGCCGCTCTGGCGACGGACCAGGTCGCGGCAGGCCTGACGACGGATCAGGTGCAGGCGCTGAAGACGGCGCAGGTGGCGGCGCTGACGACGGCGCAGGTGTCGAACCTGTCGACCGACCAGGTGCAGGCGCTGACGACTGGCCAGGTATCGAGCCTGACGACGACGGCGGTGCGCGCGCTCACGACCGATCAGGTGGCGGCGATTGAGACGGCTGATCTGCAGGCTTTGAAGACGACGCAGGTGGCGGCGTTGAAGACCGACCAAGTGGCGGCGTTGAAGACCGATGCGGTGCAGGCGCTGACGACGGCGCAGGCGTCGAGTCTGACGACGGCGCAAGTGAAGGCGCTGACGACGGAACAAGTGGCGGCGATCGGGACGGCGGACGTGCAAGCGCTGACGACGGCGCAAGTCCAGGCGCTGACGACGGAACAGGTGCAGGCTGGCCTGACGACGGAACAAGTGCAGGCGCTGAAGACGAACCAGGTACAGGCGCTGACGACGAGCCAGGTGAATACCGGTTTGTCGACGACGCAGGTGTCGTCTTTGACGACCAGTCAGGTGTCAAGTCTGACGACGACCGGGGTGAAAGCGCTGACGACGGAGCAGGTTCAGACCGGATTGACGACAGAGCAGTTGCAGGCGCTGAAGACGATGCAGGTGGCGGCGCTGACGACCGCGCAGATTCAGGCGCTGACGACCGCACAGATTCAGGCGCTGACGACCGCACAGGTGGCGGGTTTGTCCTCGGTGCAAATCAAGGCGTTAACGACGGACCAAGTGGCGGCGCTGGAAACGGCGGACCTTCAGGTGCTGACGACGAGTCAGGTGGCGGCGTTGGCGACGGACCAGGTTGCCGCGCTAACGACCGACGAGGTGCAGGCGCTGAAGACGAATCAGGTGGCCAGTCTGACGACGGCGCAGGTGAAGGCGCTGACGACCGAGCAGGTGGCAGCGATCGAGACGGCCGACTTGCAGGCGCTGACGTCCGTGCAGGTGCAGGCACTGACGACCGACCAGGTGGCGGCGCTGACGACTGATGAAGTGCAGGCGCTGAAGACGACGCAGGTGGCCGCATTGACGACGGGCCAGGTGGGGAACCTGACGACGGCTCAGGTGCAGGCGCTGACGTCCGGCCAGGTGTCGAGCCTGACGACGGCGACGGTGCGTGCGCTGACGACCGACCAGGTGGCGGCAATCGAGACGGCGGACCTGCAGGCCTTGAAGACGGCGCAGGTGGCCGCGCTGAAGACCGATCAGGTAGCGGCGCTGACGACCGATGAGGTACAGGCGCTGACGACGGCGCAGGTGTCGAGTCTGACGACGGTACAGGTGAAGGCGCTGACGACCGATCAGGTCGCGGCAATCGAGACGGCCGACTTGCAGGCGCTGACGACGAGTCAGGTGCAAGCCTTCTCGACCGACCAGGTGGTGGCGCTGACGACCGACGAAGTGCAGGCGCTGAAGACGACGCAGGTGGCCGCACTGACGACGGGTCAGGTCGGGAATCTGACGACGGCTCAGGTGCAGGCATTGACGACGGGGCAGGTCTCCAGCCTGACGACGGCGGCGGTGCGTGCGCTGACGACCGAACAGATCGCAGCGATTGAGACGGCGGACTTGCAGGCCTTGAAGACGGCGCAGGTGGCGTCGCTGAAGACGGATCAGGTGGCGGCGCTGGCGACCGATGCGGTACAGGCGCTGACGACGGCGCAGGTGGCCAGTCTGACGACGGCGCAGGTGAAGGCGCTGACGACCGACCAGGTCGCGGCGATCGAGACGGCGGACGTCCAGGCGCTGACGACGGCGCAGGTGCAGGCCTTCTCGACCGACCAGGTGGCAGCAATGACGACCGACGAGGTGCAGGCACTGAAGACGGCGCAGGTGGCGGCACTGACGACCGGCCAGGTGGCGAACCTGACGACGGCTCAGGTGCAGGCACTGACGTCCAGCCAGGTCTCCAGCCTGACGACGGCGGCGGTGCGTGCGCTGACGACCGAACAGGTCGCGGCGATTGAGACGGCGGACCTGCAGGCCTTGAAGACGGCGCAGGTGGCGTCGCTGAAGACCGATCAGGTAGCGGCGCTGACGACCGATGAGGTTCAGGCGCTGACGACGGCGCAGGTGTCGAGTCTGACGACGGTGCAGGTGAAGGCGCTGACGACCGACCAGATCGCTGCGATCGAGACGGCCGACTTGCAGGCGCTGACGACGGCGCAGGTGGCAGCGTTGGCAACCGACCAGGTTGCGGCGCTGACGACCGACGAGGTGCAGGCGCTGAAGACGGCGCAGGTGGCGGCGCTGACGACCGGCCAAGTGGCGGCGCTGACGACCGCGCAGGTGCAGGCACTGACCTCTGGCCAGGTGTCGAGCCTGACGACGGCGGCAGTGCGTGCGCTGACGACCGACCAGGTGGCGGCAATCGAGACGGCGGACCTGCAGGCCTTGAAGACGGCGCAGGTAGCCGCGCTGAAGACCGATCAGATAGCGGCGCTGACGACGGATGAGGTACAGGCGCTGACGACGGCGCAGGTGTCGAGCCTGACGACGGTGCAGATGAAGGCGCTGACGACCGACCAGGTGGCGGCAATCGAGACGGCCGACTTGCAGGCGCTGACGACGGCGCAGGTGGCGGCGCTGGCAACCGACCAGGTTGCGGCGCTGACGACCGACGAAGTGCAGGCGCTGAAGACGGCGCAGGTGGCGGCGCTGACGACTGGTCAGGTCGGGAACCTGACGACGGCCCAGGTGCAGGCACTGACCTCTGGCCAGGTGTCGAGCCTGACGACGGCGGCGGTGCGTGCGCTGACGACCGATCAGGTCGCGGCGATCGAGACGGCTGATTTGCAGGCGCTGAAGACGACGCAGGTGGCGGCGCTGAAGACTGATCAGGTAGCGGCGCTGACGACGGATGAGGTACAGGCGCTGACGACGGCGCAGGTGTCGAGCCTGACGACGGTGCAGGTGAAGGCGCTGACGACCAGCCAGGTCGCGGCACTGGAAACGGCCGACTTGCAGGCGCTGACGACGGCGCAGGTAGCGTCGCTGGCAACCGACCAGGTGGTGGCGCTGACGACCGAAGAGGTGCAGGCGCTGAAGACGGTGCAGGTGGCCAGTCTGACGACGGCGCAGGTGAAGGCGCTGACGACCGACCAGATTGCGGCGATTGAGACGGCAGACCTTCAGGCGCTGACGACGGCGCAGGTGCAGGCGCTGACGACCGACCAGGTGGTGGCGCTGACGACCGACGAAGTGCAGGCGCTGAAGACGACGCAGGTGGCGGCATTGACGACTGGCCAGGTGTCGAACCTGACGACGGCTCAGGTGCAGGCGCTGACGACGGGCCAGGTGTCGAGCCTGACGACGACGGCGGTGCGTGCGCTGACGACCGAACAGGTTGCGGCCATTGAGACGGCCGACCTGCAGGCGTTGGCGACGAGTCAGGTGGCAGCACTGAAGACCGACCAAGTCGCGGCGCTGACGACTGATGAAGTGCAGGCGCTGAAGACGAATCAGGTGGCCAGTCTGACGACGGCGCAGGTGAAGGCGCTGACGACGGAACAGGTTTCGGCCCTTGAGACGGCCGACCTGCAGGCGCTGACGACGGCGCAGGTGCAGGCGCTGGCGACTGATCAGGTCGCGGCGGGGCTGACGACGGCTCAGGTGCAGGCACTGAAGACGGTGCAGGTGGCGGCGCTGACGACCGGCCAGGTGTCGAACCTGACGACGGATCAGGTGCAGGCGCTGACGACCGGCCAGGTGTCGAGCCTGACGACGACAGCGCTGCGCGCGCTGACGACGGAACAGGTGGCGGCGTTCGAGACGGCCGATCTGCAGGCGCTGACAACGAATCAGGTGTCGAGCTTGAAGACCGATCAGGTAGCGGCGCTGACGACCGAAGAGGTGCAGGCGCTGACGACAGCGCAGGTGTCGGGTCTGACGACGGTGCAGGTGAAGGCGCTGACGACCGACCAGATCGCTGCGATCGAGACGGCCGACTTGCAGGCGCTGACGACGGCGCAGGTGGCGGCGTTGGCAACCGACCAGGTAGCGGCGCTGACGACTGACGAAGTGCAAGCGCTGAAGACGGCGCAGGTGGCGGCGCTGACGACTGGTCAGGTCGGGAACCTGACGACGGCCCAGGTGCAGGCGCTGACGACAGCGCAGGTGTCGAGCCTGACGACGGCGGCGGTGCGTGCGCTGACGACCGATCAGGTCGCGGCGATCGAGACGGCTGATTTGCAGGCGCTGAAGACGACGCAGGTGGCGGCGCTGAAGACCGATCAGGTAGCGGCGCTGACGACGGATGAGGTACAGGCGCTGACCACGGCGCAGGTGTCGAGCCTGACGACGGTACAGGTGAAGGCGCTGACGACCAGCCAGGTCGCGGCACTGGAAACGGCGGACTTGCAGGCGCTGACGACGGCGCAGGTGGCATCGCTGGCAACCGACCAGGTGGTGGCGTTGACAACCGAAGAGGTGCAGGCGCTGAAGACGGTGCAGGTGGCCAGTCTGACGACGGCGCAGGTGAAGGCGCTGACGACCGATCAGGTGGCGGCGCTGGAAACGGTGGATTTGCAGGCACTGACGACGAGTCAGGTGCAGGCCTTCTCGACCGACCAGGTGGTGGCGCTGACGACCGACGAAGTGCAGGCGCTGAAGACGACGCAGGTGGCAGCGCTGACGACGGCGCAAGTGTCGAACCTGACGACGGCGCAGGTGCAGGCGCTGACGACGGGGCAGGTCTCCAGTCTGACGACGACGGCGCTGCGTGCGCTGACGACGGAGCAGGTCGCGTCCTTTGAGACCGCCGATCTGCAGGCGCTGACGACGGGCCAGGTCTCCAGTCTGAAGACCGATCAGGTTTCCAGCCTGACGACGGATCAGGTGCAGGCGCTGAAGACGAATCAGGTGGCCAGTCTGACGACGGCTCAGGTGAAGGCGCTGACGACCGACCAGGTGCAGGCGCTGACGACGGGCCAGGTGGCCAGCCTGACGACGTCCGAACTCCGTGCGTTGGCGACCGATCAGGTCGCGGCGCTGGAAACGGCGGATCTGCAGGCGCTGACGACGAGTCAGGTGCTGACGCTGACGACCGGCCAGTTGCAGGCGCTGACGACCAGTCAGGTGCAGGCGCTTGAGACGACCGATCTGCGCGTTCTGACGACGAGTCAGGTGATGTCGCTGACGACGGATCAGGTGCAGGCGCTGACGACGGATCAGGTGCATGTCCTGACGACGACGCAGGTCGAAGCCTTGACCTCGAGCCAGATCCAGGCGCTGACGACGGACCAGATCCAGCAACTGACCTTGGGAACGCCGATCGTTCTGGATCTCAACGGGGATGGCGTGCTGTCGCAGAGCATTCAGTCCGGCGTGAGTTTCGACCTGTTCGATACCGGCACGAAGGTCAATACCGGTTGGGTTTCCGCCGAGGACGGATTGCTGGTCCTGGATCGGAATCAGAACGGTGTCGTCGATAGCGGCAGCGAGTTGTTCGGCAGTGCGACACGGCTGTCCAGTGGCGAGCGTGCGGACAACGGCTATCAGGCGCTGAGTGAGCTTGATTCCAACGCGGACGGCGTGATCAGCAGTGCAGATGCGGCGTTCTCGGATCTGCGTGTCTGGGTGGATGGTAACTCCGACGGAATTACCGAGGCCGGAGAACTCAAGACGCTGGATTCGCTCGGTATCACCCGGCTTGATCTGAATGCGAGTGCCTCGTCCGCCAAGGACAACGGCAATATCGTCGGACTGGTGTCGAGTTACGGAACTGCCGATGGTTCTTCGCACGAGATGGCCGACGTCTGGTTCGTCGCCGACAAGGATGCGTCCGGAATTTCGTCTCAGGGCGGAACGTCCTTGCAGTCGCAGGTCAGCGGACTCGCACAGGCTATCGCGGCGTACGGCGAAGCCAGCGCGGGAGGCTCCGGACAGGGCGCACTGTCCTTGCCGGCGGGCGGTGCTGCGGCGGCAAGTTCCGGCGTCGTGGCTGGTGTCAGCGGACTGGTTGGCGCGTTGAAGCAGTTCGACGCTTCCGGTCAGGCGGTTGCGGGTGTGGCGGGCGTGACGTCGGTGGCGACGCCGACTTCCTTGGCCGGCTTGCAGACCTTGCCGGATGTGACACAGACAGTTCTTGTTGCGCCAAAATAGTCAAAGCTGAGCTTTGATTAGCGGAAACGGGCAGAGCCAGACGGTTCTGCCCGTTTTTTTGGTATATTCAAAACATTGGCCATTGTCATACGAGCGTCGGAAGGTTCCGGGGGCATCCGCCGGTGCGACAAGGAGCACGAACCAATAAGCTAAGGGGATGTGGTGTCAGTCGAGGAGAGTTTCGGGACGGCCGTACTGGGCGCATGGCGCGGAGAGATGAATTTTGGCGATCTGCTCTCGCGGGTTGCCGAATACGAAGCGCAACAGCTGTGGCCATTGTCGGCGCTCCTGTACGAGACCTGGCTGAAACGCAACCAGTCGCCCTACCAGCACGCCGGCTATTTCAATTACGGCCTGGCGTTGAGCAATGCCTTCGATCTTGCCGGCGCCGAGCAGGCTTACCGAAAAGCAATCGAACTTGCGCCGGCATTCATCCAGCCGCGTTTGAATCTGGCCAACCTGTACGAACGACAGGGGCTCTTCGACAAGGCGATCCAGGAATGGCAGTGGGTCGCCGAGAATGTTGACGGCCGGCAGCCGGCCGACGTGCCGCTTCTGGTGATGGCGTTGAACAACCTCGGGCGGGTGATGGAAAACCGCAAGCAGTACGATCGCGCGTCCGATTACCTGGCGCGAAGCCTGGCACTCAACCCCGACCAGGAGAGCGTGTTGCACCACTGGGTGTACCTGCGCGAGAAGCAGTGCGCCTGGCCAGTCTATCAGCAGGTTCCCGGCGTTTCTCTCGAGTTGATGAAGGGTTCGACCTCGGCGCTCGCCATGCTCAGCCTTTCCGACGATCCGCAGGCACAACTTGAGGCCGCCCAGCGCTACGTTGCGAAGCACGTCCGGACCGATATCCCGCCACTGGCCAGCCCGAAAGCTTACGGCCACGCAAAAATCCGGGTGGCGTATCTGTCGTCGGATTTTTCACTGCATCCGGTCTCGATGCTGACGGTCCAGTTGTTCGAACTGCACAACCGGCAGCAGTTCGAGGTGTACGGGTATTGCTGGAGTCCCGAGGATGGTTCCGCCCTGCGTCGGCGCGTAATCGACGCGATGGATCATTTTGTTCGCGTGGACGCGATGAGCGATGCCGAGGTTGCCGCGCGGATCCGTCAGGACGAGATCGACATCCTGGTTGACCTCCAGGGGCAGACGGCGGGGGCGCGGGCCAATATTCTGGCGTTTCATCCGGCGCCGGTGCAGATCACTTATCTCGGACTTCCCGCGACGACCGGCTTCCCGTGTATCGATTACGTGATTGCCGACCGTTTCCTGATTCCGGAGGATTGTGCGCGCTACTACTCCGAGACACCGCTCTACATGCCCGATGTCTATCAGGTCAGCGACCGGAACCGAGCTGTCGGCGCATTGCCCTCGCGCGAGGCCTGCGGCTTGCCCAGTCAGGGATTCGTGTATTGCTCGTTCAACAACAACTTCAAATACACGCCCGAGATGTTCGATGTTTGGATGAATATCCTGAGGCGCGTGGAGGGGAGCGTCTTGTGGCTGCTTGCCGACAATCCGTGGGCGCAGCAGAATCTGTTGCGCGAGGCGGCTAACCGAGGGGTCGCGCCGGAAAGGTTGTTCTTCGCGTCGCGGGTCTCGCCGGAAAATTATCTGGCGCGCTTTGCTGTTGCCGACCTGTTTCTCGACAGTTTCCCGTTCAATGCCGGGACGACGGCCAACGATGCTCTGTGGATGGAACTGCCGGTCCTGACGCTTTCCGGCAGGGCTTTCGCTTCGCGAATGGCCGGAGCCTTGTTGTCCGCAGCCGGGCTTGACGAGTTGATCACGTATGACTACCGGACCTATGAGGAAAAGGCGGTGGAATTGGCGTCAAACCACGAGGCCTGTGCATCGCTGAAGCGCAGGCTGAAGGCGGTGAAGGAAAGGGGAGCGCTGTTCGATACGCAGCGTTTCGTGACGAATCTTGAGGCAAGATTCAGGATGCTCGCGGCGGGGGAACGTCCGTGAGCGCGGCAGCATACTCCGTGATCTGGGATTCCATATGGATGTGATCGTCCTCCAGCAGTTGCTCCGGCGCGCGCATGACAGTCGTTTCGCGAGGCACTGGTTTGTCGGCGATGGGATCGATATCAGGCGTGTCGGCGAGGCTCCTGCAATGTTCGGGGATCTGTTCCCGCTGTTGCGTTCGGTCCGCGCGTGGCAGGCTGTGGACGGCGATCCTGTGCGCATGGATGGCGTTGCCGCTGATACCTACGATTTTGTTCATTCGAACCACTGCCTCGAGTATCTGGACGATCCCGCGCTGGCGCTGCGGCACTGGATCAGGATTTGCAAGCCGGGGGGGCATCTGGTGCTCTCGGTCCGCGCCGCAAGAGATGGCGGGCCGCCGGCGGCTACGGGTGAACGAGGGGCTTCTCCGAAGTGGGCCTGTACGCCCTTGGGGCGCGGTGTGGCGGCAGGGCGTTCACTCAGCGTTGCCGGGTTGGTCGAAACCTTTGTCTCCGACGTAGAACTCATCCGGCTAGAGAAGCTGCCGCCCGGGGTGCCGGGCGTGGACGGACAGGATGGCGCAAGCGTGATCGAATTTGTTCTGCGGAAACGGTTGCCGACTGCGACGCTTCACCGCGAGCCGTCCGGACCTGTCGATATCGGCGAACGCTTTCCGGAGGTCGCCCGGCAGCAACAGGTCTCGGATCTGTTCGCCTGGGCCGTCAGTGAACATGTTGCCGGACGGGCGCGGGAGGCGGCCGGAGCGTATGCCAATATAATTGGCGCTGACCCGCGGCACTTGGGGGCCTTGAACAACCTTTCGCTGCTGCTCGATTTTGCGACGGCGGAAAAGTTGCTGCAACAGGCGCTGTCCGTGGATCCGACGTACTTTGACGCCTTGCTGAATCTTGGCAGCCGACTGTTGGGCGAAGGAAGGCATGACGATGCGGTGAACTGTCTGCGACGTGCCCATCAGTCCGCACCGGCGGACGTGCGTCCCGTTTTGTTGTTGTGCAAGGTTTTCGAGGCCGGAGCGCGTTATCGCGAGCAGGCGAGCCTGATTGACGGCCTGCCGGAGATGCGCCAGTGCTCGGCGCAGGATTGTGTTGAGTTGGCCAAACACTGTGTTGCCGCTGACCGGCTGGAGGCGGCGCAGCGATTCCTGGATCTGGCGTTGGTCCGGGCGCCGGACGGTGTGCAGGATATTCCGGTCGCTGTGGATCAGGTCCGTTCAGCGTTGCGGAACGCCAATGGGAGAGCATCATGAGCAGAATACCGTTTTTTTCGGTGATCGTGCCGACGCACAAGCGACCGCATTTGCTGCGTCGAGCGTTGTCATCGATCGTCGCGCAGGATTTTCGCAATGAACTCGAAATCTGCGTTATCTCGGATGTTGCCGACCCCGAATCCGACGCGGTCTGTGCGGAGTTGCTTGGCGCGCGCGATACCTACCTCAAGAGATCCGGTACACCGGGGCCTTCGGACAGCCGGAACCTTGGGCTGTCGCTGATCAACGGACGATGCGTCCTGTTTCTTGATGACGATGATGCTTGGCATGAAGGTTTTCTTCGTGGCCTCTATGACAGTGTCGAGATCGCGAAGGGGGATGCGGTGTATTGCGACTGTTCGGTGGTCAGCGAACGCCGCATTCCACCGCCAGCGGAATTGTTGTCGGAAACGCGCTTGTCGATGGCGGGGAATCTGACTGAAGAAGTCTATGTCAAGAATCAGGTCCATATGTCGTGCTTTGCGTTTCCCCGGGAGTTGTTGTCCGGATTGCGCTTCGATCCGTTCATGCGGGCGTATGAGGATTGGGACTTTCAGCTTTCCGTTTTCGACCGTATGATGCCGGGGCACCTGCCGGTGCTGGGATCCAGGGTGTTCGAGGTTCATGACGATTCAACCGACAGGCGGGGGGCCAGCCAGAAGGCCACCGACTTCAATGCGGTGCTGGATTATCTGTACGTATACCGGCGGCATCCTGCGCCGAACGAGGCGCTTCGCAGCAAGAGGGCCGCATTGCTGGCGCTGTGCGGCATGAATGTGCCCGCTGCGATGCTGTGAGTTTGCAATACGAGGGGGAAGAGGCGTGCCAACACAGGAATGTCTTGCGCAATTCGATGCCGTGAAGGCCAGGACGATCTTCTGTCTCTGGACCGGTAACGAGGTCATGTCGGAAAACCGGTTGCGGGCGCTCTGGTCGATCTTCAAGAACAGCGGCTGTCCGGTGGCGTTCATCACGCGGGACACGGTCGCCGAATGGGTGCGGGACGACGCGCCGTTGCATGCGGCTTTCCCGTATCTGAGTTCGACGCACAAAGCGGACTACCTGCGTTGTTACCTGATGTACCACTATGGCGGTGGCTATGCCGATATCAAGAACACGAACCGGTGCTGGGGCGAGTTTTTCGATCAGCTCGAAAAATCGGACCGGCAGGCGCTCGGCTATCGCGAGCTTGCGCATGGTATTCCGCACGTATCGGGGGCGCTCGGCGACACGATCCGCGCCAGCCATCAGGAATTGATCGGCCTTTGCGCGTTCATTTTCAAGCGGCACTCGGAATTGTCCGGGGCATGGCTCAGCCGGACCAATGCGCTGCTTGACCAGAAACTGGAGCAACTGCGGCAGTTCCCGGCGCAGCATCCGCAGGATCAGACCGGCGTCATAATGCCGGACGGCACCAAGTCGGCGTATCCGTTGCGGTGGGCCGAATTGCTCGGCGAAATATTCCATCCGCTGATCTACGAAAACCGGTCGCAACTGCTTCAAGCGCCGATCGAGCCGGTGTTCTCGGCATATCGCTGAGGCCCGTGCCTGTCCGGTGGGTATGCTCAGAGAATTTGATTTGAACCAAGGGGGCGGAATACTGAAATGCTGACTGTTCAATGGCACTATCCTGGATGCGAGGGCGCACAGCCATGAAAACCGTTCTGGTAACCGGCGGTGGAGGCCTGATCGGCCAGGCGATTGTCGACAGGCATCTGGCGGCCGGCGATGATGTGTATGTCTACGACAACCGTGCCAATTCGTTCAACGATTACTCGGCCTTGCGCGGTACGGACATCTCGGGGATCGGCAGTCTTGAAGAGTTGGTCACCTACCGCAAGTTCGACATCGTCTCCCATCAGGCCGCGTTCGTCGGGGTGGGGGAAAGCCAGTACAACGTACTGAAATATGTCGACAACAACGTGACATTTACGGCGAAGTTGTTGCAGGCTTTTGTATCGAACAAGGGGTACATGCCGGAGTTGTTCATGCTGGCCGGCAGCATGGGGCCGTATGGAGAAGGTCCGTACCGGTGCTCGCAACACGGGATATTCTATCCGAGTCGCGAAGGTGTCGCCGGGCCGGCTTGTCCGGTATGTGCTCAGCCCATGATGCCGCAGGCGATCGATGAGTCATGCGAGTTACATCCGAAATCCGTTTATGGATTTACAAAAAAAGCGCAGGAAGATTTGCTCAGGGTGTTTTCTCAGACTTATCGCATGAGAGCCATTTCTCTGCGGTATTTCTCGGTTTACGGGCTTAATTCCAATCCGAACAATCCGTTTACCGGGGTGTTGTCGGTCATCGCCAACAAGATCATCAACAGTCCGCAGGTCTCCATGTACGAGGATGGGGAACAGACCCGCGATCTGATTTGTGCCGACGATGTCGGCGCCGCGCATTTTGCGGCAACCAGGATGCGTCAGGATTTTCTGTTTGAGGCGTTCAATATCGGGACCGAGAGATCCAGGTCGCTACGTGCGATTTCCGATCAGATGATCGCGCGTCTGATGCCGGGAAAACCCCTCGCATTTTCCGGAGAGTATCGTTTCGGGGATATCAAGCACAGTCAGGCGATCTGCCGGAAATTCAGGGAAATGACCGGTTGGGAACCAAAGGTAACGCTTGACGAGGCTATCGAGCAGTATTGTCGGTTCGTGCGCGAGCACTGGTCCCGGTTTTCGACGGCCGAGGATACCTCGAGCATGGAACATATGCGGTTAAAGGAAAAAGGATTGATATGAACACCTTGTTGATTGCAACAGTTCGGACCAACGACGAATTGCGGCCGCTTGTCGAAGAAATTCGCATGACGGTGGCATCGGATCTGAAATTGGTCATTTCGAGCAGCCGCGAAAGTGTCGCCATCAATGTCAATCGTGGCCTGAACAGTGCCGAAGGCGATTTCATTCTCAAGGTCGATGACGATATTACCGGCTTTCAGCGTGGCTGGGACCTCAAGCTGATCGAACCGATGCAGCAGGATCCGATGATCGGCGCCGTGGCGGCCCGTCTTCTGAACAAGGATGGTTCGGTTCAGCTCACCTGTTCGAGGGATGTAAATATGCATCCGGCATGGCTTGTCACCGATCGTCCGATCGTGCCGTTCTGCTGTGTCGCGTTTCGCAATGACGGAACCCGGATGGACGAACGCTACATTGGCAGCGGTTATGACGACGGAGATTTCTGCAATCAGCTGAGAGTCAAGATTCCGCATGTGAAGTTTGCGATACACAATGAAGTCCGCGTCATCCACAAGCACGAACAGAAGAATGCACAACTGAATCGTAACGCGCTGCTGTTCCGCGAGAAATGGACAGGCGTTGCGTTTGCCGACGGGAAAGGGGTGGTCGAATGATCGGGAAAGCGGTATCGCTGAGCCATAAACGGTATAACGTCATCGTACTGGCCGGGGGGGCAGGATCCCGGATGGGGGTGGCATCGGACTACATTCCTAAGGCGCTGACCAAGCTCGGGAAAATGCGGGCGATCGATTTCATCATCGAGCGCTACAGCAATATTGCGCACAAATTCATCATCGGTGTTGGCTACCATGCCGACCTGTTGACGTCCTACATTTCCGGGCGCTACAAGTACCCGATCGAGTTCAGCATGGAAGCGCCCGAGTCGATGCGGAACAATGCCTATTCGACTCTGTATTGCCTTGACCACGCCGACTCCCGCTACGGTACGATCGTCACGTTCTGCGACCTGGTGATGCTCGACAACCTGGTGGTCGAGGATGATTGCCTGTATTACGTCAACGAAAACACCAAGGGTTTCCCCGGAACCTTCCGTCACAGTGTGCGTGTCGAGAACGGAAATGTTTCGGAGATCGTCAACAACTCGGAGCCGACCAAATTTTCAAATGGCGTCCTCGGTACTTTCGTCTTCGGGAACACGCCGCTGCTCAAGGCGAACATGTACGCCAAATACAATGCGCTGAGCGACCTCACGGACGATGGTGTCGCCGCCTATTTGCAGTCGCAGCCGCTGGTGGCGAAGGAGTGTTCCGTGGTCTACGAGTTCGGGAACGAGGACGATCTCTCCGCAGTGAGAAAGCTCTGGCAAGATGCCTAAGACGCTGTTCATCGACCTCGACGGTACGCTGGTTCGCCATAACTACACGCCGTTTGACGTCGACGATGTCCTTCTTCCGGGCGCGCTGGATTTCCTTCTCGACGCTCGGCGGGCCGGACATTTCTGCATCCTGACGACGAATCGCTCGGCCGCGGCGGCTGAGCGGATTCTCGCCCGGCTCAGAAACGAGGCAGGCTTCGTGTTTGAACTGACCCTGTTCGATCTTCCGGTCGGCATCCGGGTGCTGATCAATGATACGAAAGGTGAGGAGGTGCGCGCGGTTGCGATTCCGGTACCGCGCGACCAGGGTCTTGAGGACATTCGCTTATGACGGAGATCGAATCGTTCCTGCTTAACGGCTCCTACCGCGTTGTCGGCGTCACCGGCAACGCCGGGGCGGGGAAAAGCACTCTGGCCAGGAATCTGCCTTCGGACAAGTTCATTTCATACGGTATCGACGGGCGCTTCGTTGGCGACTCGCAGTTCCGCAAGCGACTTCTGAAGGCCAAGGCCGAAAGCTCGATTCACGCATACATCGATGCTTGCAATCAGTTCAACTGGTGGGACTGGGATTCAGTGATCCGCGATGTGGCGGCGCTGGCCGGCGACCAGCCGGTTGATCTGGAAGCCTATGACCGGGATAAGGGAAGTTTCGGCGCCGCGAGCCTGGTTCCGAACGGTCGGCGAGTGATTTGCGAAGGTGCGCTGCTTGGACCCGAGGCGATCACGCAGCTTCTCGACGTCATTATCTTCGTCTATACGCCGATTAGCGTGCGCCTGGAGCGCTTGCTCAGCAAAGACGCCGGGCGGCGGAGCGTTACAGAGATCGTCTCCCGTTTCCTGATTACTGAATACAGCGAGCGGCTCTACTACGAGCATCTGTTCGACAGCGAGCGGGAAAAGATGTACTTCGTTAACGGCGAGGGGACTTTCATTCCTTGCCCGCAGGATGTGTTGAGTCGCGAAAGCTTTATTCCGCTTCCGCTCTGATGTTTTTCGCTTCGTTCCCGTACTGGTAATGGCAGGCCAGCTCATGAATCCGCTCATTTCGATCGTTGTGACGACCCACCGGAGGCCGCGCCTGCTGGAGCGTGCGCTGGAATCGCTGCTGCAGCAGACTTTTCAGGACTTTGAAATTGTTCTTTGTACCGACGAGGGGAGCTACGAGACCCGCCAGGTCGCGGCGGCGAAGCTGCGCGAGAACGACCTGTTTCTCTCCGTTCCCGGGGTGCGCGGTCCGGCGCAGAGCCGGAATATCGGAGCCGGCATGGCTCGGGGGCAGTGGCTCTGTTTTCTTGACGATGACGACAGCTTCGAGCCGGACTACCTCGCCAACGCGTCAGCGTATCTGGGCGATCACGGCGCGATACTCTATTTTGACTTTACGAGGCTTTCCGAAAGCCGGGATCAGGCCTTGCCCGTCGAGTTGCGCCGGGAGTTCGTTGACCAGTCGAAGACAGCTTCGGACTATCTCTTTATCGGAAACTTCATTCCGGTCAATTCCCTGTTGCTGCCGGCGGCCACGGCGAAAGCCTTTCCCTTTGACACGCGCCTGGCCACGCACGAGGACTGGGAGTGGCTCATCTCGCTGAAGAGCGGATCGCGCCTGAATTTCCGGCATGTTCCGCTGCGCGGTCCGGTCGTGCATCTGGCCGAAGGCGAAAGCCGGAATAATCCTGCCGACAAGGCCATGGTCTATGCATTGGATTTCCTGTCGATTTATCGCAAGTGGCCGTCGTCCGACAGTCAGATACGCAGTGCCCGGGGGCGCGTGCTGGCGAGCCTGGGGGTCGGGGTGTCGGAAGACCTGCTGTGATGTCAGGCAAGGATAGCCCTGCCGTGGTGGGTGCCGACGGGGATGACGTGAATCCGCGGGGGTATCGATGGATGACAAGTTGATCAATCTGGTACTGCTCAAGCGTCCCCCGCTTGAGCTTCCGTATGTGCTCGACGACACGGTGCGTTCGGTCAATAGCCTCTTGCAACGCGCAGGCTTTCGGACGGCCATGTCGTTCAACGTCATCGATCCGGGGCAGATCAATATTCTTTTCGGTCTGCAAATGCCGGGAACGGCCAGTCTTGTCGACGTCCGGCAAATCAGCTCGCCGCAGAACACGATCATATTCAATACCGAACAGCTCGCCGGTGAATCGTCGTGGATTACCGATGAATACCTGAGCCTGCTGGGGGACTATGTCAGCCTGGATTACAACGTCGGTAACATCACGAAGCTCAAGGCCGTGTTCGGCAAGGGGGCCCGCTGTTTCGAATTTCCGCTGCTGCCGGACCCGAGCTTTGCCCGGGAACATACGGTGCCCTATGACAGCGTGGCGATCCGGCACGATCTTGCGTTCTACGGATCAACCGGATTGGGGGACCGTATCGAGCGCTTGAAGGACATTGCTCGCCATGGCGTCAATCTCAAGTGTTTTTCCGGTGCCTACGGGGCCAACCTGACACCTGTCCTGATGGACTGCGCCGGCGTACTCAATATTCACGGATTTCAGTCCGAGGTGTTCGAGACAATTCGCTGTTTGCGCCCTGCCGCGATGGGAATACCGATCCTCTCGGAAACGTCAGTGCACTCCGAAGTCGCGTCATGGGAACACAGTGGCGTGATTTTCATTCCGAAGGACCGGTTTGCCGAAACGCTGGCGGACGTATTGCGCGATGGCCGCCGGCTTCTTGCCGCCGGGCGCCGGCTTCAGGCGTTCGTGAATGACCCGCGCTGGCCTGGTGTCGCGCGCAACACCTTGCTCGCGGCGATCGCAGCCCTGTCGGCGTGAGGACGGAGCCGGCCGGTCAAGCGGCGGTGCCGCGCGAACCCGGCAATCTCTTGTAAATCTGCTCGGCCCGCCGCCGTCCTTCGCGAAGATCCTGCGGCGACAGCATGGATTCTGCATGTTCGCGATTGGCCAGCGCCGCCTCATTCCCGCTGCGCGCGGCAAGCGCAAACCAGGCGTATGCCTCGACAAGATCCGGCTTTCCAAGCCGGCCCATCGCGTGAAACAGGCCGAGACGGATTTGCGCAATGACGACGCCTTGCTCGGCCGCCTTGCGCATCCAGGTCTCCGCCTGAACGATATCGGCGGCGACGCCCACGCCTTTCTCGTACATCAACCCGAGGTTGTACTGCGACTCGGCATCGCCCTGCTCGGCGGCTTTTGTCCACCAGAAGACCGCTTCCCTGCTGTCCTGGGGGCAGCCCTTTCCGGAGGAGAGCATGACGGCCAGCGCCGCCTGGGCAGCGGCATGCCCGGACTGGGCTGCCTGGCGGAAATATTCGTGCGCCTTTTCGAGGTCGCGGGGAAGTCCTCCTTCGCCCTTGACGAGCCGAGAGCCGAGTGCCCACAGCGCTTCCGGCGTGCCGCGCCCAGCCTCCTCGAGTAATTGTGCGTGTTCGGAGCGGTCGGGCATGGCCGGGCCGATCGTCACGCCCAGTGCCCGCCGTCGTGCAGCGAGCGGACGCTGTCCGTGTTCCGGTTTGGCGGGTCCCGGCGCAGCGCCGCCCATCGCCTTGAGAAGCGCGGCAAGCGGGTTCTCCGGGCGTTGCAGGTATTCAAGCAGCGTCCTGAGCGCTTCGGTGTGCCCTTGCCCTGCGGCCAGCAGCAGGAAGGACAGGCTCTCGGCGCTCATCTCGCCATTGGACTTGTCTTCGAGCAGCATGGCGAGGTCGTATTGCGCTTGCGGCAAATGACGCTCGGCGGCCCGGCGCAACAGCGATTCCGCCTTGCGGTGTTGCGACTTGCGATACAACTGGGCCAGCGCCACGATGGCGCGCTCATCGTTTCCCTGTTCGGCCGCGCGCCGGTACCAGCGTTCGGCGTGAGCCTTGTCGACGGGAACGGACAGCCCCCGTTCATACAGTTGCCCGAGATAGAACTGGGCATCGACATTGCCCTGTTCGGCCGCTTTCTGCCACCACATCGCGGCTTGGCGATGATCCTTGGGAACGCCGATCCCTTGTGCGTACAGGTTGCCGAGCGCTGTCTGGGCCGGGGCAAAGCCCTTTTTTGCCGCTGCGCGGAACCAGTGGGTGGCTTCGCCGATCGCTTCCGGGTCGGCGTCCTTGGCCATGAAAATTTCACCGAGCGCAAATTCCGCTTCGGCGAGGCCGCCTTCAGCCGCCTTGAGATACCACGACGCGGCTTCGAATTTGTCTTCCTTCGTCCCGCGGCCACGCATCAGTCGGTTGGCGAGTTCGTACTGGGCGTCGACGACGGAATGCTCGGCGGCCTTCCGGTACCAGGACGTCGTCAGTTCCAGTCCCTCGCGGTCGATCCATTCCGCGAGCGCCTGGTAGGCAGCTGGCTCGTTCTGTCCGGCGGCGGCGAGCAGGCAGGACAGCGCCCGCTCGAAACTGCGTTCGACGCCGCAGCCTTCGGCATACAGGCTGCCCAGCATCAGCATCGCCTGCGCATTGCCGGCTTCTGCGGCGAGGCGGAACCAGCACGCCGACTCCTCGTCATTTACGCCTTCGCGCAATTTCGCCATGCGCAGTTGCGCCTCGACGATGCCCTGCTCGGCGGCTTTCAGGTACCAGGCTTCGGCGAGCGTCGGGTCTGCCTCAATGCCGGCGCCGTGTTCGAGCATCTGCGCCAGCTGGTACTGGGCGAAGCCGTCTCCCTGCTCGGCGGCGCGGGAAAACCAGGCGTGCGCCTGCCGGTTGTCCTTCGCAAGGCCTTCGCCGTGAGCGTACATCATGCCAAGCCTTGCCTGCGCCGCGGCAAAGCCCTGGCGGGCAGCTTTCCGGTACCAGGCGATCGCTGTCTGCAGATCCGCGGCCCCGTCGATCCGGCCGCTCTCGTAGTAACTGCCGACGACGTATTGGGCGTTGGCGCTTCCGCCCTCCGCCGCTTTCAGGAACAGCGCCAGCGCCTTGTCGGCATCGGCTTCACTTGCCGCTTCGCCAGGTTGTCCGGCAATTTTTTCGGCGACCGCCACCTGCGCTTCCGGCAGCCCCTTCTCGGCTGCCTGCCTGAAGCACTCCTCGGCGAAAGCCTCGTGCGGTTCGGCGAGGAACTGGCCCAGCCGGAAAATGGCGCGCGAATAACCCTGGTTCGAGGCTTTCAGATACCAGGAGAGCGCCTGTCGCAGATCCTGCCCGACGCCCTGGCCGTTAGCATATTTCCCGGCGAGGATGTACTGGGCCGCCGGCACGCCTTTGTCCGCAGCCTTGCGATACCAGAAGAGCGCCTTGTTGAAATCCTGCTCGGTGCCCACGCCGTTCGCATACATCAGGCCGAGGTTGAACTGCGCGCCCGGATCGCCGAGGTCGGCGGAACGATGCGTTTCGCGAAAGCGAAAGATATCCTTGTTTTGTTGTTCGGCCACCTGCGTCCCTCTTGCCGCGTTCCGCGCTTACGGTTCGCGGATCGATTCGTTGAGTGCGCGGATCAACGGCCACACCATATAAGACATGACGGAGCGCTTGCCGACGACAATTTCCGCGCTCAGCGTCATGCCTGGCAACAGCCGCGCGTGTTCTGGCATTGTCCGCAGGCGCGTGGTCGTCAGGCGGATCCGCGTGGTGTAAAAGGCTTCCATTCCCGCACTGGGGTCGGATTCGCGCCGGAACGCATCCTCGCTGATCGTACGCAGCTGGCCGCTCAATCCGCCATGCCGTTGGAATGGGTAGGCATCGAGCTTGATATGCGCTTCGTCGCCGACCTTGATGTAACCGATGTCGGCCGCGTCGACCTTGACTTCGGCTTCAAGCTCCGAGCTCAGCGGGACGAGCGTGAACACAGGCTCGGTCGCTCTTGCAACCGACCCCGGCGAGAGCTTGGCGACTTCCAGCACGACCGCGTCGACCGGAGATACCAGCGTGACGAGCTGATTGCGCTTGTCGGCCTTGAGCAACTGCTCGTTGACCGTGTCGCGCTCGCGCGTGACGCTCAGCAGTTCTTCCATCGCCTTCTGTCGCCAGCCGGTTTCGAACGATGTTTTTTCCGCCTCCAGCGATCCGAGTTCCTTGCGCAGTTCGTTGGCGCGGTTCTGCGCGGTCTGCAACGACCGCTCCGCTTCGAGCAGGCGGTCTTGCGCGTCAAGCATCCGGGCGCGTATCGCGAGCCGCTGTTCAACGAGCGCCGACTGCATCGCTTCCATTTCGCGCAGTACGCCGACGCGCGCGCCGATACTCTGCTGCTCGGCGCGGTTCGTCTCGATCGCTGCCTTGAGGCGGGAGATCGACTCGTCGAGCCGGCGGCTCTGGGCGTTGAAGTTGGCCCGCCGTTCTTCGGCCAGGCGGTTCTGCAGCAGCGTGTCAGGGTCTGTGGTTTTGGCGGGCTTGAGCGGCTTGCCCGAGAGTTCGTGTTCGAGTCGGTCGACCTGCGTGTCGAGGCTGTGCCGCCGGCTGCGCAGCTGCGCTTCGTCGGCTTCGGTAAAGGTCGGGTCGAGGGTCGCCAGGCGTTCGCCTTTCTTGACGACCTGTCCGGGACGGACGTCAATTGTCTGGATGATCGCGGTGTCGAGCGGCTGGACCACGACGTTCGGCAGCGGGGTGACCAGGCGTCCGCGGGCGGTGACGATCAGGTCGGTTTCGGACAGGCTTGCCCAGGCCAGGAAAACGATGACGGCCACTGCCAGCACATGCAGCGTGATCCGGGCCTGGCGGGGAAGCGGCCGGCGCTCGATTTCGTCTGCGTCAGGCAGGAAATCGAGGGCGGTCTGTGCCTCTTGCGGCTTTTTTCTGTTGAAGATCACAGGTGGCTCGTTTGCTGGTTCCAGAGTTGTTGATAGGTCTCGCAGCGATCGAGCAGCTCCTCGTGCCGCCCGCAGTCCGCAAGACGTCCGCGCTGCATGACGAGAATCGCGTCGGAATCGACCAGCGTCGAGAGCCGGTGGGAGATCATGATGACGGTTTTACCGATGGCGATTTGCGACAGATTGTTGATGAAGATCGCCTCGCTTTCCGGATCGAGCGCGCTCGCCGCCTCGTCGAGGATCAGCACGCGCGGCTTGGCGAGCAACGAGCGTGCGATCGACAGCCGCTGCTTCTGCCCGCCGCTGAGGTTCGAGGCGTTTTCCTCGAGAATCGTGTCGTAGCCCTGTGGCAGCCGTTCGATGAATTCGTCGGCGCCGGCGGCGCGTGTGGCGGCGACGATCTCGTCGAACGAAGCATCCGGCTTGGTCATCGCGATATTGTCACGGACGCTGCCGCGGAACAGGAAGTTCTCCTGCAGCACCACGCCGACCTGGCGCCGCAGGTGGGCGAGGTCGATTTCGCGGGCGTCGATCCCGTCGAATCGGATGATCCCTTCCTGGACCGGGTACAACCCCTGGATCAGCTTGGTCAGCGTTGTTTTGCCCGAACCACTGCGGCCGACGATGCCGATCACCGAGCCGGGCTGGATCGTGAATTTCGCGCCGTCGAGCGCGGTGTTGCTCGATCCGGGGTAACGGAAGGTGACGTTGTCGAAAGTGATCTCGCCATTAAGCTGTGGTCGCAGCCCCGCCGCGCCGCCCTTGCCTTCGGAAGGGCGGTTCATGACCTCGCCGAGCATGCGTACCGACAGCGCCGTCTGCTGGTACTCGTTGATCAGGCTGACCAGCTGGATCAGCGGGCCGACGACGCGTCCGGAGAGCATCTGGAAAGCGATCAGCACACCGACGGTCATCGTCTGGTCGAAGACGTCCTGGGTTCCGATCAGGATGATGATGATCGGCATCAGCTTGCCGAGCAGATCAGTGATCGTGCCGCCGGAGATCGTCAACTGGCCCAACCGGAAATGCGTCGTGATCGCTTCGGCGGAATACTGGTCCCACAGTCGTCGTTGCATCGGCTCGATCGCCAGTGCCTTGACCGTGCGCATGCCGTGGATCGTTTCGACGAGCAGCGACTGGCGCTTGCCCTCGGCCGAGTAGAGCGCGTCCAGCCGGCGTCGGTAGGTCGGTAGCAGGCCGGCGATGATCGCGGCGATCAACCCGGTGAATCCAAGAACGATCAGCGCCAACTTGAACGAGTAGGCAAAGAGCAGCGGGAAGAAGATGATCAGCGAGCCGGTGTCGAGCACCGTGAAGAACAGTCGTCCGGTCAGGAAGTTGCGGATGCTCTCGAGCTGCTGCATGTGGCGGGTGATGACACCGGCGGAGGCCATCTCGAAATAGTCGATCGGCAGTGACAGCAGCTTCCCGAACACGCGCCGGGTGAGTTGCATGTCGATCTTGTTGGTTGCAGCCAGCAGCATGAACTGCCGCAGGTAGCCAAAGCCCGCGTCGAACAGGAGCGCGAGGATGACGCCAGCAGTCAGCACCCAGAGCGTGGTCGAGGTCTGATGCACCAGCACCTTGTCGATCACCGCCTGGAAGAACATCGGCGAGGCCAGTGCCAGGATGTTCATCGCCATGGCCGCGATGGCGATGTCGCGGAACGCCGATTTCTGCTTCAGGATTTCCGGTACGAACCAGCGCAGGCTGAACGGCTGGTTGAGATCGGTCAGTGCGTGGACGCGCTTCAGGAATACCACGTGGCCGTCCCAGAGGGCCTCGAGCGCGGCCTGGTCGTACTGCTTGATGTCGCCCATGTCGGCGCCAGGGTCGAGGATCGCGACTTTCTTCGTTTCTTCCTCGGTTCTCAGACCGACCAGGATGACGGCCTTGCCGTCTTTCAGCAACGCCAGGATCGGGAAAACGCCGCCCTGCGAGAAGATGCCGTCCCAGGTCAGCCGGTCGGCCTTGGCCTTCAGGCCAATTTCGGTCGCCATGCGCAGGATCAGCGATTCTTCCGGTTCCGTGTCGCCCAGTGCGTAGTCGTGGATCAGGCGCTCGGGATTGACGGCCAGGCCGTGATGCTGGGCAATGGCCGACAGGCACTGCACGACGGTATGGGAGGGCTTATCGGGCATGTGGGTTTGCCTGTTCAGAAAGAGGCCGGACGGAAATTTCCGTCGCGTTCAGCAAAGGGGCGACGTCGATTGTCGCCAGCTTACCTTGTTCGTCGAGCAGGGCCGGAACGACAACGGCATGGGTGCCGGACCGGCGGTGGATGCTGCGCGCCTGGCTCAGGCCTTCCAGGCGGCGGGTGTGCTCGCCGACCCGGACGGCGAAACGCAGCTTGCCAAGCCGGTCGGCCATCTCGCAGACATAGGCGGCATAACCGCGGTTGATCCATTCGGCATAGGACGCGGCGGCGTTCTCGATGGTCGCAAAAGCGCCGAGTTGAACGGAGAAGCGTGGCTTCGACACTTTTCGCGCAGCGACACCTTTCTTTGAGGGCGGCGTTGGCATGGAAGGTTCGGCTACGACGCTCTCAGGTTCGGCGCTGGTCGTTTCTGTCGTTGGAGACGTTGCCGCCGCGGCTGGTGTGGCAGGCGTCGGGGTCGGCGCCGGCGCTTCTGCGGGCGCGGTTTTTGTCGTCGCCGACTCGGCGGATTTCTCTTCGGGTCTGAGAGGCGCGGGTGTTTCGGCGGGAGGTTCCGCCACCTTGACCGGTTCGCTAGGCGTTGTCGCGGGCGCTGCCGGTAATGCGACCGTGCTTTCAGGCCGGTAGGCGACGACAAGCGCCGAGATCTTTTCCTTGCGCCCGAGTTGCAGTGCCAGTGCCGACGCTTCACGCCGGTTGCGGAATTCGCCGCTGCGAACGGCGAGCCAGCCATGTCCCTGACTGTCAGTCAGGTTGACGAGATAGGGCGCGAAACCGCGCGCGCGCCAGAATTCAAGCGCCATTTGCGCGTTCTGCTGGTTGGAGAACGCGCCGAGTTGTACGGCGAACCGGGCTTTTTCGCCTGCCCTTGACGGGCTCTTCCTGATCAACGGCACATTGATGACGTCGGCGACGCCGCTGGGGGTGGCTTCCGGAAGTTCCGGCCGGAGTTCGGCTTCTGTTGCGGTTTCCGGCGTCGATGCAGTGGCATTGGCGAGTTCGGCGGGCGCCATCTTTTCGGGCGAGCCGTCGTCGTTCAGCGGCGTCTGGACGAGGACCGCAGGTGCGTCCTCCTTGCTGCGGATTTCCCTGGCGATGTCGGCGCCTTCGCTTTGTTGCCGGTAGGCGCCCGTGCGTACCGCATACCATTCGTTGCCGGCGGCATTTTTCGTTCTGACGACGTACGTGTCATACCCCCGGGATTGCCAGGCCGCGCTCGAAATCGCTGCGTTTTCGAGATTCGAGAAAATGCCGAACTGCACGGCATAGCCGCTGCTTGCCGGTTGCGCGGTGACGGCGGTGGTGCTGGGGGCGTGCTTGGGTTCGGTCTCGGCTGCCGCTGTCGAAGCGGGCGGGCGGGCGGGCTCAGTCGGCGTCGTGGCCGCATCGTTGCTCGTACCCTGTCCGGCGATCGGCGGTTGCGCCAACGGGATTTTCTTGTCGACGCGCTTTTCGTCGCCTTGAGACGAGACGACGCGACAACGTTCCTGGACCGCCAGCATGGCATCGCAGAATTTTTGCGCCTCGTTTTCGTCGTCGAACTTGGCGATGTACAGGCGATACCAGGCTTCCTGTCCGCCTTCTCCACTGTCGTCAATCTTTCCGCTCAGCCGCGGTCGCACGATCCGTCCCGACATCAATTGCGGGTAGCGGTCACGCAGGTCGCGCCATGCGGCGCCAACGGTGGTGCGGTGATATAGCCCGGGAAGTTCGATCTGCCAGAACTTTTCGATCTGAGCGCCTCCCGGTGCCGCGGTACCGCTCAACTGCCAATCCATGCCATCCGATTGGCGAGCGGCGAGCGGCGCCGCGGCGCGACCGGCTCCGCCCGAAACGCCGGGGCCATCGTTGGCGATCCCCGGCCTCCGTCCTTCTCCCGGAATCGTGCCGGCGGGTCGAACGCCGCCACCGAGCGCCTGGAAGAGGGAAATGTATCCCCGGTATTGCTCCATCTGCGAGCGCTGGTATTCGTCGAGCATGCGATGGTAATTTCGCTCGGAATCAAGCAGCGTCGTTTGGTCGACGCCGCCCATCGAGAATGCCTTGAGGTTCAGCTCCCAGCCGCGCCTGGCCGCCGTCGCGGCATCCTGTTGTGCTTGCAGTCGTTTGTTGGCGAGATTGACCGAGGCGAGCGCACTCTCGACTTCGCGGATCGCCTGGTAGATTGTCCGCGCATAGGTTTCGACCATCTCCTCATAGACGGCTTCGGCAAATTTCTTCTCGCCCCGGCGACGTCCGCCGTCGAAGATGCTCGTCGTCAGGTTGGCGATGGCCGTCCAGAAGAACTGCTGCGGCTGGAAGAACTGGGCCAGGTAATTGGCGCTGTAGCCGGCCTGCGTGGTGAGATCGAGCGGCGGCAGGATGCGGGCGCGTGCGACATCGATATCGGCATCGGCCGACAGCAACCGGGCTTCGGCCATCTTGACGTCGGGGCGGCGCAGTAGCAGCGAAGAGGGGAGTCCCGGCACGATCTCCGGGACGGCCAGGCTCTCCAGTCCCTGATCGGAAAGCTTGAGCGCGCCGGGTACCGTGCCGACCATGAATGCCAACGTATTGATGGCGTCGATGCGTTGCTGCTCCATGGTCGGAATGGACGCGCGCAGGCCGAAGACAATGGCGCGTTGCTGTTCGAGTTCGCCGGCTGTCGCGTCGCCGATTTTCATCCGATCTTCGGTGATGCGCAGTGTCTTGCTGAGGATGCGCTCGGTTTCCTGCGCCACGCGCAAGCGGTCGTTGAGGGTGACGAATTCGATGTAGCTCGATGCAATCGCCGCCGTGACGTTGCGCTGAACGTTGTCGCGCTCGAAGGCGGCGCGCCAGAGTTGCAGCTGGGTCGATTCGAGCAGCGCGCTCTGTTCGCCCCAGATGTCGGCGCGCCAGTCGCTGCGCAGGCTTCCCTGGAGCACAGTGGTTACGTCGCGTCCGGTGGCGCCGACCGGAACCGATCCGACATAACCGCCTGGCATTTGGCGGGCGATGACTGCCGGTGCGGTGATGTTCGGCAACAACCCGGCGGTGGCCTGGTCGCTCCGTACTTTTGCTTGCGAAAGCCGGATCGTGGCAATGCGCACGTCCGGATTGTTCGCCAGTCCGCGGTTGATCAGTCCTTCGAGTTCGCTGTTGCCGAAGAAACGCCACCAGTCGGCAAAGCCGGCGTCATCATTGCCTTGGGCGCCGGGGCCACGTTTCGATGACGATGTTGTATCGCCTTCGTCGGTTTTTTTGTCGTTCTGGAATTTTGCCGAGAGCGGGATTTCAGGGACGTCGTAGGTGCTGCGTTTGGTCATGCAACCGGGTAGCACTGTGGCCGTCAACGAGTACAGTATCGCGCACGCAAGCGGCGAAAGACCGGGCCGCCCTTTCGCAGTCTTGGATGATTGGCTCGACGTCCCCGTCGTGGTGTTGTCTTGACTTCCCCGCATGCTGCGTATCGTATCACAGTCGAATTTTAAATATCCCGGGTATGTTCTTATTTTTACGGGATAATGGGGCATTCGCCAGGCAAGAATGCGAATGCGTGTGTACCGGTTGGCGGGATCGTGGCGCGGTGGCCGACGGTTATCCGATCACGACGCGGTTCTTGCCGGTCTTCTTGGCGGTATACATCGCTTCGTCGGCACGTTTGGTGATCGTTGTTTGGGTGTCGTCCGGGCGGAAGTCGGTAATGCCGGCGCTGAAGGTGATGAGCACCTTCTCGTTGTCATGCAGGAAGAAGCGTTTGGTCAATTCGCGTTGCAGCCGGACGAGTGCCTTTTCCGCGTCGGTGATTGCTGTGTCGGGCAGCAGGATGATGAATTCCTCGCCGCCAAAGCGGGCGACGGTGTCTTGCGGGCGCAAGGTGTCGCGGATCGTCGTGGCCAGATGGATCAATGCCGCATCGCCAGCATCGTGGCCGAGCGAGTCGTTGAGCTTCTTGAAATTGTCGATATCGAGGAGTGCCATGCAGAGCGGCGCATTGCGCCGCCGCGAACGCGCGAACTCACCGTCGAATGCTTCTTCGAGCCCGCGTCGATTGAGGGTACCGGTCAGTTGGTCATGGCGCACCAGCGTGCTGGCGCGGTCCAGTTCTTCCTGCAGTTCATGGATCCTTCGTTCGGCATCCTCGACCCGCTGCCGGCTCGCGTTCAGATCATCGCGCGAGCGCTGGGTGCTGAGCTGGATGATGCGTGTGGCATCAATGACTTCCGAGAGGACGCTTTCCAGCTGGGAAATGTCATTGGCCTTACTGATTTTCTCTACGCAGTGTTCGATCTTGTCGTGATAGTCAGAGGTCGATCCGGCGAAATCCGCCAGGTGGTCAACGAATCCGGCAAGCATGGTCTTCAGTGCCTCGCGGGCCTCGACGAGGCTGTGCTTGAGTTGGCTTTGCTTGAAGATGACTTCTTTGATGCGATGTTCCGCGTCGTTAATGGCGCGGATGTTCATCGGACGGGCGACGATGTCGCGGACGATGGCGATCTGGCCGTTGAGCCAGCGGTCATCGACAACGAGTTCGCTGACGTTTTCGATCATGATCTGCAGCAGCTTGAGGAGTCCGCTGCGGAGTTCTTCCCGGTCTTCGGCGACGAATTCCAGTCGATATGCCAGGCGTTTGACCGCGGCAAGCAGTTCCTGCGCCGCTTGCAGCGTGTTGGCATTTCTCACCATGACGACCAGATTGCGTGCCTCGGCGGCAAGTGCGGGTTCGTCCCTCAATTGGCCGATGACAGCGGCTTCGAGGGCAAAGGCGAAAGTCTCGCGTAGTTCCGGCAGAAGCTCGCTGGCGCGGCTCGGCGTCGCGACGGTGTTGCTGCCGGGAGCGCGAAGCGATTGGGGGGCGCTGTCTTCCGGGGGGAGAAGGTCTCCCTCGACAAGATCGATCTCGCCGCCCTCCCCCCAACTGGTCGCCCACGATCTGACCAGTCGCTGCAGCCGTTCGAAGAGCAGGTCGCTGTTGCTTGAAGCGCTTGCCAGGATATGCTCCAGCGATTCGCGCTTGCGGGCTGCGGTGATGTTGGCCTGTTTTGCCTCCCACTGTCGCATGAGGTCGCCGATCAGTTCGCCCCATCTCCGGCTCGCTTCGGCGCCTTGCTCAGCGACATAGTCGGCGAACGTCTTGCGCCACTCGTTCCAGTCCCTGTTCCTGATCGCCTGCTCGAGTTCACGGGCCAGTCGCTGTTGTTGCGGAATCTCTTTCGGCAGCGCGCCGAGCAGCGTCCGCAGTTCCTTTTCCGGAAAGGCCTCGTCAGCCTTTTCCGTCTCGCCGGCGATCTCGCCGTAGATTGCCCTGTAGTTGTCCGGCGTTGGTGCCATGCGCCTTGTCATCAGCAACTTGAGCGTTTCGCGGGCGATTTCGGCGGGGGAGCTGGGTTTGGACATCGGCATGGTCGTGGGCAAGGGGTCGGTCGTAACGTGCGCAACAGCGTTGGTTGCCGTCGCCGGAACATTCTACGCCGGCCGGACGGCGCACGAAGCACCGATGATAAGCTATAATTCGCCACCGCGTTTGGCGGGCGTGCCCCTGTAGCATGAAGGTCGTGCAGTTGATTTGTAATCATCAGGCCGTGGTTCGATTCCGCGCAGGGGCACCAGGCGATATTCCGTTAGGTCCGCCAATAAAGGGAATCAGCAGGCCGGGATTCCTGGCGTCGGGCTTTCCCGTGGTACTTGCGATGCATATCCAGGCGCCTGTCAGCCAGGTCTTTGTCCGGCGCAATGCAGGCTATCGGTAGCGGCAAGCACAAAACACTTTTGTCATAAAAGCCGCCTCGGCTGGCCGCGCCAAGATCAATCTCGATGCGCTTGGTCGTGTGATGCTGGTTCCCAATGTGTCCGTACTGCCGAGAGGGTGCGCTGCACTCGCGTCGTCGTGCTACTGCAGTCTCCCGTCCAGCCATTTGAGTACGCAGGCGAACAGATGCTCGGGCTTGAAGGGTTTGGCGATGAAATCGTCCATGCCGGCAGCGAAACACCTGCTTCTGCCTTCGGCGAAGGCATTGGCGGTCATCGCGAGAATCGGAATGTGACCACCCGAGGCGTTCTTGCGGATCTGTTGCGTCGCTTCGAGACCGTCGACCTTCGGCATCTGCATATCCATCAGAATAAGATCGTAGTTGGTGTTTTTCGCCATGCTGACGGCTTTTTCCCCGTCTTCGGCAATATCGACGACCAGTCCGGCGGATTCGAGAAAGTCGCGTGCCACCTCGCGATTGGTCGGCTCATCATCGACGACGAGTATGAATGAGCCGATATGACGTTCGCGCAGATGCCGTTCGGCATCGCTGCTGGTTCTCGTGGCCGTAAGATCGGATGTGTCGCCCTTGTCCAGGCAGGCGGTGAACCAGAAGGTGCTGCCCACGCCGGGCGTGCTGCGGACGCCGACGTCGCCCTTCATCAGTTCGGCCAGACGACGTGTGATGGCGAGCCCGAGACCTGTGCCTCCGTACTTGCGTGTCGTCGATCCGTCGGCCTGTTCGAAGGAATTGAAAAGACGTGGGACGGTCTCCGCCGGGATGCCGATTCCATTGTCCTCGACTTCGAAACGAATGATGACGGATCGCGTTGATTCGCTGATGCGCCTTGCCCGGATCGTCACCAGGCCGCCGTCGGTGAATTTGAGTGCGTTGGTGGCATAGTTGAGCAATGCCTGCTGCAGTCGCGTGGTATCGCCCAGCAATACATCGGGGAATGGATCGGACTCGATGCGCAGGGTGTTGTCGCGTTTTTGTGCGGAGTCGATCAGAATGCTTTGAATGCTGTCGAGCAATGCGGGTATTGATACCGGCTCGTTCTGCAACTCCAGTTTGTCGGCCTCGATCTTGGAGAGATCGAGGACGTCATTTATGACATTCAGGAGATGCCGGGAGGCGGTATCGATCTTGTCGACACGCTCCTGCTGTGATCGCGTGAGCTCGCTGCGCCGCAGCAGATGAACCATACCGAAGATGGCATTCATCGGCGTGCGAATTTCGTGGCTCATGTTCGACAGGAATATGCTCTTTGCGCGATTGGCATTTTCTGCCTGATCTTTTGCCAGGGAGAGTGCTTTGTTGGCGCGATCGAGCTCGGCGGTGCGGTCCGTTACCAGTTCCTCGAGGTGGAAGCGATGCCGTTCGAGTTCGACCTCAGCCTGTTTCTTGTCGCTGATGTCGCGGGCAATCGTTGATACGCCGACAATGCTCCCATCGTTGTCGCGAACTGGCGAGATGCTGACCGATACGTTGATCACCTGGCCATCCTTGCGTCGCCGCAGGGTTTCGAAGTGGGTAACCGACTCCCCGCGTTTGATATGGTCGAGGATGATCGCTTCTTCGTTTTTCAGCGCTGGGAGGAAGACATCCAGCATCGGTCGGCCGATCATCTCTTCGGCGCTGTAGCCGAAAACGGCTTCCGCGCCGGGGTTCCAGCTGGTGACGACGCCCGAGAGCGTCTTTCCGATGATCGCGTCATCGGACGACTGGACGATCGCGGCGAATTGCTTGAGTTCGCTCTCGGTCTGTTTGCGTTCCGTGATGTCGCGGACAATACCGATGGCATGAAATCCGTCGCGCAGGCGGACGGAGGCAAGCGAGACTTCGACGGCGATTTCACGCCCGTCCTTGCGATACGCCTGAAGCTCCATGGAGCGCCCGACGGCGGCACCGGTGCCGGTTCTCTGGAAGCCTGGGAATGCGGCGCGATGGGCGTCGAGATAGCGGGGCGGAACGACCAGTGTATGGAGATTTTTGCCGATGGCTTCTTCGGCCGAATAGCCGAAGATCTCCGCAGCTGCATTGTTCCAGTGGGTAATGAGGCCCCCCGGATCCGTCACGATGATGGCATCGTTGGCGGCTTCCATCACCGATAGCAGGGTGGCTTCGGCGTGCCTGCGTTCGGTAATGTCATAGAGGACGACGAGGAGCGTGTCGTCCCGTTCCGGCAGGTGAGCAGCCGAGCAGAGCACGAAACGTTGACTGCCGTCCTTGCAGATGATGCGGGTGAGAAAGTCGTCGAATGGTTGTCCGGTGTCGATGGCATTGGCGACGCGCTCTTGCCATTCGCCCATGATTTCGGCGCGATATGCGGTGTCCGGGTAGGCTTTTGTCCACCAGTCTTCGAGTCGCGGGATGTCGGTAAGTTGATAGCCGAAGGTTTTTATGAAAGCAGGATTGATATAGGCAATGCGTCTATCTGCATCGTTGAGTGCTAGCGGAACGGGCGAGGCATCGATGATGGCCTTGAAGCGCATATGACTGCGCCGTATGGATTCGGCATCCTGCCTGTATCGCTGCCAGTAGCGTTGGTCGATCCAGGCGGCGAAGGCGCTGGCGATCAGCAAAGCGGTGAGCAGACCGATGGTTGTGGCAGTGTCGCGGCGCCATTCGGCGAGTGTGTCGACGGGGGCGGCGCCGATGGCGACGACGGCCGGCATGGCGCGTACCCGCTTGAAGGCGTAGTGACGCTCGATGCCGTCCGGTGCCGGGTCGAGATGGAATACGCCGCTATCCTTGCCGGCGTCGATCAGTCTCCTTATTTCGTCGGGAGATGCTCGGGCTCCGGTCTCTCCCGCTGTCCCGTCGACCGGCGGAAAACGCGTCAGCAGGGCGTTGTCGAGTTGGCGCATCAGCGCTGTGCCGTTCGGGCCGAGATCGAGTCGCGAGAGAAGATCGGTGAAGTGCTGCACAGGAACGGCGGCCGACACGACACCCGCCAAGGTGCCATTGACCGTGCGATAGGAGCGGGTAAAAGCGACGACCTGCATATTCGACACCCGGCCGACGATCGGTTCGGTGATGATCAGTCGCAGGCCTGGTTGTTTCCGGTGTGCCCTGAAGAAGTCGCGGTCGGCATAGGAGGCGGGTTTCGAGCGGACGACGCCTTTCCCCCAGAGTACGTTGCCCCCGGCGTCGCTGACGCGGAACGCGTCGACCTCCGGGTGTCGGGCCAGTTGGCGGGAGAGCAGCGACTCGATGTATGAATCGGAGTTTTCGCTTCCCGCATGTTCAAGCGAATCGACGATGTTCTGCAAGGCCAGGTCGATAGTACGGGCCGATTCGGAAATGTTCGATTCGAGCAGTTCGACGAGGTTGGTCGTGACAGTCTGGATATGCTCGATCGTGCGCTGGCGACTGACGACGATTTCGTGTGCGCCGAGACACCAGGCGACAAGGTTGGCTACCGCGATGACCAGCAGTACCCAGCGTTGAAAAGGCCTCGGGTTGGCCGGTGGTGGAAGTGTCTGCGAGAGAGGTGTGCCGGAATCCATGGTCGAGTCTGCCGTACCGGTCCTGCGATGATGCGAGTCACGTGCCTGTGCCTGCTCTATCATCATATGCTCATGTGCATGATAGTCCAATGACAGGTTTTGCTTTGCGATGACAATTCGCCGTTGTGTCCTCGCTGCCGGACGATCCGGCGTTGTCAGGTTTCGTGGTGTCGGAACGACCCACTTTTCAATTGTCGATCGCCAAGCCTCCAGACGGGCGATGAGTGCCTGCAGTTCGGCAGTGTCGACCGGTTTGACGAGGTAGTGATCGATATTGAGGTTCTCGGCCTCTGTTCGGTCCTGAGGGTCATCATGGCCGGTGATGATGATTGCTTTGGTGACGGCGAAAGTCGTGCCGCTTTACCAAGGACTGCGTTGCTGCCCGGACTTCTGGGCGAAGTGTTCGGCCAGAAAGTCGACGAACATCCGCGTTTTTGCGGCTAGATTTTCCTTGTGAGGATAGACCGTGTAAATGTCGGCGGGAGGCAGGGCGTAGTCTTCGAGCAGGACGTCGAGTTGCCCTGCGCGGACGAAAGGTGCTGCATCCCATTCGGAACGCATGATGATGCCGCGGCCTTCCAGCGCCCAGGTCAGAACGGCCGCACCGTCATTGCTGCTGAGCGTGCCGCGTACCTTGACGGTATGCGTCTTGCGCGCTTTGGTGAAATGCCATTGTCCGTAGGCGACGTCGTCCTGCCGGACGATCAGGCAGTTGTGCATTGTCAGGTCGTTCGGTACGACGGGGCGGGTCCTGCCTTCGAGATAGCGCGGCGAGGCGAAAATCCTCCGGCGGTGATTGGCGAGTTTTCGCGCCAGGACGCGGCCGTCCGGTGGCGGGCCGAAGCGAATGCTCACGTCAATGTTGCCTTCTGCCAGACTGATCGGGCGGTCGGTCAGCAGGAGCTGGATTTCCAGGTCCGGATACAGCGCCGAAAACTTCGATACGGCCGGCACGATGAAGCTGCGGCCAAAGCCGAACGTGGCCTGAACTTTCAGCAGTCCGAGCGGGGCGCCCTGGCTGCTTGAAATCGATCGTTCGAGGTCGTCGATTTCACTGAGGATGCGTCGCCCTTCGGCGAGGTAGATCTCGCCCTCCTGGGTCAGGCTGATGCGACGGGTGTTGCGGGCGATCAGGCGAACGCCAATTCGGCTTTCCAGTTGGGCTAGCCATTTGCTGACCGCCGATGGGGTAACGTTGAATTCTCGTGCGGCGGCCGAGAGACTGCCGCACTTCACCAGTGTCGAGAAAAACGAGAGGTCTGTCCGTAATTTCATTTATTCCGCTTTGGAATTTTTGGTTTGACCTATCCAGTATCCTTGTATTCCGTGGAATGTTGCAAACTATTCGTCATCACGAGAAGGGCAGGGTCCGACGCGGCGAAACGGGAATGCCCGCGACGCGGAGAAGATGTCGTCGGAACTGGCAGCGAGCCAGGTGGCGGTGACGAGTCCGCCCCTGTGCATGGCGTACTGCATCCGGCGGTGAATAGGCGTACGCCCCTTACGCGTAGGTATCGACCGTGCCGCCAGTCTTTCCGGTCGATTTTGCGCTCGATGCGTTTTCGTTTGCGGTCTGTGTCGATGTGGCGGCGCTCGTCGAGACGGAGGTCTTTGCCGCCTTGGCTCGCTCCGATTCGAGTTGCGCCAGACGGTTTTCGAGCGCGACGATCTGGTTCTGAATCAGTTGAGCCTGTTTGCTGGCGTCTTTCGATGAACTCTTGCTCAGTTCCGTCAGTTCTTTCTGCAGCGCTGTGATCTGTTTCTGGATGGCGGCGATCTGCGAGCTGATGCTCGAAGACGATGATGACGATGTGGTGCCGGATGTGGTGGTTGCATTGACGGCGGTGGTCATGGCGGGCTCCTGATGATGTGTCATCAGGGATAACGCCTGCGGTGGGGAAATCTTTCGTCCCGGAACGTGTAAAAGCCTGAAAAGTTGCCGTGTCGGCGTCGTCCCGGTTTCAGGCGCTGGCCGCCGGGTTGGAAACCAGTTCGCCGAGTGCCTCGCGCAGTCGAATGACAACATCCTCCCAGCATCCAGCGGTTGTTTGCCGGAACAAGCGTACGACGTCGGGATACCACGGCGAATCGTTGCGATCGGTGAGCCAACGCCAGTCGGTCATGTGATCGGGGAGCATGATCCAGCTCCTGACGCCGAGCGCGCCGGCGAGGTGAGCGACGGCGGTGTCGACGCTGATGACGAGATCCAGTTGGCTGACAACTGCGGCGGTATCGGAAAAGTCCTGAAGCAGCGGACCGAGATTGATCAGACCAAGTGCATGTGAGGCCGCTGACGGGACCTCGTCCTCGCCGGCGCCCTTCTGCAATCCGATGAAGCGGACATCATCAATTTCACCGAGCGCTGCGAGCAGATCGAGCCTGGGCAGCGAGCGGTCGGCATCGTTCTCGAATCCGGAATTGCCCTTCCACACCAACCCGACGCGGAAACGCCCGCCCGGGATGCGTGGCGCCCATGCGGCCACTTTTTCGGCGGAGGCGCTGAGGTACGGGATCGTATCGGGAATGGTTTCAAGGCGTGTGCGGCAATAGTAGGGCAGGCTCAACGGCGGTGACCAGAAATCCCAGTCGCGTAGCGGGATGTCTTCATTGAAGGCATAAACGTGGTCGATGCCGCACTGGCCCGCAAATAGCGACTTCAGTGCCGGGTGACAGAGCAGGTCGATGGATGCCGGCGCGTTTCGGCGAAGCAGATGGGCATAACGCACGAACTGGATCATGTCGCCATGACCGGCCTCGTAGGCGATCAGCAGCGATTTCCCGTGCAGTGATTCGCCGCGCCAGCGCGGGCATGGAAGCTTGTCTTCGAGGGGGGCATACCAGCGGCGCGCCTCGAGGCATGACCAGCCCTCTTCGTAGTGCCCGTGGCGCAGCAGCAGGTAGCTCAGGTTGAAGCGCGAGGCGAGATGGTCGGCGTCGATGCTCATTGCGGTGCGGTAGCACTGTTCTGCATCAGTTTCGCGCTTCTGGCGGGCATACAGCACGCCGAGGTTCGACCAAGCCTGGGGCGACAGGGGGCGGCGAGCGATTGCCAGTTGGCAGACGGCGTCGGCCTCGCGGTAGCGTTTCGATGTTGTCAGCAGCACACCGAGATTCAGGATGGCTTCGGAGCACTGCGGCGACAGTTCGATGGCGCGGCGCAGATGGGTTTCGGCGTCGGTGACGTTGCCGCGATTGAAGCGGAGGTAGCCGAGATTGGCGTGGGCATCCGAATGGCACGGGTCGATCGCCAGCGATTCGTTGAATGCGCGCAAGGCCGTCGCCTTATCGCCATTCTCCAACGCGCGGATGCCGCACAGGCAGGCTGCATCGGCAGCGCGTTGTCGCGCGGCCTCTCCGTCGGGGGCTGCGCCGCTCGAGAGGATGTCCCCGGGATTGGTGGTCATGGGCGCGGGAAGGCGGCGTTGGTGAAGAAATGCATGGCGGTTATTCCGTCAGCTGCCTGGTTCCTGACATTGTCCGGCGCGCCGGTGTCGCCGCTTTGCTGCCGGGTTGTACCCGCGATATCGAGCCGCCGGAGCCCCCTCCGCCCGCGTCGGTAACGCGCCGAGCGGGTGCGCCTGTCGAAATCCAGTCGATGCCTTGTTCATGCGCTTACGTCGCCTCAGGAAATCAGCAGGGTATCGTATCGCGGACGGCGCTGTGAGGAAAATGCACTGTGGTATTCTCGAGGGCCGTGCCGGCAATGGCGTCGTGAGGGAAGTGGCGTGAAAGTATCAATGACGGGTGTGTTGCGTCGGCGGGATGTGGAGAGGGTCAAGTGAGCAAGCTCGAGGAAACGCGAAGAATCATCGACGCCGCAATGGCAACGGCATCGCGGCCGGTATTGACGCTCTCGGGGGGCAAGGATTCGTTGCTGCTGCTGCACCTGTGCCGGCCCTATCGCGATCGTTTGCACATCGCCTGGGCGCGGACCAGCGAAATGTTCCCGCATATGGTCGGGTTTGTCCGCGAACAACTGGCCGGATGGGACCATGTGGAACTCGTTTCCGATCAGGCGCGGTATTTCGCCCGGAAAGGCTTGCCTTCGGCGCTCATTCCCGTCCGCCATCGGCCGCATGAGAAGAATCCGGGCGTGCTGATCCAGTCGAACGGATATTGCTGCAAGGACCTGCAATATCGACCGCTGGCGAACTACATCAGGCGTTATGACGCCGATATGGTCTTGCATGGCCAGACGGCGGAGGACCTGCGCAATCAGAAGACCTCATTCCCGCGCATGCTGAGGCCGTTTCCGAGCGAACGCCTGGTCGCCCCGATCGATGCGTGGACGTCGGCGGAAGTGCTGGCGTTCTGCCAGGACGAAGGTGTCGCGCTGCCGTCTCAGTATCAGCAAGGGCTGCCCGATTCTCTCGAGTGCTGGAATTGCACGGTGCGGACCGATATCGCGCGCTTCGAATGGATGCAGACCCACTGTCCTGAACTTGCGGCGAAGTTGGGGGACTTGATGCAGGTGGTGTATGGCGCTGCGATCGCCGATTACGACAAACACATCAAACCGGTGATCGACGCGGCACAAAAAATGCCGAACAGTGCCCGCTAAATGGCGGGTTTCTGACGGACAGCGTCGGCCCAGCAGTTGGGCGTTTCGTAAAGGCGCACGCGTTCGAGGTGCAGGTGGTTGCCGAAGGAGTCGCGATAGACTTCGTCGAGAATGGCGAAAGCCTTTTCCGCGAGGTTCTCCGCGGTGGGGACGCAGTCAAGGATGACCGTCTTGTGGCCGGGGAGGGTGCCGAGAAACTCGACGATCGCCGTGTCTCCGGCAAAAGCCAGGAACGCATGGTCCCACAGGTCGACGAGGTGCGTCTTGGCGAGTGCCTTGACCTCGGAAAAATCCATGACCATGCCGTTGGCGGCATTGCCGGCCTGCCGGATGATATCGCCACCCAGAGTGATCTCGATGGCATAGCGATGCCCGTGCAGGTGGCGGCACTGGCTCTTGTGGTCGGGGATACGGTGTCCGGCGTCGAATTCCAGACGGCGAGTGATGAACATTGAAAAAAACCGGGTACTGAGCAGTTCTCAATTATATCATTGGGCATACAGCCCTTTCTCGACGGAGTTTTCATGCTGACGATCGATGATCATCGCCGCGACCGTGTCGGATTGCTTTACGTCTACCCGGTGATTTCCCGCCGGGCCGGCGGCGTGTCGATCGGCATCAATCTCAACCCCAACAATGCCTGCAACTGGGCCTGCGTCTATTGTCAGGTGCCGGATCTGAAGCGCGGTGGTCCGCCGGCTGTCGATCTTGCCTTGCTGGAGACCGAGTTGCGCGGATTCATCGGGCAAGTCTGCGCGGGTGACTATCTTGAGCGTGAAGTGCCGCCCGAGATGCGGCGTCTTGTCGATGTGGCGTTTTCAGGGAACGGAGAACCGACGAGTGCCGATGGCTTTGCCGATGCGGTCGGCTGTGTCGAGCGTGTGTTGCGTGAGTTTTCGCTGTCCGATGCGCTGACTGTCCGTCTCATCACGAACGGGAGCCTCATGCACCGACCGGCCGTGCGAGAGGGTATCCGGCGCATCGGTGCCTTGCGCGGTGAGGTCTGGTTCAAGGTCGATCGGGCGAGCGAAGCGGCGGTCGCGCGCATCAACCAGGTCGCCTTTTCGCTCGAAAAGACGCAAAAAGCCTTGCTGCAGTGTGCGGAACTCGCCGATACCTGGGTGCAAACCTGCTGGTTCGCGATGGATGGGGAGGAAGCGGACGAGACCGAACAACAGGCCTACCTGGCCTTGTTGGCGTCGCTCAAGGACAAGGTCAAGGGCGTGCACCTCTACGGTTTGGCACGCCCATCCCTTCAGCCGGAAGCGCCGCGTCTTTCAGCGCTTCCGCCGGAGTATCTCCGGCGTTTTGCCGACCGGATCGAAACGCTTGGAATTCGCGTGACGGTCAGCCCTTGAGTGGGGACTGAAGCTCAGGCGCCCTTTTTCCAGGCCTTTGCCGATTTCTTGAGCGTCTTGTAGAGCGCTGCGTCCTGGCTCTTCAGGTACGCGATGATGTCCATGTCGTCGCGCTTGACGCGCTGAAGATCGATCTGTTCGACGTGTACCAAGCGGAGCAGTTCGTGCACCGGTTTCGGCATGTTGCGGCCACTCTCGTAGCGGGAACCGCCGCTCTGCGTCACGCCGAGCTGCGACCAGAATTGTTGTTGGTTCAGGCCCAGTTTGCGACGAATTTCGCGGGAGTCGATCGTTTCAGTTGCTTTCGTGTTGCTCATGGCATCCTTTCTATTGGTGATCTCTCACCGTTCATGGATTTGGTTTGAATTGCATCCAACCGCTGATTGGTTGCTGTTGTCCTATTCGGTATTACTTTAGTAATAGCGTTTCGGAGTATAGGACACTGTGCTGGTAAGTTGCAAGTGGCATGAACGGGCGTTCTGCTCGAGCCCTTCTCCGGCAGGCCGGAAGTGGGGATTTGCCCTGTATATTCAGCTTGGTAATAGGGTAGAATGGCAACCTTTCAAGACCAACACACTGGATTAGGAATGGCGCTGATAGTTCAGAAGTTCGGAGGGACTTCGGTCGGTTCGGCCGAACGCATCAAGAATGTGGCCAAGCGCATTGCTCGCTGGAAAGCGCAGGGTCATGACATCGTGGTTGTACCGTCGGCAATGTCGGGAGAAACCAACCGGCTGATCGCGCTGGCGAAAGAAGTATCGGCGACGCCGTCGCCGCGCGAACTGGATGTGATTGCGTCGACCGGTGAGCAGGTGACGATCGCATTGCTGTCGATGGCGTTGCATGAGTGTGGTCTCAAGGCCAAAAGCTACACCGGTCCGCAGGTCAAGGTGCTGACGGACAGCACGTATACCAAGGCGCGGATTCTGAAAATCGATGACAAGAAAATTCGCCGCGATCTGGCAGACGGCAATGTTGTTGTCGTGGCGGGATTCCAGGGGGCCGATGAAGACGGGAATATCACGACGCTTGGACGTGGCGGTTCGGATACCTCGGCAGTGGCGCTTGCCGCCGCCCTGACGGCCGACGAATGTCAGATCTATACCGACGTCGATGGCGTTTATACGACCGATCCGCGCGTTGTTCCTGAAGCGCGCAAGCTCGACACCATCACCTTCGAAGAAATGCTGGAGATGGCGAGTTTGGGGTCCAAGGTGCTGCAGATTCGTTCCGTCGAGTTTGCGGGGAAATACAAGGTCAAACTGCGTGTGCTTTCGAGCTTCGAGGATGAAGGCGAAGGGACTCTGATTACCGTTGAGGAAGACAAAAACATGGAACAACCGATCATCTCAGGCATCGCCTTCAATCGTGACGAAGCCAAGTTGACCATCCTTGGCGTGCCGGATCTGCCCGGCGTTGCCTACAAGATTCTGGGGCCGATCGCGGAAGCGAATATCGATGTCGATATGATTATCCAGAACGTCAGCCAGGAAGGGCTGACTGATTTCTCGTTTACGGTCAATCGTGGGGATTTCAACAAGGCCAAGAGCATTCTCGATAACTGTGCTGTCGAAATGAAGGCCCGCGGCGTTGTTGGTGACAGCAAGACCTGCAAGGTGTCGGCGGTTGGCGTCGGCATGCGTTCGCATCCGGGGATTGCCAGCAAGATGTTCCGCGCGCTCGGCGCCGAAGGTATCAACATCCAGATGATCTCGACCTCGGAAATCAAGATTTCGGTGGTGATCGAAGAGAAGTATCTGGAATTGGCGGTTCGCGTGCTGCACAAGGTTTTCGGGCTGGACAAGGAATAGCTGATTTTCGTTTGACCGAGGTCGCGATAACGGCTATCATCGCGCCCTTCCGGAGACGTGGCCGAGAGGTCGAAGGCACTCCCCTGCTAAGGGAGCATTCGGGCAAAACCTGAATCGAGGGTTCGAATCCCTCCGTCTCCGCCAGGTACCAAGCAAAAAAGCGCCTTTCGGGGCGCTTTTTTATTGCTTCCGCTCATCCCGTCGCGGTGGCCATTTTTTGGCCGTGGTTATTCATCGTAGCCATATTCACTGGACGGCATTGATGTAAAACGCGCGATCAGGTTGTACTCGTTCAGCGAGTAGCGTCTGCCTTCCGCCTGTTCGGCGACAAATGCCCGTGCGACAAAATCCGCGGCCTGCATGGGGCGCGCGTCGAGCAAGTCCTCTTCCAGAGAATCATCGGGACCGTAGGCGTTGAACTGGAAGACGAACACGGGATGCGCAAATGAAGCCGCCTCGTGGTCAGTGGTCAATACGCCGCCGCCAATACAGAGATACATGATGTCACCGCCCGGAGCGGGCATGGCTCGGGAACCGCATATCCTCGGCTTCCGCCGTCGAGGATATGCTGCCCGGCATTTCCCGCGGCAAGTCAACGGTTGCTTCGAGCCCACCGTCCTGTCGATTGGCGAGACGTATGTCACCGCCATGCGCGCAGACGATGTTGCGCGCGATACTCAATCCGAGACCACTGCCACCGGTTTCGCGACTTCTCGACTGTTCGACGCGGAAGAATGGGTCAAACACCCTGCGCAGCATGTCCTCGCTGAGTCCGGGACCATTATCCAGCACGCGGATAACCAGTCGCTCCGGCGAGTCTTCAATCCGGATCTCGGCTTCCTCTCCATACTTGAGTGCGTTCTCGATGAGATTTTGCATCGCGCGCGTCAGCGCACGCAGTGCACCCGAATACGGGGTGTTGGCGCGTCCCGTCAGACGACACTTGGCGCCTGAGTCGAGCGCGTCGTCGATCATCCCTTCAAGCCACTGGTTGACTTCGATGGCGGTCAGGGTCTCCGACAACTGCGCGCTGCGGGCGTAGTCGAGCCCCTCGGTGACGAGTTCTGCCATGTATTCGACATCGTGAATCAGATGGTCACGCTGCGGTCCGGCGGCCAGGGCTTCAGACCGAAGACGCAAGCGCGTCAGCGGCGTCTGGAGATCATGGGCAATCGCGGCCAGGATTTGCGTTCTTTCCTCGATATGCCGAAGGATTCGTTCGCGCATGGCATTGACCGCCTGCGCCGCCCGTTTCAGTTCATCCGGGCCGGACTCCGGCACCGGAGGAGAGTTCGGATGTTTGCCGAATTGTTCGATGGTGAGGAGCATGCGATCGATCGGCCGCGTTGCCACCCGTACGGCCCACCAGACAAAAGGCGAAACCGCCAGCAGGACGACGACGAGGAACACCATGAGCGACCCCTCGGAGGGCATGCTGAACGGGTCAAACAGATGAAGGACAAGGGCATGATGCTCGTCCAACACCAATACCGTCTGGATCGCCTTGTCCTTTGCCGATGCGGGGACACCAACCGGTTCCCTGAAGGTCAGCTTGGCTTCCGGGGGAAGGTTCGCCCGCAACACCGCCGACAGCGCAACCAGTCGTTCGTCATTGGGCTGTGTCTCGACGCTGTGTGCCGTGGCAGGTTCCAGCGAAAAACGGTAATGGAAGCCCTGGTTCAGTCTTGCCAACCATTCCAGTCGCTGCTCGGGCGGAAGGCTGCGCATGAAATCGTAGGCGAACGAGAGGTCGGCCCCGAGAAAACGGGTGATCTGTTCCTTGATCTCCTGGCCGCGGTAAGCCATGAAACCAAGGAAACTGGCTATTTGAATGACTCCCAGTCCAATGGTCAGAATCGCAAAGAGACGGGCGGAAAGCGAGCGAAACACGGTCAAGCCTCGTAGCTGACGGCTTGAGCGAATACATAGCCCTCGTTGCGAATCGTCCGGATGTACTTGGGATCGCGGGCATGATCGCCGAGTCGGCGTCGCAGGCGACTGACCCTCAGGTCGATCGAACGGTCCTCGATCTCGAACTCTCGTCGTGCCAACTGTGTCAGCAACTGGTCACGGCTGAAGATGTGTTGCGGATGATCGATAAACAGGCGCAGCAGCGCATATTCGGCGCCGCCGAGCGGGGTGACGACGCCATACCGGTCGATCAGGTTGCGTTGCAGCAGATCGAGTCGCCATTCGCCAAACGCAGCCGCACGGGCGCTGGACTCGGTCACGCTCGAGGGCGGCAGCATGCGGACTCGCCGCAACACCGCACGGATCCGGGCGACCAGTTCGCGGGGGACAAAGGGCTTGGTCAGGTAATCGTCCGCGCCCAGTTCGAGGCCAATGATGCGATCAATGTCGTCGGACCTGGCGGTAAGCATTAGGACCGGAATCGGCGGACGATAGTCGGTGCGCAGGCGGCGAAAAATAGAGAGTCCGTCCTCGCCGGGCAGCATCAGGTCGAGGACGATCAGGTCAATCGGGGCTTTGCTCGCAAGGACGGTGTCCATCTGCTTTCCGTCGCCGGCGCAGGAAACGCGAAAACCATTCTGCTCAAGATATTCGCCGACCAGTTCACGAATGTCGCGATCATCATCGATGACCAGGATATGGGCCGATTTCGGTTCGTTCATGGCATCAATTTAACTCCCTAGTTACGTCCATTTCCAGTCGTTTCGACCGTCGGTATGTATCGGGATGTATCGCCTATGACTTTGACACAGAAAGATACAAAGCGCGTCGGCCAGGACAAATTGACGATACATGGCGCTGCTTTAATCGCTTCGCCCTGATAAGGAAACGGCATACGCCTGACCGCTGGTTTCCGCGATTTCGGGGAATGACGTGACACCGGCATCACCAGAGGGGGCGCTATGGCAAGAATAGTGAAGTGGGTGGAAGGACTGCTGGCGGTCGTGCTTGCCATCATGGCAACGCTTGTCTTCGGCAATGTCGTCCTGCGTTATGGATTCAACACGGGCATCGTATTTTCAGAAGAGATGTCGCGCTTTCTTTTCATCTGGATCACGCTGATCGGCGCGCTGGTCGTCATGAAAGACAACGCTCATCTCGGCATGAGCAGCGTCATTAGCCTGTTCGGCGATACCGGGCGGCGGGTCTGCCGCTTCCTGGCCGACTTTCTCTCGCTGCTCTGCTGCCTGTTGCTCGTGCATGGATCGTGGAAACAGGTCGTCCTCGGCATGGAGGATCTTGCCCCTGTGACCAATATCCCGATGGGGATCATCCAGGCCTCGCTGCTGATCGCAAGTGCCGGAATGACCGTTGTTCTCGCGGTTTCGCTGTGGCGACAGATGACCGGCCGCATGCCCAGCGATGAACTCATCCCAAATAGCGCCCGCTCGGGCGAGTAGGCGAACCAATTATGACCATAGCAACCTTTGTTCTGGCGTTGTTGGCGGCAATGGCACTCGGCGCGCCGATTGCCTTCTCCTTGTTGATCTGTGGCGTGGCGATGATGGTACAGATGGGGAATTTTGATTCCCAGATTGTCGCGCAGAACCTGCTGGAAGGCGCCAACAACTATCCGCTGATGGCGGTTCCGTTTTTCATGCTGACCGGCGAATTGATGAATGCCGGTGGCCTCTCCCAGCGCATTGTCGATGTTGCCGATGCACTGGTCGGCCATGTGCGGGGCGGCCTCGGTTATGTGGCAATCATCGCGGCGGCGATCGTCGCCAGCATTTCCGGCTCGGCGGTCGCCGATACCGCGGCCGTGGCGGCGCTGCTCATTCCGATGATGCGCAACGCCAATTACAACGTCCCCCGTTCAGCGGGGCTGATTGCCTCGGCGGGATGCATCGCACCAGTGGTGCCGCCGTCGATTCCCATCGTCATTTTTGGGGTGACGGCGCAACTGTCGATCACCAAACTGTTTCTCGCCGGTATTTTTCCCGGCCTGATGATGGCCATGGCCCTTGCCGCGACCTGGTGGCTGGTGGCCCGCAAGGACTTCAAGGACGTACCGCCCCGCACGATGGATTTCGGCCGTTTGCGTAAGGCGCTCCGGGACGGCGTCTGGGCTCTGGTGTTGCCGTTGGTGATCATCGGCGGCATGAAGGCCGGGGTGTTCACGCCGACCGAAGCGGCGTCGGTTGCCGTTTTTTACTCGCTGTTTGCCGGATTGCTCATCTATCGCGAACTCAAGTTGACGATGATTCCCCGGGTGTTGGTGGCTGCCGTCAGAACGTCTGCGACGATCATGTTCCTCGTCGCCAGCGCCATGGTCTCGGCCTGGCTGATTACTGTCGCCGATATCCCGGCCCAGGTGGTCGTCCTGCTGCAACCCTTCATGGATAGCCAGATCACGCTGATGTTTGTCATCACGCTGCTGGTCATTGTCATCGGCACTGCGCTCGACCTCATGCCGACCGTGCTGATTCTTGGGCCGATTCTGGTTCCCGTCGTGAAGCAGGCTGGCATCGATCCGATCTATTTCGGCGTCATCTTCATCATGAACAATGCGATCGGATTGCTGACGCCGCCGGTCGGCAACGTGCTGAACGTCGTTGCCGGTGTGTCGAAGGAATCGCTCGATGACGTCATCAAAGGCGTCTGGCCGTTCCTGTTCGCCGAAACGGCGCTGATGTTCCTGCTCGTATTCTTCCCGTCGCTGGTTCTTGTTCCGATGAAATGGTTGTCGTAGTGAATCCCGGCTTCGCGCCTGGCCGGGGCGCGCGGCGTGATGGCGGGTATGTCCGGCATGAACAGGCGGAGCATCCCTTGTTGCTCCTTCTCTGAGTTCGCAGTACATAGTGCATCGTTCACCACCCGGAGGGTTTCATGAAGAATCGAACGCCAAGCATTCTGTTGTCCTGTCTTTTCGCCGGCCTGATGGCCTCGTCATCGGCCATGGCCGCCGACGACATCCAGCCGCGGACCATTCGGTTCGGGCATCTGAACAACCTTGACCATCCGATCAGCGCTGGCGTCAAGAAATTCGCCGAGATCGTTGCCGCAAAGAGCGGCGGCAAGATTCAGGTCAAGGAATATCCGTCCAACCAGCTCGGGACCGAACAGCAACAGACGCAGGCTTTGCGCGGCGGCACGCAGGAAATGCAGTCGCCGGCGACGACGTCGGTGGTCGGACTCGTCAAGGATCTCGGTGTCATCGACTTCCCGTTCGCGGTGAGCACCTATAAGCAGGGGTTTGCGCTGGTCGATGGTCCGCTCGGCGACGCCTTGATGCAAAAGCTCCCTGAGAAGGGCCTAGTCGCCCTGACTTTCTGGGATCTTGGCTTCCGCAACGTCACCAACAGCAAGCGTCCGATCGCCAAGCTTGAGGACTTCCAGGGACTCAAGCTCCGCGTTATTCCGAACCCGGTCTTTCTGGAGAGCTTCCAGGCGCTCAAGGCGTCGCCCATGCCGCTCAGTTTCAGCGAGCTCTATACCGCGCTCGAAACCAAAGCCGTCGATGGGCAGGAGAACCCGTTCAACGTCATTCGCTCGAACAAGTTCTATGAAGTTCAGAAATATGTCAGCGCCACCAACCATGTCTATGCCGCAAACATTATCCTGGTGAGCAAGATGTTCTGGGACAAACTCTCGGCAACGGAGCAGAAAATCCTCAAGGATGCTGCGGTCGAGGCGCGTGACTACCAGCGCAAGGTCAGCCTGGCGGCAGCGGAAGATGCCGTCAGCGAACTGAAGAAGGCCGGGATGCAGTACAACGACGTTTCGCCTGCGGAGCAGGAAAGGATGCGTCGTGCGGTTCAGCCAGTGATCGACAAGTTCATGAGCAGTTACGATCCGGAAATCCAGAAGCTCTACAAGTCCGAGGTCGCCAGGGTGTTGGGCATCAAGTAAAACACGCAGCTTGCAGAGAGGGTTCTCCTCTCTGCAGCTCTTGATGTTGTCGCACGATTGGCCAACGGGATTGAGGGGCTGACAACAATGAGCTTACCCCGGCCATTGACCACGCGAATCGAGCGTTCGCCAGAACCGGCGCTGGCGCAGGGGAACAGTCGGCGCACTCTTTTGCGCTGCATCTGCCCGTTTGGGCGGGCACTGCTTGCCGAGCGATTCCTTCAGAGAAAACAAACCCGGACCTGCGGTTGACGAAGCTCGTCGGTAGTTTTTCGATTGGAAATTCCCTAACACGATACGGAAATGGCATAGTCCGGCATGTTGTGCAAAACCCGGTAGAATTGCGGCGTATCCAGAGTTCAGTTTGCAGACATTCCAACGAGTTCCGATGAAGTTCGTTAACGAATGGCGTCAATGGCAACATGAAAAGCTGGTGGAAAAGCTGATTGCATAAAATCCCTCTTTTCGGCAAAACCGGCGAGGGGGCTTCACCTGGTGCTGTTGCGTTACGGGGCAAGACTTGAATTTTCTACAAAGGTTAGTCAAAAACACACTTGGCGGACTTCGCAAGACGGGGTCGTGGATCGCACATGGCGGAAGAATTCCTTCCAGCCCCGCCGCTCCTGTCACTCGTGCCGCACGCAGTATCACTTCGCTCTCCCCCGCAGAAATTGCAGCGCTGTCGGGGAGCGATATTTCCGGTTTGTCCACAGGCGACATCAGCCTTCTGGGTACGGACCAGATTTCAGCGCTTACCACTGACCAGATTCCCTATTTTTCGCCGGACCAGATCCTTGCCTTGTGGCCCAGTCAATTTTCGGCACTGAACACAAGTCAGATTCCGGCACTCACGACGGCGCAGGTCCATGTTCTGACCACAGCGCAACTTGGTGTGTTGAACAGCGCGCAGATTGCGGTGATCGAAACTGCGGATATCGGGGCGCTGACCTCTGCGCAGGTTCTGGCGCTGGGCAGCGATCAGGTTGCGGTCCTGACGACCAGTCAGATCAGCAGCCTGTCGACCGAGGCCACGGCGGCACTCTCGTCGAGCCAGCTCCAGATGCTCAGCACCGATGACATTGTCGCGCTGAGCAGCGCTCAGGTTGGCGCGCTGACGACGGCGCAGGTGGTGGCGCTCTCCAGTGATCAACTGCAGGCCATCGAAACGGGAGATATTGCGGCACTGACGACGGCGCAGGTGCAAGCACTGAGCAGCGATCAGGTTGCGGTCATGACGACCAGTCAGATCAGCAGCCTGTCGACCGAGGCCACAGCGGCACTCTCGTCGAGCCAGCTCCAGGTGCTCAGCACCGATGACATTGTCGCACTGAGCAGCGCACAGGTTGGCGCGCTGACGACGATGCAGGTTCTGGCCTTGGGCAGCGATCAGGTTGCGGTCCTGACGACCAGTCAGATCAGCAGCCTGTCGACCGAGGCCACGGCGGCACTCTCGTCGAGCCAGCTCCAGGTGCTCAGCACCGATGACATTGTCGCACTGAGCAGCGCTCAGGTTGGCGCGCTGACGACGGCGCAGGTGGTGGCGCTCTCCAGTGATCAGCTGCAGGCCATCGAAACCGGGGATGTCGCAGCGTTAACGACGATGCAGGTTCTGGCCTTGGGCAGCGATCAGGTTGCGGTCCTGACGACCGGACAGATTGGCGCCCTGTCGACCGAGGCCACAGCGGCACTCTCGTCGAGCCAGCTCCAGGTGCTCAGCACCGATGACATTGTCGCGCTGAGCAGCGCACAGGTCGGCGCGCTGACGACGGCGCAGGTGGTGGCGCTCTCCAGTGATCAGCTGCAGGCTATCGAAACGGGAGATATTGCGGCACTGACGACGATGCAGGTTCTGGCCTTGGGCAGCGATCAGGTTGCGGTCCTGACGACCAGTCAGATCAGCAGCCTGTCGACCGAGGCCACGGCGGCACTCTCGTCGAGCCAGCTCCAGGTGCTCAGCACCGATGACATTGTCGCGCTGAGCAGCGCACAGGTTGGCGCGCTGACGACGGCGCAGGTGGTGGCGCTCTCCAGTGATCAGTTGCAGGCCATCGAAACGGGAGATATTGCGGCACTGACGACGGCGCAGGTGAAAGCACTGAGCAGCGATCAGGTTGCGGTCCTGACGACCAGTCAGATCAGCAGCCTGTCGACCGAGGCCACGGCGGCACTCTCGTCGAGCCAGATCCAGGTGCTCAGCACCGATGACATTGTCGCGCTGAGCAGCGCACAGGTTGGCGCGCTGACGACAGCGCAGGTGGTGGCGCTCTCCAGTGATCAGCTGCAGGCCATCGAAACCGGGGATGTCGCAGCGTTGACGACGATGCAGGTTCTGGCCTTGGGCAGCGATCAGGTTGCGGTCCTGACGACCAGTCAGATCAGCAGCCTGTCGACCGAGGCCACGGCGGCACTCTCGTCGAGCCAGCTCCAGGTGCTCAGCACCGATGACATTGTCGCACTGAGCAGCGCACAGGTTGGCGCGCTGACGACGGCGCAGGTGGTGGCGCTCTCCAGTGATCAGTTGCAGGCTATCGAGACTACCGACCTGCAAGCACTGACGACGCAACAGCTTGCTGCGCTTTCCACCGACCAGATCATGGCGCTGACGACGACGCAACAAGCAGCACTTTCAGCAGATCAACTCGCTGTCATTCAGCCCTATGTTTCCCCCATCGTTCTTGATCTGAACGGTGATGGCATCACGACGCAAAGCTATACGGCGGGCGTTCAGTTTGATATTTCTGCAACCGGGGAAAAACTGACGACGGGCTGGATAACCGGAGGCGACGGTCTTCTCGTTCTGGATCGAAATCACGATGGCATCATCAACGATGGCACGGAGTTGTTCGGTACTGCGACTCTTCTTGCTGACGGCAGTACGGCCAGCAACGGGTACGAGGCACTTGGCGAACTCGATGCGAACGGTGATGGGCTGCTGAATGCGCAAGATTCTGCTTGGTCATCCTTGCAGGTCTGGGTGGACCAGGACAGCGACGGAGAAACCGATGCCGGCGAATTGAAATCGCTTCAAGATCTTGGCATCACCCAGTTGAATCTCAATGCGGTCGCGAGCAGTGAAGTTAATGCGGGCAACCTGGTTGGCCTCAGCTCCACTTATGAAACGACAGACGGCACCGAGCACGCGATGGCCGATGTCTGGTTCCGGACCACGCTTGCCCAAAATAGCAGCGCTCTGGCGAACGCGATTGGCAACTATGCAAACACTACTTCGGTGAGCACTACCTCGACGCTCTCCGTTGATAGTACTGCCTCGTCAACCCAGACCGCTTTGCTGGCCAACGCAATTGCCCAGTACAAGCTCGGTTCGCCGTCGTTGTCGGCCATGCCGCTGGCAACGGGGGGCGGTACTCCATCGACAATCCAGTCAGGAGATCTGGTGGCTGTCTTGACTCAGCCCACGTCAAAAAGCTGACCGCTGTTCGGCGCCGGTGCGGTGATTACCGTCAACAGGGCACCGCCACCGGGACTGCGCGACTCGCCGGTGAGTACGCAAACCCGGTTGGCGTGCAGACGCCGACGATCGCCGGTCAGCGCGCCGTCATCCACTTGAGGGGCAAGGTGACGAGTTCGGGCACGAAGACGAGCAGGAAGAGCACCACCGTCTGGGCGATCATGAACGGCACGACACCGCGGATCGCCCCGCTCATCGGAATCCGCGCCACGCCGCAGACGACGTTGAGCACCGTCCCGACCGGCGGCGTCACCAGCCCGATCGCGTTGTTGATCATGAACAGCACGCCGAAATAGACCGGGTCGATCCCCGCCTGCTTCAACACCGGCATCAACACCGGCGTCATGATCAGGATAGTCGGCGTCATATCCAGCGCCGTCCCGACCACCAAGACCAGCAGCATCAGCACGAAGGTCAGCAGCATCTTGTTGTCCATGAACGGCTCGACCATCTGCGCCAGCTGCCCCGGAATGTCCGCCGCCGTGATCAGCCACGCCGACACACCCGCCGCCGATACCAGGAACATGATCACCGCCGTCGTCTCCGACGCCCGCAGGAACAGGCCGAAGAGCTGCGGAATCTTGATCTCGCGATAGATCACCACGCCGACGAAGAGCGAATAGGCCGCCGCGATCACCGCCGCCTCGGTCGGCGTGAATACGCCGATCTTCAGGCCGCCGACAATGACAATCGGCAACACCAGTGCCCACGCCGCCTTGCGCGTTTCCTCCAGCTTCACCTTCAGGCTCGTCTTCGCCTCGACGCGCATCTCGTCATGCTTGGTGCACCACCACCACGCGATCATGATCGAGACACCCATCAGCACCCCCGGCACAATCCCGGCAATGAACAGCTTGGTGATCGACACCCCGCCCGTCACGCCATACAGGATGAAGCCGATCGACGGCGGAATGATCGGTGCGATGATGCCGCCGCAGGCGATCAGCCCGCACGAACGGTTCACGTTGTAGCCGGCATTGCGCATCAGCGGCACCAGCACCGACGCCAGCGCCGCCGTGTCAGCCACCGCCGATCCCGACAAGGCCGCCATGATCACCGCCGCCATGACCGCCACATAGCCAAGTCCGCCACGAATGTGTCCGACCCAGGCCATCGCCATCGTGATGATCCGCCGCGTCATCCCGCCAGCATTCATCAGCTCGCCCGCCAGCATGAAGAACGGCACCGCCAGCAGCGGAAAACTGTTCGCCCCGTCCCACATGTTCTGAATGACGATCTGCGGATCCGTCATGCCCATGAAATACATCATGCACAGGCCGCAGCCGACCAGCGCAAACGCCACCGGCATGCCCAGCGCCATCAGCCCGAGCAGCGACGTGATAAAGACTAATACGGTCATGCCTTGTTCCCCCCGTGGCTCGCGTGTTCGGCCATTTCCTTCTCGATCTCGTGCGCCTCTTCCATGCCTTCTTCCTGCACGTCGATCAGCTCGCTCTCATCAACCTGACCAAGGAACAGCCGGACGATATTCGACAGGCAGATGATCGTGATCGCCGTCCCCGTCAGGTAGCTCACGCCATACACCCACAGCATGCTCAACTGCAGCACCGGCGACGCGTTCGACGCAATGATCTCGTGCTGCATCCACGTCCCGTACAGCATGTACAGGCTGCACACCGTCATGATCACCTGGCTGATGCCCCAGCACACCTTGCGCCCGAATACCGGCAAGGCCGCCACCACCATATCCACCCCAAGGTGCGTGTGCTTGTTCATCCCGATCACCGCACCGACAAAGGTCATCCAGATAAACGCAAAGCGCGGAATCTCCTCAGCAAAATCGATGCCCGTATTCAAAAAGATCCGCAGCATCACGTTCGTGAATACCAGCACGAACATCACCACCATGCTGATTACCAGAATCACTTCCAGCAAACGGTAGAAACCGTGCCTTAAGGCGTGCAACCCTTCCTTCATGCGACCTCCTCGTGAGCCGGTACAAGGACTTCTCTTGCCGGCCAGAATGACGTGCAAAAAAAGGGAAGGACTCTTTGAAGTCCTTCCCCGTATGCATCGGCAATTTACTTGCTGTTACGCACCTTTTCGATTTCGGCGTAGAACTCCTGGACGAATTCCTCGCCGATCTGCTTGGTGTAGGCGTCGATGACCGACTTGGTCTTGTCGCGCAGCTTCTTGATCTCCTCGGGTGGCATGACGTCGACCTGGGCGCCTGCGGCTTTCAGTTTGGCGACGACGTCCTTGTTGGCTTCGTCCATCAGGTCGCGATGGAACTTGACGGCTTCACGACCGGCGCGCCGCATGGCGTCCTGATCCTGCGGGCTCACCTTGTCCCAGAACTTCTTGTTGGCAACGATGCCGCACGGCGTATAGACGTGGTTCGTAATGCTGATGTACTTGTTTACTTCGTGGAACTTGTTGGTGAAGATCAGGATCAGCGGATTTTCCTCGCCGTCGATCGCCTTGATTTCAAGCGCGGTGAATACCTCGGAGAAGGCCATCGCCTGCGGGTTGGCGCCCAGCGCCTTCCAGGTGTCGAGCGCCACCTTGTTCGGCATGACGCGCAGTTTCAGGCCTTCAATGTCGGCGGCGGCCTTGACCGGGCGTTTGCTGTTGGTGAGGTTGCGGAAGCCGGCTTCGGTCCAGCCGAGACCGATCAGCCCGGTCGGCGCCATCTTGTCGAAAATCTTCTGGCCCATCCGACCCCACATGACAGCGTCAACTTCCTTGTGGTTCTGGAAAAGGAAGGGGAAGTCGAAGATGCCGAGTTCGCGCACATTGCCGGCGATGGCGGCGAAGGCGCCGTAGTACATTTCCTGCGTGCCGGCCTGCGTCGCCTGCAGCATCTTGTCATCGCTGCCGAGTGAGGCGCTCGGGAAAACCTGGATCTTGACGCGGTTGTCGGTGTACTTGCCGACGAGTTCGGAGAACTTGTTCATGGCCACGGCCTGCGGGTGCTCCGGCGGCATCGAATGCCCGAGCTTGCCAACAACCTGCTGCGCGAATGCCGCTGCGCAGAGGCTCAAACCTGCTGCTGCAACCAGCACTTTACTCATCGTTTTCAGCGAAAACGCCTTCATGTTGATTCCTCCTGTTTGGGCCACTTCTGGGGTGACGATTGGTTGAACGAGGTGCGACAAACTTGGGTGAGACAGATTGCGTGGGGTGATGCCATTGTTCTTGCGTGCGTCGTAATCCGCGATTACCAGCGATTGACCCAGTGCGTCGGCACGCCGGTCGTCAGGATCTCGCAGGCGGCCAGCGCCGCTTTCTCCTGGATGGACCGTACGCTGGCTTCCGAATACCAGCCGGTGTGGTCGGTAAGAATGACGTTCGGAAGACCGCGCAATGGGCAGGCGGCGGCAATCGGCTCCTGCTCGAGCACGTCGAGCGCGGCACCGAATATTTTCCCCTCCCGAAGGGCAACGGCCAGCGCCTCGGTATCGACGAGTCCGCCGCGCGAGGTGTTGATCAGGCAGGTGCGCGTGTTCATCAACGCCAGCGTGTCGGCGTTGACGAGGTGGTGGGTTTCCGGCGTGGCCGGTGCATGCAGCGAGATGATCTGTGCCTTGCCGCAAATTTCGGCGAAGCTTGCCGCCCGGGCATGATGCTCGGCAAGATAGTGGTCGCGGACGTAAGGATCGTAGACCAGTACGTCGTCGATACCGAACGCGCGCATCCGCGCCAGATAGGCGCGGGCGATCTTGCCGAAGCCGACCAGGCCGAGCGTAGACCCGGCGATCCGGTAGATCGGCTCCTGTTGCGCGATATTCCATTTGAGACTGTCGACCTGGCGTGCGCGTGAGACGACCCTGCGGACGAGTGCCAGTGTCAGGGCGGCGGCATGGTCGGCAACCTCGACGTCGGCGCCGTAGTCGGGAACGTTGGCCACCGGGATGCCGCGCTGCCTGGCGGCGTCGAGATCAATGTTGTCGACGCCGACGCCATAGCGGACGATGCCGGCCCCGGCGGGCAGGGCGGCGATGGCTTCGCGGTCGAGCAGCGGCAGGTCGCGGATCATGATGACGTCAAGTTCCGGCAGCATGCCCAGGAGTTTGTCGCGCTTTCCCTCCCAGCGCAGGATGCGCACTTCAGCGCCGATCGATTTCAGGATTCCGGCCTCGACGCTGTGGTCCGCGTAGCCTGGTTCGGTGATTCCGACGACCGGTGTCGCTTTTCGCGGAGCGCGGCGGTCGAGGGCTTCGGCAGTGTCCATTCAATGTTCTCCGACAGGGTAAAAATCCGGCTGTTTTGTGTCGTTTTAGATCGATCCAAAAAACAAATTAGATCGATCCAAATTTTTTGCGAAAGATTAGGTTTCATTGGCGGCCTTGTCAAGCGGTGGTGATTGTCGGCTGCGTTCCGGCTGCGGTGCCGGTTTCCATTTCGGGCGCATTTGTCGAGACATTGGTCCCGTCGCCGCGCAGTTCCCATGCCTGGGGCGGCTGCTTCTCCCGCGTATCCGCCTGCGGACGGGCGGATGTCTCGTATATCATGCGAAGCTGTTGCCCCCTTCGCTACCGGAGCTTTTCGTGACCACGCTCAAGGATGTCGCCCTGATTGCCGGCGTATCGCGCGCCACCGTGTCGCTTGTCTGCCGCGGTAGTCCGCTGGTTGCCGAGAAGACGCGGAAAAAGATCGAAGCGGCGATGCTGCAGGCGGGTTACGTCTATAACCGCAATGCCGCCAATCTGCGGTCGTCGCAGACCAATACCGTCGGGCTGATCATTCCGGATATCTCCAATCCGGTTTATGCCGAATTGCTGTCCGGACTCGAGGAAGTGCTTGATCCTCTCGGCAAGGTTGTGTTCGTCGCCGATACCAACGAACTGTTCGAGCGCCAGTCGCATTTTCTGCAGCGTCTGCTGGAAATGCGTGTTGATGGCCTGATTATCAGTACGGTTTCGGGAACGCCGATTTCCGTGCTGGAACCGTACCGGCGCGAAAACATTCCTCTGGTGCAGGTGCTGCGCATGATCGATGGCGCGCCCTTCGATTATGCCGGCATCAACAATCGGCTCGGGGCGCGGCAGGCGGCGGACCACCTGCTGCAACTGGGGCATCGGCAAATTGCCTTTCTCGGCAGTCTGATTTCCCCGTCGGTCAACCGGGAGCGTTACATGGGCTTTTGCGACGCCATCGAACGCCGCGGGTTTTCACCGGCGTCAATGCCGATGATTACCTGTCGGCATACCTACGGCGCCGCCGCTCAGGCGGCCAAGAACGTTCTCGCCGAGTCGCCGGAAACGACGGGCCTCGTCTGTTTCAATGACATCATCGCTTTCGGCGCGACGCTGGGGCTGTACGAACTCGGACTGTCGCCGGGACATGACGTATCGGTAGTCGGCTTCGACGATGTGGAGGCTGCCTGCAACTGGCGCCCGCCGCTGACAACGATGTCGATCGGCGCGCGGCAACTCGGAAAGCATGCGGCGACCTTGCTGGCACAGCGCATGGAACAGCCGGATCTGGCGATCCGCACGCAGTACAGCGAGGCAAAACTGCAGGTGCGCGAGTCGACATTCCCGCCCCGGAAATGAGAGAGGCCGTCCGGACGAGGCGGCCGGCTTCGTGGGATAATAGGCGCCCGGTATAAACCCAGTTCAGGAATCCCATGACGTACACAGTTTTTGTCGACGGCCAGGAAGGTACCACCGGTCTGCAGATCAACGAGTATCTGGCCAAGCGCGACGATATCGAGGTCCTCCGGATCGATGCCGACAAACGCAAGGACCCGGCCGAACGCAAGCGCCTGATCAATGCGTCGAAGGTGACCTTCCTCTGCTTGCCCGACGATGCCGCGCGCGAGGCGGTGGCGCTCGTCGACAACCCCGAGACCTGCATCATCGATGCGTCGACGGCGCATCGCGTCAATCCCGGTTGGGCGTTCGGCTTGCCTGAACTGGCGGCCGATCAGCGCGACAAGATCCGCGCCAGCAAGCGCATCGCCAATCCCGGTTGTCATGCCTCCGCCTTCATCCTGGCGATCCGCCCGCTCGTCGCTGCCGGCTTGCTGCCTGCCGACACGCAGATCGCGGCCAACTCGATCACTGGTTATTCGGGCGGCGGCAAGAAGATGATCGAGCATTATCAGAGCCCGCAGCGTATCGATGCGCCGCGCCCGTATGCCCTTGGCCTGACCCACAAACATCTGCCGGAGATGTGTGCGCATACCGGGCTCTCGGTCGCGCCGATCTTCCAGCCGATCGTCGGGCCGTTCTACAAGGGACTGGCCGTGACGGCCTATCTGCATCCGCGCCAATTCACGCGCAAGGCGAGCACCGCTGATGTCCGCCAGATCCTCGCCGACTATTACGCCGGCGAGGCCTTCGTGCGCGTCGCACCGGTCGATCTCGATGGCAATACCGACGGCGGCTTCTTCAATGTCGAAGCCAACAACGATACCAATCGCGTCGATCTCTTCGTCTTCGGTAACGACGAACGCATGCTCGTCGTCGCGCGTCTCGACAATCTCGGCAAGGGCGCGTCGGGCGCCGCCGTGCAGTCGATGAACGTCCACCTGGGTATCGAGGAAAGCCTCGGACTGATCTGATCCAATGCTGCCGGCATGATGCCGGCGGGTCTAGATGACGATGCCGGAACCGGTCCCTGGGCGGGGCCGGTTCCGGCATTTTTTTCGCGGCTGCCCCTGCGCGTCAGGCGAGCGCGGCTTCGATCGCCTTGCCGACGTCGGAAGTGCGGGCCTTGCCGCCGAGGTCCGGGGTGACCGGACCTTCGACCAGCACCTTCTCGATTGCCGCGACGATGGCGTCATGGGCGGCGAGGTGGCGGACATCGCCGTTGCCGAGGAAGTCGAGCATCATTGCCGCCGACCAGATCATGGCGATTGGATTGGCGATGGCCTGGCCGTAGATGTCCGGAGCCGATCCATGTACCGGCTCGAACAGCGACGGGAAAGTCCGGTCCGGATTCATGTTGGCCGAGGGGGCGATGCCGATGGTGCCGGCGCAGGCGGGGCCGAGGTCGGAGAGGATGTCACCGAAAAGGTTCGAGGCGACGACGACGTCGAAACGATCGGGGCTGAGGACGAAGCGCGCGGTCAGGATGTCGATGTGGTACTTGTCCCAGCGCACCTGCGGGTATTGCTTTGCCATCGCTTCGACGCGTTCATCCCAATAGGGCATGCTGATCGACATGCCGTTGGACTTGGTGGCCGAGGTCACGTGTTTTTTGGGGCGGCGATTGGCGAGTTCGAAGGCATATTTGAGGATGCGGTCGACGCCCTTGCGGGTGAATACCGACTCCTGCATGACGGTCTCGCGCTCGGTTCCTTCGAACATGCGTCCGCCGACCGAGGAATATTCTCCTTCGGTATTCTCGCGGATGATCATCATGTCGATGTCGCCAACCTTGCGGTTGGCCAGCGGACAGGGCACGCCGGGCATCAGGCGCACGGGGCGGAGGTTGACGTACTGGTCGAAGTCGCGGCGGAACTTGAGTAGCGATCCCCACAGCGAGACGTGATCGGGCACCTTGGACGGCATGCCGACAGCACCGAAGAAGATGGCGTCGAAGCTGCGCAGTTGTTCGAACCAGTCATCCGGCATCATCTTGCCGTGTTTCAGGTAGTAGTCGCAGTGGGCCCAGTCGAATGTCCTGAGTTCGAGCGGAATGTCGAATTTGCGCGCGGCGGCCTCGAGGACGCGCACGCCTTCGGGCATGACCTCGTTGCCGATGCCGTCACCGGCGATAACTGCGATGCGATGGGCTTTCATGCGGCTTTTCTCCTGAAGTGGACGATGGAATGCACGCAGCTTAATCATTTTGTCCGCGTTTATAATCCCGTCATTCGTGAATACACTGGACACGCTTCGTGAATAATAGACCCTTGCTTGAGGATCTGCGTCTGTTTTGCTCGGTCGTCCGTTGTGGCGGCTTTGCCGCGTCGGCGCGCGAACTCGGCGTGTCAAACGCGCTCGTCAGCAAGCGCATCGCGGTGCTGGAGGAGGCGTTCCGGGTCAAGTTGCTGCATCGCACGACGCGCAAGGTGAGCCTTACCGAGCAGGGCGGACTGGTGCTGCGTCATGCCCAGCGCATCATCGACGAGGTCGATCGCCTGACCGAGGAGGTGTCGGACGGGCGCGTCGATCTGCGCGGACAGTTGCGCGTATGCACAAGCACAGGGTTCGGTCGCAACCGGCTGGCGGCGGCAATTTCCGAATTCGTCGCGCGGCATCCGCTGCTCGAGATCCAGCTGGAACTCATCGACCGGCCGGTGGATCTCGTCGGCGAGGGATTTCATCTGGATATTCGCGTCGGCGCCGTTAACGATCCGAGCCTGATCGCGCGCAAGGTTGCCGACAATGCCCGCATCATCTGCGCAGCGCCGGCGTATCTGGCACGTTGGGGGATACCGGCGACGCTGACCGAGCTTGCCCGGCATCGCTGCATCGAGATTCGTGAACGCGATCGCGATTTCGGCCTGTGGCGGCTTTCCGGACCGGGCGGCGTCGAGAAGGTGCGGGTGCATGGACCGCTATCGGCGAGCAACGGCGAGATCGTGCACCAGTGGGCAATCGATGGTCATGGCATCATCCTGCGCTCGTCGTGGGACGTGGCGCCCAGTATTGCCGAGGGGCGGCTGGTCAGGATCCTCGCCGATTATGCGCAGGAGGCGAACGTCTGGGCCGTCTATCCGGCGCGGCTCTCGTCGTCAGCCAAGGTGCGCGTGTTCGTCGAATTCATTGCCGAATGGCTCGAGCGACAGGGGCTGTCGCGGCAATGAGGCGCCCGCGTCAGTTCAGCCACTGGCGCAGCGCGAATCCGGCAGACGCGACGGCCAGTGCGGCGAGCAGCGCGCCAGAGCCGATCGTGCTGTAATAAGTGGCCAGCGGCGAAGGCTTGCCGCGCTCGCGCAGTTTGGCAACGCTTTCACGCAAGGCCGCGCGTTCTATCAACGTGGCATAGGCGCAGTAGATTGCCGGCCAGATCAGCGCGCCGAGCAGAACCTCGGAGGCGTTGCGGGCGCTTGCGGCGATAATGGCGCCGGCGATAATGTGTAGGCTCAGGTTCATCGCAGGGTATGGGAACAGTTTTGCGGCAGCGGTGCCGCAGGTGCGAGGATAGCAAATGTTTTCGGTCGGGAAGGATTTTCAGCGAGCAGGCCTTGCCATTGTCCTGCGGTGCGCGTTGGCGGCGGTTCTGGTCGCAGGGATGAGCGGCTGCGCGCCGACGGCGTCTACCGTACGGCCGACGTCGCCGAATTTCGATGCGCGGCGCCCCAATCTGGTGGTCATCCACCACACCAGCGACGATACGATCGAGGAGGCGTTGCAGACCCTGACGACGCCGGCGCGCAAGGTCAGCGCGCATTACCTGATCGGACGCGACGGCGAGGTCGTGGCGCTCGTCGATGAAAAGGAGCGCGCATGGCATGCCGGCTTGTCCTGGTGGGGCGGCATGCGCGACGTCAATTCGCTGTCGATCGGCATCGAACTCGACAACAACGGCGACGAGCCTTTTGCCGATGCGCAGATCGTCTCCTTGCTGGAGGTTCTGGCGGGGATCCAGAAGCGGTATCACCTTCCGGTTGCCAATGTCGTCGGTCATGGCGATGTGGCGCCCTCGCGCAAGGTCGATCCAAGCGTGTATTTTCCGTGGAAGCGGCTCGCCGAGAACGGCTTCGGCCTGTGGTGCGATCCGCCGTGGGCGCCGGCGCCGGAGGGTTTCGACCTTGCCATCGCGCTCGTCGCACTGGGGTACGACCCGGCCCAGCCGGAGGGCGCCCGGCGCGCCTTTCTCCGTCATTTCGCCGGCGATGAGAACAGACTTTCTCCGGATGAGGAGAAAGCCCTCGCGGCTTGCCTGCTCGACCGGAAAATGTCGGGAGAGTAGGGGCCGGGGTCATGTCTTCGGCATCCTCTCGCCGGTGCTTGTGGCATGATGCTTCTGTCGTGATGGCAACCGAATCAAGGAGAGTATCCCCATGCAAATCGATCCTGCACAGCATTCCAGGGCCGACGGCTACAAGCTGCTGACGAACATCGTCATGCCGCGGCCGATCGCCTGGGTGACGAGCCTCGGCCCGGCCGGCACCGTCAATCTCGCGCCCTTCAGCTTCTTCAACGCGGTCAGCAGCAACCCGCTCTACGTCATGGTCAGCGTTGCCCGCAACGAGGCCGGCGAACTCAAGGACACGGCGCGAAATATTCTTGCCGAGCGCGAGTTCGTGGTGAATATGGTGACTGAGGAGGTGTTCGATGCGATGAACATTTCCGCCGCCGATTTTCCGCCCGACGAGAGCGAGCTCGATGCTGCCGGCCTCGGCGTGGCGCCGTCGGTCAAGATCCGGACGCCGCGGGTTGCCGAGGCGCAGGCGAGCCTTGAATGTCGGCTGCATAGTGAGCAGCAACTCGGGGCTTACACGATGTTCATCGGCGAGGTTGTCATGTTTCACGTTGCCGATTATCTGGTCGGGCAGCGCCTGCACATCAACGGATTTGCGCCGATCGGTCGCATGGGGTCGCCGTCGGTGTATTGCCGGACGACGGATCGGTTTGATATTGCCCGCGTCACTTATGCGCAGTGGCAGACCACGCTGCGCAAGAAGGGGGAGTGAGGGCTTTGCCTGTTTTTTGGGCGGTGCCGGTAAATGCTTTGGACTCAGTCGATTAGCGCGTGGATCCAGTGATTGTCCACAGACTTGCCCCGTGCTTCTGTGGACTCGCAAAAACAAAACGGGCGGCGCGGCGAAATGCCGGACCGCCCGTTTTCACGCGGGTTTAACTGGCTTAGGCGAGGACGGCCAGAGCAGCGTCGTAGTTCGGTTCCGACTTGATTTCCGGTACGAGTTCGCTGTGCAGCACGACGTTGTTTTCGTCGAGCACGACGACAGCGCGGGCAGCCAGACCGGCCATCGGACGGTCGGCGATGAGCACGCCGTAGTTTTCAAGGAATTCGGCGCCGCGCAGTGTCGACAGCGTCACCACATTGGCAAGGCCTTCGGCGCCGCAGAAGCGGTTCTGGGCGAACGGCAGGTCGGCCGAGATGCAGAGCACGACGGTGTTCTTGAGCTGGCTGGCGCGCTGATTGAAGGTGCGGACCGACAGCGCGCAGGTCGGCGTGTCGATGCTTGGGAAAATGTTGAGCACTTTGCGCTGGGCGCCGAGCGAAGCGAGGCTGACGTCGGAGAGATCCTTGCCGACAAGGCTGAAGGCCGGGGCGGTCTGGCCCTTGGCGGGGAAATTGCCGGAAAGTTGAACCGGGGTGCCGGCGCGAGTGACGGTGTTGCCCATGGGAATTCCTTTCGTGGAATGTGGTCGGAGTTGATCGGGTTGGGATGGCTTCGTTACCATTGCTGCTTTTGCCACTTCGGCAATGGTTCGGGCAAAAAGTTCGACGCTGTCCGATCCGCAGATCCCTGACGTTGCATTTGCCGTATGCCGGACGCTTTGACGCGCGGCCCTGCGGCCTTTTCAAGAAAGATTCGACGATGACCTCCGCTGTTTCTCCCGCGCCCGTGTTTCTCAAGGATTACCTGCCACCCGCCTGGTGGGTCGATACCGTGTCGCTCGATGTCGATCTGCGCCCGGACGGGACGGTGGTCAGCGCCACCTTGGCCTGCTGGCGCAATCCGGAGGTCGCGCCCGGGCCACTCTGCCTGAACGGTGCCGAACTCGAGACGTTGTCGGTGGCGATCGACGGGCAGTCCTTGTCGCCGTCGGCGTATACCCTTGGCGACGAGTCGCTGGTCATCGCCGCGCCGCCCGAGCGCTTTACGCTCGAAACGAAGGTGCGCATCCAGCCCGACCGGAATACGCAGCTGTCAGGTTTTTATCGCTCGAAGGACGGCTATTTCACCCAGTGCGAGCCGCAGGGCTTCCGTCGCATCACCTGGTTTCCCGACCGGCCGGACGTGATGGCCTGTTACACGGTGACGCTGCACGCCGACAAGGCGGGCTATCCGGTGCTGCTGGCCAACGGCAATCCGGTCGCTCAGGGCGATGAAGCCGACGGGCGGCATTTCGCCACCTGGGTTGATCCTTTCCGCAAGCCGAGCTACCTGTTCGCCATGGTCGTCGCCAAGCTCGACGCGCTGCGCGATACCTACCGGACGACGTCCGGGCGCGAGGTCCAGCTCGGCATCTACGTCGAGCCGGGCAAGCTCGACCAGTGCGGCCACGCAATGGCGGCGCTGAAGAAGGCGATGCGCTGGGACGAGGCGACCTTCGGGCTCGAATGCGATCTCGACCACTACATGATCGTCGCCGTCGGCGACTTCAACATGGGGGCGATGGAGAACAAGGGCCTCAACATCTTCAACACCAAGTACGTGCTGGCGCGCGCCGACGTCGCCACTGACGTCGATTTCGAGAACATCGACCGCGTCGTCGCGCATGAGTACTTCCACAACTGGACCGGCAACCGCGTCACTTGTCGCGACTGGTTCCAGCTCTCGCTCAAGGAAGGGCTGACGGTGTTCCGCGATCAGGAATTCGGTGCCGATACGCACAGCCGCCAGACCGCCCGCATCCGCGAGGTGCGCGGTCTGCGCGCCATGCAGTTCCCCGAGGATGCCGGGCCGATGGCGCATCCGGTGCGGCCGTCGACCTATGTCGAGATCAACAACTTCTACACGGCAACCGTCTATGAAAAGGGCGCCGAGGTCGTACGCATGATCCACACACTGATCGGCAAGGACGCCTTCCGCCGCGGCATGGACACCTATTTCGCCCGTCACGACGGCCAGGCGGTGACCTGCGAGGACTTCGTCGCGGCAATGGCCGACGCCAGTGGCGTCGACTTCTCGCCGTTCATGACCTGGTACCGGCAGGCCGGTACGCCGAGAGTGAGTGCTCGCGGCAGTTACGACGCGGCAACGCGGCGCTACACCCTGACGCTGACGCAGGTCTGTCCGCCGACGCCGGGACAGCCCGACAAGGCGCCCTGCCTGATTCCCGTCGCCGTCGGCCTGCTCGGGCCGGACGGACGCGACCTCGATCTCGGCGGCGGCCGCACGACGGCAATCCTGCAGTTCTCCAGCCCCGAACAAAGCTTCGTCTTCGAGAACATTGCTGCCGCGCCGGTACCGTCGCTGTTGCGCAATTTCTCGGCGCCGGTCGTCCTCGACGTCGATTACTCGGAGCGTGAACTCGCGCATCTGCTGGCGCATGACAGCGATCCCTTCAATCGTTGGGAAGCCGGGCAGCGCCTGTTCGGCGACCTGATCCTCGCCAATGCGGCGCGGCTCGCGCGTGGTGAGGCCGCCGAGTGTCCGACAGGCGTGATCGCGGCGGCGCGGACCGTCCTGCTCAGCGATAGCGACCCGGCTTTCATCGCCGAGGCGCTGACGCTGCCCGGCGAAGCGACGCTGGCCGAGCGCATGGCGGTCGTCGAACCCGACGCGTTGCATGCGGCGCGCAATGCCCTCGCGTCAGCGTTTGCCGCCGGAATCGAGTGCGAATTCCTGGATGTCTACGAGCGTCTGGCACCCGTGGGCGCTTACCAGTTCGACACGGCAGACGCCGGCCGGCGGCGTCTGCGCAACCTCTGCCTCGGCTACCTGAACGAACTCGATCGGGCCGACTACCGCGCGCTGGCACTGCGCCAGTTCGAGCAGGCGGACAACATGACCGACCAGTTCGCGGCGCTGGCGACGCTCGCCAATGCCGGCGGCAACGAAGGCGAGTCGGCGCTGGCGGCGTTCTACGCACGCTGGCAGCAGGAGGCGCTGGTCGTCGATAAGTGGCTGGCGGTCCAGGCCGGCAGCCGTCGCGACGACACGCCGGCACGGGTCGGGCGTCTGATGGCGCACGCGGCCTTCGATCTCAAGAACCCCAACAAGGTCTATGCCCTGCTGCGCACTTTTGGCGGCAATCACCGCCATTTTCACGCGGCCGACGGCAGCGGTTACCGTTTTGTCGCCGAGCGCATTGCCGATCTGGATGCGATCAATCCGCAGGTCGCCGCACGACTCGCCCGTTGCTTCGACCGCTGGCGCAAATTCGACGTCCAGCGTCAGGCGCATGCGCGCGCGGCACTGGCGGCGCTGCACGTGCGTCCGGGACTGTCGCGCGATGTCTTCGAAGTGGTCGACAAGGCGCTGGCGGAAGTGACCAACGCCTAAGGGCGCAGCGCTTCGTCGATGACGCCCTTGCGGAGAATGAAGTTGCCGTAGGGCTGCAACTCGCCGGTCACGACGACGGCATAAGCGTGGCGGGCGCGTTCGTAAAAGGCGAAGCGCTCGATCGCCTCGGCGTCCTGGCCCGGCCGCAACTCCGGCGTCAATGCAGCGAGGACCTCGCGCTGCAAGGCGCTGCGGTAGGGCGCTTCGGTGTTGCCGACCTGCATGTAGGCGATCGGGCAATCGACGTCGGCGGCGAGCGGAAAGACCGAACAAACCGCCGTGATCGCGCTCAGCATATCGATCCCGGGCAGGCGCAGCAGCGGTTTGCCGGCGGCGACGTGCATGGCGCTGAAGTTGGCGTCGGTGAGGACGATCGCCTCGTCGTGGCCCATTTCGGCGAGAACCTTGAGCAGGTCCGGCGTGAGCAGCGGATTGATGCCTTTGAGCATGGGGGGTTCCGGATCAGGCGGACTTGCCGTAACGGTTGAGGATGTGCGTGCTGATGTTTTGCGCGAGTTCGGCTTCGCCGAGGAAGAAGCGGCCGGTGGTTTCCTGCGCCAGCAGGGTGACTTCCTCATCATTGGCACAGCGCACGACGACTTCGATGCCAGGGTTGAGCGTGAGCGCGGTGTCGAGCATGCGCCGCACTTCGAAGGTGTCGGAAACAGCGATGACGACGAGTCCGGCGCGGGCGATGTGCGCCTGGATCAGCACGGCCGGGTCGGCGGCGTTGCCCGAGACGGCGGCGAAGCCGCGCGCGCGCAGCGCTTCGACGGTTTCGCGGTTCTGCTCGGCGACGACGAAGGGAATGCCCTTGTCGGTCAGCGTCGCGGCGATGCGCCGGCCGACGCGGCCGTAGCCGACGAGGACGACCTGGCCGGAGAGGAATTTCTCGTCGGTGCTCATCGGCAGTTCGGCCAGCGGGTCGTCGCTGCGTTCGAGCTTGCGCGCCAGCGCCGAGCGGGAGCGGATCCACCTGAGGGCGGGGCCGATCAGGGAAAACACCAGCTGATTGAGAGTGATCGACAGCAACGCGCCGGCGAGGATCAGGTTCTGGCCTTCGATCGGCATCAGGCCGAGGCCGAGGCCAAGGCCGGCGAGGATGAACGAGAATTCGCCGATCTGTGCGAGTCCTGCCTGCATCAGCAAGGCCGTGTTGAGCGGGTAGCGGAAGACGATGACGATGAGTGCGGCGGCCAGCGGGTTGATGATGACGATCAGCGCCAGCACGGCGAGGACCTGCACCGGGTGCTCGATCAGGATGGACGGGTCGAAGAGCATGCCGACCGAGACGAAGAAGAGCACCGAGAAAGCTTCGCGCAGCGGCAGCGACTCTTCAGCGGCGCGGTGGCTGAAGTCGGACTCGCCGAGCACCATGCCGGCGAAGAAGGCGCCGAGCGCGAAGGAGACCGAGAACAGGCCGGAAGCGACGTAGGCAATGCTGACGGCGGCCGCGATGACGCTCAGGGTGAAGAGTTCGCGCGAGCCGGTGCGCGCCACGCGCCACAGGAGCTTGGGCACGAAGCGCCGGCCGGCGACGAGCATCAGCACGATGAACAGAGCGACCTTGCCGAGCGTCTTGGCGAGTTCCAGCCAGAGCGGCGAGCTGGCGTCATGGCTGACGGCGTTGCCGCCGAGTTGCCCGGCCAGTGGCGGCAGCAGGACGAGCACGAAGACCATGACGAGGTCCTGGACGATGAGCCAGCCGACAGCGATGCGACCGTTCATCGAATCGAGAACGCCGCGCGCTTCGAGGCTGCGCAGCAGGACGACGGTACTGGCGACCGAGAGCGACAGCCCGAAGACCAGCGCACCGCCGAAGGTCCAGCCCCAGGCGATGCCCAGCGATGTGCCCAGCGTTGCCGCGGCCGCCATTTGCAGCAGGGCGCCGGGCAGGGCGATCTTGCGCACCTGACGCAGGTCGTCGAGCGAAAAATGCAGGCCGACGCCGAACATCAGCAGCATGACGCCGATCTCGGCGAGTTCGTGCGCGAGCTTGACGTCGGCGAAGACGCCCGGCGTATTTGGGCCGATGACCACGCCGGCCAGCAGATAGCCGACCAGGGCTGGCAGCTTGATGCGCTCGGCGAGGTAGCCGAGGATCAGGCCGAAGCCCAGGGCCAGTGCGATGGTGGTGATGAGCGGGGTACTTTCGTGCATGGTCGGTGCCGGAATAAAGACGTCGGGATAACCGGAGACTAACAAATTTGACCGGCCTTGTCCGTCCGCATTCGGTGCCGAAATAAACCCGCGTTGTCGAGGTGGTTGTGTTTTTGTTTGATCTCGTTTCTAATGGGCGCTCGTCGTTTATTTTCAAGCTTTCGATCATGCCCGTTTCCGACTTGCACGCGTCTTCACTGTTCATCGCCTCGGCGATGCCGGTGCTCGCGCTCGTCGTTTCGGTCGTTGCCCTGTCCGTAGTACGCCTCGTCAGCGTAGTACGCCTGGTACGCATCGCACCGGAGAGGGCAAGAAGACAGCAAGGCCGATAAGCCGCAGAATTCTAAAACCCCCGCCGGTGCAGACCGAGCGGGGGTTTGTTTTTTGGACACCCGATCGGACGGACCCGGCACCCACCTGCAAGGAGGTTGTCCATGAACCACGATCGATCCGGAGCACCCGAAGCCGCCGGAGAAACACTGAGCGGCGCCGAAATTGTCGTGCGCCTGCTCGAACGGCAAGGCATACGCCACGTTGCCGGCATTCCCGGCGGTGCCATCCTGCCTTTCTATGACGCGCTGTCGCAGTCGACGCGGATCGAGCACATCCTCGCCCGCCACGAGCAGGGCGGCGGGTTCATGGCCCAGGGCATGTCCCGCGTTACCGGCGAAGCGGCGGTCTGCATCGCCACCTCGGGGCCGGGTGCCGCCAATCTCCTGACGGCGGTGGCTGACGCCAAGCTCGATTCGATCCCGCTGGTGGCAATCACCGGCCAGGTCGCGAGCTCATTGATCGGCACCGATGCCTTTCAGGAAGTCGATACCTACGGGCTGTCGATTCCGATCACCAAGCACAATTTCCTCGTCGGCTCGGCGCGCGAACTGCTCCAGGTGATTCCGAAGGCCTTCAGCCTGGCGGTGTCGGGGCGCCCTGGTCCGGTGCTGGTCGATATCCCGAAGGACGTCCAGAACGAACGCATTGTCGTTGAATCCTGGCCGGCACCGGGCGGGCGGTTGCCGGCGCCGGCGCCCGAGCCGGAACCGATCGCGCAGGCGGCGGCGCTGATCAACGCGGCGCGGCGGCCGGTGTTGTACCTCGGCGGCGGCGTCATCCATTCGGGGGCCTCTGATGAGGCCCTGCGCCTCGCAGAGACGGCCCAGTTGCCGACGGTGATGACGCTGATGGCGCTCGGCGCGATGCCGGTCGATCATCCGCTCTCACTCGGCATGCTCGGCATGCACGCGGCGCGCTGCACGAACCTGGTGCTCGAAGAGTGCGACCTGCTGATCGCCGTCGGCGCGCGCTTCGACGACCGCGCCACCGGCAAGGTCGCCGAGTTCTGCCCGGGTGCGAAGATCATCCACATCGACATCGACCACTCCGAACTCGACAAAATCAAGACGGCGCACGTCGGCATCCGCGGCGACGTCGCTGCCGTGCTCGAACGCCTGCTGCCGCAGGTCGAGGCGGCCGAGCGCGCCGACTGGCATGCCCGCGTCGCCGAACTGAAAACCGCGTATCCCTTGCAGATGCCGGGACTCGACGATCCGCGCTCGCCCTACGGGCTGATCCGCGCCGTCGCCGAGGCGGTCGGCGATTCGGCCACGGTGGCGACCGACGTCGGCCAGCACCAGATGTGGGTGGCGCAGGCGTATCCCTTGCGCCGTCCGCGCCAATGGCTCACCTCCGGCGGCCTCGGCACGATGGGATTTGGCCTGCCGACGGCGATCGGCGCCGCACTCGCCGAACCCGAGCGCACGGTCGTCTGCTTTTCCGGCGACGGCAGCATCCTGATGAATATCCAGGAAATGGCGACCGCGGCCGAGGAAGGCGTCAACGTCAAGGTGGTGCTGATGAACAACGCGACGCTCGGCCTCGTCTTCCAGCAGCAGACGCTGTTCTACGGCAAACGCATTTACTCGTCGAAGTTCAAGGGCGTGCCGGATTTCGTCAAGGTCGCCGAGGGCTTCGGCTGGCAGACCTGCGACCTCGACCGCGCCGACGATCCGGGCGCTGCGCTGCGCCAGGCGCTGGCGACGCCGGGGCCGATGCTGATCCATGTCGGCATCGATCGCCACGAACAGGTCCTGCCGATGGTCGCGCCGGGCGGCGCCAACAAGAACATGATTGGAGACTGAGCATGAATTCGATTGTCAAAGCCTGCAAGAGCGACCTCGCGCCGACGGTGCTCGAACTCGACGTCAACAACCATGCCGGGGTCATGTCGCACGTCGTCGGCCTGTTTTCGCGCCGCGCCTACAACGTCGAAGGCATCCTCTGCATGCCGGTCGGCGACGGATCGCGCAGCCGCATCTGGCTGCTGGTCAAGGAAGACGAACGCCTCGAACAGATGATCCGCCAGGTCGAGAAGCTCGAAGACGTGCTCGGCGTGCAACGCCATGGCGCCGCGCACGAGGTGTTCGAACGGCTTGAGGAGTTTTTCCAGTAGGCGCTAAGCCGGGTTGATCCCGCACAGCGCGAGGATGGCGCGGATGCCGGGACTCAGGTGCTTGTCGCGATGGATGAGCACCTGGAACTGGCGTTCGAGGTCGAGGAAATGCGTCTCGACCGGCGCCAGCCAGCCCGATTGGAAGGCGTCGCGGAGTTCGAGAATCGACAGGCAGCCGAGGCCGAGGCCGGCGCGCACGCACTGGCGGATTGCTTCCGGCTGTTCGAGTTCGAAGGCGGCTGTGATCGGCAGCCCGGCGTTGGCACGGGCCCGGTCGAAAACGTCGCGGGTACCCGAACCGCGTTCGCGCAGGATCCAGGTCGCCTGACGCAGATCGTCGTGCGTGGCGGCGCGTCCGGCGAGCGGGTGATCGGCCGCGGCAAAGACGCAGAGCCGGTCGCGTTGCCAGAAATGGCGGACGATCCGATCGTCCTGCACCGGTCCTTCGACGAAACCGAGATCGATGCGGAAGTGCGTGAGGTCGGCGACGACCTGTTCGGTGTTCTTGAGCGAGAGGCGAATCCGGCTTTGCGGGTGGCGCGTGCGCAGATCGGCCAGCAGCCCCGGCAGCAGGTGGTTGCCGGTGGTCAGGCTGGCGCCCAGGTGCAGGTCGAAGCCGAGTGCGCCGTGGCGTGTCGCGGTTTCGATGTCGCGGACGCGGTCGAGCACGTCGAGCGCGCGCGGCAGCAGTTGGCGGCCGGATTCGTTGAGGCGCAGCTGTCGCCCGATGCGGTCGAAGAGCGGCGTGTCGAGTTGCTGTTCGAGTTCGGCGAGCGCCATGCTGGCGGCCGACTGGGTCATCGCGACGGTGCCGGCGGCTCGTGTGACGTGGCCGTGGCTGGCGATCGCGGTGAAAATCTCGAGTTGGCGCAGCGTGATTTTCATAAGCTATATTGATTAAAGTAATTTAAATAATTCGTTTTACGGATTATAGGCGCGGCGCTATCGTTTGCCATCTTTCTGAAAAGGCAAACGAAAATGCGCGACCCCCTGCGGATGTGGCCCGGCCTGGCGCTGGTCTCCCTGATTGCGGCGACGTCCTATGGACTGATCCGGATGACGGGGATCGGCAGCTACGGGGTCAGCGCGCTGACACTGGCGATCCTGATCGGGGCCGTGCTCGGCAATCTGAAGCCGGCGATTGCCGGCGGCCGTTGCCAGCCGGGGCTGGCGTTCGCGCAGAAGCGCCTGCTGCGTGCCGGTGTCGCGCTCTACGGCTTCAACCTGAGCGTGCAGCAGATCGCCCAGGTCGGCAGCGCCGGTATCGCCATCGACGTGGCGATGGTGGCGCTGACGCTGGCGGTCGGCTGGTGGTTCGGCCGGCATGTGCTTGGCATGGACCGCGAAACGGTGCTGCTCGCCTCGGCCGGCAGCGCCATCTGCGGTGCCGCGGCAGTGATGGCGACCTTGCCGATGCTGCAGGCGCGCGATCCCCGCGCGGCCGAGAAAAGTAGCGTCGCCGTCGCCACGGTGGTGCTCTTCGGCACGCTGGCAATGCTGCTCTATCCCCTGATCTACGCCTGGCTCGGTGCCGGTCATTTTGACTTTGGCATATTCGTCGGATCGACCGTGCATGAGGTGGCGCAGGTTGTCGCCATCGGCAGCACGATCGGCGGCGAGGTCGCCGGCAATGCCGTCATCGCCAAGATGATCCGCGTCATGCTGCTGGTCCCCTTCCTGCTGCTGCTCGGGTTGTCGCTGCGCCGTGCCGACGGGCAGGGCAGTTCGGCGCCGCTGCCGATTCCGTGGTTCGCGCTGGTCTTCCTCGCGATGGCTGGCGTCAATTCGTTGCAGATTCTGCCGCCGGCGCTGGTCGATGCGCTGCGCCTGATCGGCATGCTGCTGCTGACGGCGGCGATGGCCTCGCTCGGCATCGACACGCGCCTGTCGCGCATGCGTCAGGCCGGGCCGCGTCCGCTGATCCTCGGCGCCGGGCTCTTCATCCATCTGATCGTCATCGGCGGGCTAGTGAACTGGCTCGCCGCCTGAGGTCGGCGCTTTCCCTGCGGCGGTTCATCCCCGGCCGGCAGGCGGGTATCATGGCGTCTGGTTTTTCAGGGGAGAGATACGGATGCGCCTGCTGCTCGTCGAAGACGATCCGATGATCGGCGCCAGTGTGCAGGACGGCCTTCGGCAGGAAGGCCATTCGGTCGATTGGGTGCGCGATGGCGCGGCGGCCGAGGCGGCCGTGGCGCTGGGCGTGCACGAAATGATCCTGCTCGATCTCGGTTTGCCGCGGCGTTCCGGCCTGGATTTGCTCGCCGGCCTGCGCCGGCGCGGCGTCACGCTGCCGGTGCTGGTGATCACCGCCCGCGATTCGGTGGCGGACCGCGTCAAGGGACTCGACGCCGGTGCCGATGATTACCTCGTCAAACCCTTCGATCTCGACGAACTCTCGGCGCGCATCCGGGCGCTCAAGCGCCGCGAGGCCGGCCGCGCCTCGCCGCTGATCGTGCACGGCGCGCTCACGCTCGATCCGGCGACGCATGCGGTGACGCTCGACGGACAAGCGGTGACGCTGTCCGGCCGCGAATTCGCGCTGCTCCGCGCCTTGCTCGAGAAACCCGGTGCGCCGCTCTCGCGCGCCCAACTTGAGGAGCGCCTCTATGGTTGGGATGAGGAGATCGAGAGCAATGCCGTCGAGGTCTATATCCACGCCTTGCGCCGCAAGCTTGGCGCCGACTGGATACGCAACGTGCGCGGCGTCGGCTATCTGATCCCGGAGCGGCCATGAATTCGATCCGGCGCACCCTGCTCGCTGCGCTGCTCGGCGCCATCTGTCTGGCGATGGCCGTTGGTGCCTGGGCGACGTACCGCGCCGCACGTCACGAGGCCGACGCCTTGTTCGACTACCACCTGCGCCAGTTGGCCTTGTCGGTGCGCGACCAGACTTTCCTCGGCTCGGCCGAATTCCTCGCCAACGACGAGAATCTCGATTATGTCATCCGTGTATGGGATTTTACCGGGCTGACGCTGTATTCGTCGAAGCCGCACCAGGCGCTGCCGGAGATCACGCAGCTCGGCTATTCGCTCGCCGATTCGCGCGAAGGCGAGTGGCGCATCTTCGCCACTCAGTATCAGGGCATGACGATTGCCGTCGCCCAGCCGATGCGCGTGCGCGACCGGTTGGCGGCCGATGCCGCGTGGAGCACGCTGAAGCCTTTTCTGATCGTCTTGCCGGCGCTTGGCGCGCTGATCTGGCTGCTGGTCGGATATGGCTTGCGTCCGCTGGCCCGGCTCGCCGATTCGGTGCAAAAGCGCACGCCCGAGTCGCTGGCGCCGGTGCCCGAGGCCGGTTTGCCCGAGGAACTGCGCCCGCTGGTCGCCTCGCTCAACGACCTGCTCGCGCGGCTCGACACGGCCTTTGCCGCGCAGCGCGATTTCGTCGCCGATGCCGCGCATGAGTTGCGTACGCCGTTGACCGCGCTGCAACTGCAGGCGCAGCTTGTTGAGCGTGCGGGCGACGAGAGCGCCCGTGCGGCGGCGCTCGACGCGCTCCGGCAGGGGCTTGGCCGTGCCGCCCACACCGTGCAGCAGTTGCTGACGCTGGCGCGGCAGGAACCCGGCGCGGCGACGGCGCCCTTGCTGCCCGTCGATCTTGCTGCGCTGGCCCGGGCCGGCGTCGTCGAGCATGCGCCGCTGGCCGAGGCCAAGGCGATCGATCTCGGTCTTGCCGATGCCGATGCCGATCTCATCGTGCTCGGCGATGCCGATGCGCTGCGCATCCTGCTCGCCAACCTGATCCGCAATGCGTTGCGCCACACACCGACCGGCGGTCGCATCGACGTCTCCTGCACGCGCGAGGCATCGGGTATCGTGCTGCGCGTCGACGACAGCGGCGCCGGGATCCCGACGGCGGAACGTGAGCGGGTTTTCGATCGCTTTTACCAGTCTCCGGCGGCGTCGGCCGGCGGAGACGAAACCGGCAGCGGTCTTGGCCTTGCCATTGTGCGTGCCATCGCCGAACGCCATGGCGCCGGGATCGTGCTTGATGTGGCGCCGCTCGGCGGCCTGCGCGCACAACTGGTGTTTCCTTCCTCTTCTGAAAAGTGATTCGATGAATACGGCCTGTCCTCACTGCGCAGTCGATCTGCGCCTGCGCAAACCGGTGCGCCGGAGCAATCCTGGCGGCACGCGTCGCGTCCTCGTCTGTCCGGCCTGTGGTGGCGCGCTGGCGCTGCATCCGCATCCGGCCGAGAAATTCTTTTTCCCCGGCGTCCTCCTGGCCTTGCTCGGACTCAACCTCTATTCCGGATTTTCCGGCGTCAAGATTGCGCCGACCGGCGCGCTCGTCATGTTGGCGCTGATCTTCGCCGGCGCCTTCGCCGTACGTGGGTTGCTGGTGCCAAAGGACTGGCCGCGCTATGTCGCCAGCAAGGCGGACGGCGGCGCCTAGGCGACGGCCTGATCCTTGCCATGCCGCGGTGCGAGTGGCACCATGCCCCGTCAGTCATTCCGGCCTCTCGATGCAACGACCGAGGAAATCCATCATGCGCCATCGTATGTTTTCGGCATTAGTCGCTTGTAGTTTTTTACTGTTTGCTGCGCCCGCCAGCGCGGCGGAGGCTGGCGTCGTCAAGACGGTGCAGGGTCAGGTGCAGATCGAACGCGCGGGGAGTGTCAGCGAGGCCAAGGTCGGCGATACGCTGAACAGTGGCGACCGGGTGCGGGTGCGCGGCGACGGCAGTGTCGGCATCAGTCTCAAGGATGAAACCTTGCTTAGTCTGGGGCCGAACAGCAATTTCGTGATGGGCAGTTTCAACTACGACCCGACGACGCGCAAGGGGCAGGTCGAGACTTCGCTCCTGAAAGGTACCCTTCGCTACGTGACCGGTTTCATCGGGCGCACGAACCCCGAGGCGGTCAAGGTGAACACGCCGACGGCGACGATCGGCATTCGCGGCACGGATTTCATTGTCGAGGTGCCTGATGGCGAGCAATAGGCCTTGCGCGCTGCTCGCGCTGGCGTGTCTGCTGCTGACCGCTTGCGCGACGCCGGAACGCGTGGTCCTGTTGCCAGAGGCCGATGGCAAGGCGAGCGCGGTCGTCGTGCGCGCGCGTCAGGGCGGTGATCTGCTCCTGACCCAGCCCTATGCCGTGGCGAACGTCAAACCCAGTCGGGTGACGGCCGAGATGACCGATGAAGCGGCCGTGCGTACGCGCTATCGGGCCGTGATGGAGGCCTTGCCGGTACGCGCTCGCGTCTACACACTGAATTTCGAGTTCGGCAAGACGCTGCTGACGGCCGAATCGAAGCGCATGCTCGACACTGTCCTGGAAGAGATGTGGACGCTGCCGGCGCCGGAACTGATTATCGTCGGGCATACCGACGATGTCGGCTCGGACAGTGTCAACGACCGGCTGTCGCTGGAGCGCGCCAATACCGTTCTCAACCTGATCAAGGCCAAAGGGATCGTGCCGCGCGATGTGACGACGGTCGGACGCGGCAAGCGCGATCCGCTTTATCCGGCGAAAAATGGCACGCCGGAACCGAGAAACCGGCGAGTGGAAATTCGCATCAAGTAATCGGGGTTCGCCGTCAAACCACGCCCGCAGGGGCGTCGATGGGGAACTCGAAGCACGGCGATGGCGCCGACTCAAGACAGGATACGATCGATATGAACGAGAAAGTGCTGGATTTTCGTAGCGACACGGTAACGCAGCCGACCGATGCGATGCGCGCGGCCATGGCGGCGGCGGTCGTCGGCGACGACATCATGGGCGAGGACCCGACCGTCGCGCGCCTCGAAGCGCTGGCGGCGGCGCGCTTCGGCAAGGAAGCGGCACTCTTCCTGATTTCGGGGACGATGGCCAACCAGGTCGCAGTCATGGCGCTGACACAGCTTGGCGACGAGATCATCGTCGGCGAGGAATCGCATCTCTTCAATCTTGAAGCCGGCGGCATCGCCGGATTGTCGGGCGTGCAGGCCCGTCCGCTGCGCAGCGAAGCCGGGCGCTTCGACGCCGACGCGGTGCGCCGGGCGATCCGGCCGCGTGGCGTGCAGTCGCCGATGAGTCGCCTGCTCTGCCTCGAAAATACCTACGATCTTCACCGCGGCATCCCGCTGCCGGCCGAGTATCTGCGCGAGATGGCCGATTTGGCGCACGAGCGCGATCTTCTTGTCTACCTCGACGGCGCGCGCATCTTCAACGCGGCGGTCAGCCAGAACACCACGGTGGCGGCCTTGTGTGCGCCGATCGATGCGCTGCAATTCTGCCTGTGCAAGGGATTGGCGGCACCGGTGGGCGCCATGCTGGTCGGGTCGCGGGCCTTCATCGACCGGGCGCGCTGGGTGCGTCAGCGGCTCGGCGGCGGCATGCGCCAGGCCGGTCACATGGCGGCGGCCGGGATCGTCGCGCTCGAAACGATGAGCCTGCGCCTTGGCGAGGATCACGACAATGCGTGCCGTCTTGCCGAAGGACTCGCCGATATCGATGCGCGTCTCGTCGACCGCTTGCTGCCGCTGACCAATGTTGTCCAGATCAATTTCGGCGCGGCCGGGCGCGATGCGACGCCGATCGTCGTGGCGCTTCAGGCGCGACAGATCCGGATTCGCCAGATTGACGCGGCGCGCTGCCGGATGGTGACGCACTGGGGCATCAAGCGCGACGATGTCGATGCGGCGCTGGCGGCGCTGCGCGATATTTTGCGTTGAATCTTTGCACGCTCGGGCTTCCTTAAGTTTGTTTTAAGCTTCGCCGTCGTACGCTTTCTGCCATCGCGGGGGATTTGCCCGCAGTCGATGAAACAGGAGGTGTGTGATGGTACTGAGAACCTTGAAGAAAAGCGTCATCGCCGCGGTGCTGACGTCAATGGCGCTGGCCTCGTATTCGCTGATCAGCGGGCGTTCGCTCGGCGACGCCCATGCCGCGTCGACGGCGGCTGTGCCGACGGTTGCGCCGGCGCCGGTGGTGGCGACGCCGCTGCCCGACATGAGTACGATCGTCGCGCGCAACGGCGCCGCCGTCGTCAATATCAGCATGTCCGGCAAGACCAAGGGCGGCGGCGACGCCGGCCTTCCCGGCGTCGATCCGAACGATCCGTTCTATGAATTCTTCCGTCATTTCCGCATCCCGCAGCAGCGCGGCGAGCAGCGTGTCCGTGGCCAGGGATCGGGCTTCATCATCCGCGAGGACGGGCTCGTTCTGACCAATGCCCATGTCATCGACGGCGCTGACGAGGTGATCGTCAAGCTGACCGACAAGCGCGAATTCAAGGCCAAGGTACTCGGCGCCGACAAGGCGACCGACGTTGCCGTGCTGCGCATCGATGGCAAGAACCTGCCGACCGTCAAGATCGGCAGTTCGGCGGCGACGCGCGTCGGCGAGTGGGTGCTGGCGATCGGTTCGCCCTTCGGCTTCGAGAACAGCGCCACGGCCGGCATCATCTCGGCCAAGTCGCGCTCGCTGCCGGACGACAGCTATGTTCCCTTCATCCAGACCGACGTCGCGGTCAATCCGGGCAATTCGGGCGGGCCGCTGTTCAACATGGCCGGCGAAGTGGTCGGCATCAACTCGCAGATCTATAGCCGCACCGGCGGATATCAGGGCCTGTCGTTCGCGATCCCGATCGATGTCGCGATGAGCGTCCAGGACCAGATCGTCAAGCACGGCAAGGTGCAGCGCGGCCGGCTCGGCATCACCATCCAGGAAGTCAATCAGTCGCTCGCCGATTCCTTCGGGCTCAGCAAGCCGACCGGCGCGCTTGTCAGTTCGGTCGAGGGCGGCAGCCCGGCAGCCAAGGCCGGTTTGGAACCGGGCGACGTGATCCTGTCGCTCAACGGCAAGGAAGTGAGTTCGTCGAGCGAACTGCCGCCGCTGGTCGCCGCCATCCGTCCGGGTGATGGCGTCAAGCTGCAGGTCTGGCGCAAGGGCGCCTCGCGCGAGATCGAGGTCAAGGTCGGTGCGCAGAAAGAGGAAAAAGTCGCCAGCGGCGAGAGCAAGGAACCGGCCGCGACCGGTCGGCTCGGGCTGGCGGTGCGTTCGCTGACGTCGGAAGAGCGTCGGCAGAACGATGGCAAGGCCGGGTTGCGCGTCGAGAACGCCAGCGGTGCGGCGGCGCGCGCCGGTATCCGACCGGGCGATGTCGTGCTTGCCGTCAATGGCGAACCGGTGACGACGCCGGAGCAACTCAAGGCCATTGTCGGCAAGGCCGGCAAGCGCGTTGCCTTGCTGATCCAGCGCGACGACGCCCGGTTGTTCGTCCCGGTCGATCTCAACTGATCCGTTCTTGGTGATTGTCAGGCGTTGCCGGCCCGGTGGTTTCGGGCCGGCTTTTTTCGTCAGCGTCGGCCGCCCTTCGATCCACCCTTGTCCCAGTTGAAGCGGACCGTGCGCTGCCAGCGTTCCGCGCCGGTGTTGGTCGTGGACGCACGCGGCGGCAACGACGGTGCCGGCGGCGACTTGGCGTGGCCGGAAGGTGGTTTGGGCGGGGTGCGGGACATGGCGGGGCGGGGCTGCGGGTGGCAAAGGATGCTAGACTTTCGGGGAATTCTAACGTACGCAGGAAAACCATGTCTGGCAATACTTTTGGCACCTTGTTCACTGTCACTTCCTTTGGCGAGTCGCACGGCGCGGCGATCGGCTGCGTCGTCGATGGCTGTCCGCCGGGCCTCGAACTCTGCGAAGCCGATATCCAGGCCGAACTCGACCGGCGCAAGCCCGGCACCTCGCGGCATGTAACGCAACGGCGCGAACCGGACACGGTCGAGATCCTCTCCGGCGTTTTCGAGGGCAAGACGACGGGAACGCCGATCGCGCTGCTGATCCGCAACCAGGACCAGCGCAGCAAGGATTACGGCAACATCGCCGAGACTTTCCGGCCCGGTCACGCCGACTATGCCTATACCCAGAAATACGGCTTCCGCGACTATCGCGGCGGCGGCCGTTCGTCGGCGCGCGAGACGGCGGTGCGCGTCGCCGCCGGCGCGATCGCGCGCAAGTGGCTGAAAGCGCGCTACGGCGTGACGATTCGCGGCTGGATGAGCCAGCTCGGCCCGATCGAGATTCCCTTCGTCGATGCGGCAGAGATCGACGCCAACCCGTTCTTCGTGCCGAATGCGGCAATCGTGCCGCAGCTCGAAGCCTACATGGATGACTTGCGCAAGTCGGGCGACTCGATCGGCGCGCGCATCAGCGTCTGCGCCAGCGGCATGCCGCCGGGCTGGGGCGAGCCGGTGTTCGATCGCCTCGATGCCGACATCGCCTACGCAATGATGGGCATCAACGCCGTCAAGGGCGTCGAGATCGGCGCCGGCTTCGCGTCGATCACCCAGAAAGGCACCGAGCACGGCGACGAGATGACGCCCGACGGCTTCCTCTCGAACAACGCCGGCGGTGTGCTCGGCGGTATTTCGACCGGTCAGGATGTGCTCGTGCAGATGGCGATCAAGCCGACGTCGAGCATCCGTCTACCGCGCCGGTCGATCGATCGCAGCGGCGCGCCGGTGACGGTCGAGACGCACGGCCGGCACGATCCCTGTGTCGGCATCCGTGCGACGCCCATCGCCGAAGCCATGCTGGCGCTGGTGCTGATCGACCATGCCCTGCGGCATCGCGGCCAGTGTGCCGATGTCGATTGCCAAACGCCGCGCATTGGAGGCACAATGAATTGACCTCGCGTCTATGACGTTCGGTTTGGTTGATGGATTTCCGACTTGGGTTTCTTGATGGAGGGTTCCAAAAATGCACGTCGATCACCACGATCTTCAGCACGAGTTCCCGGAAATGCAGGATGCCATTGCAGCGTTGCGACACTCGAACCCGATGTTCGAGCGGCTTTATGCGACGTACAACCGGCTGACCGGCAAGGTTGAAGATCTCGAAGAACATGACATGCCGGTCGATGATTTCACGATCGAGGACATGAAGAAGCACCGCGTCAAACTGAAAGACGACCTCTACCACCTGATGCTGGCCTACCGCACCGGCCAGCACAATCCCAAGTCCTGATTTTTCCGACCCGTTGTCGGGATTGCCGACCCGGATCGGAGGCAATCCCGAGCGGCCGCATCCGGTAGAATGTCCGGATGCAAGCGCAAGCGTTTCCCTACTGGCGGATTTCCGCCTACTACTTCTTTTATTTCGCCTTCGTCGGCGGATTCTCGCCGTATTTCGGGCTGTACCTCCAATCCCTCTCGTTCTCGGCCTGGGACATCGGCGTCCTGATGTCGCTGATGCAGTTGATGCGGCTCTTCGGCCCGTATCTCTGGGGGACGCTGGCCGATCGCCTCAACGAACGCCTGCGCATCGTGCGCATCACCAGCGCCCTGACGCTGGCCGCCTTCAGCCTGTTTTTCTTCGTCCATAGCTTTGGCGCCGTGTTTGCCGTGCTGGCCGTGCTGTCGGTTTTCTGGGTGGCCTCGCTGCCGCTCGTCGAGACGCTGACCTTCGACCATCTGCGCGGCAATCCGGGCCGCTACAGCCGTATCCGCATCTGGGGCTCGATCGGCTTCATCGTCGTCGTGCTCATCGTCGGTGGCTTGCTCGACCGCTTTGGCCTGCGCCTCCTGCTCTGGGTCGATGTGATGCTGCTCGTCGGCATCGTGCTGAGCACGCTGGTCGTGCCGGAGGCGCGCCATGTGCCGGAATGCGCCGAACAGCCGCCGATCGGACAAATTCTCGCCCAGCCGCGCGTGCGCGGCCTGCTGGTGGCCTGTTTTGCCATGACCGCGGCACACGGGGCGTTCAATATCTTCTATTCGATCTTCCTGACCGAGCACGGCCACAGCAAGTCGGTGACCGGCGCCTTGTGGACGCTCGGCGTGCTCGCCGAGATCGTCGTCTTCTATTACATGACGACCTTGCTGCCGCGCTTCGGGTTGCGTCGGCTGCTCCTGGCGAGCTTCGCCGCCGCCGTCGTGCGCTTCGCGGCGATCGGTATCGGCGGCGATTCGCTGGCAGTGCTGATTCCGATGCAACTGATGCACGGTCTGACCTTCGGCGCCTTCCACGCGGCGGCGATCGCGGCGATCAATCGCTGGTTTGCCGGCAGCACGCGCGCCCGCGGCCAGGCGCTGTATTCAAGCGTCAGTTTCGGCGCCGGCGGCCTCGTCGGCGGCTTGGCGAGCGGCTGGGCCTGGGATGCGCTCGGCGGTGCGGCGGCCTTCGTGTTGAGTTCGCTCTACGCGCTGATCGGTCTCGTGATCGTCGCGTTGACCCTGCGTGACGACGAGGAAGTGCCGGCGGCAGAAGCGCCGACAGAGGCCGCGGAGCCGCTCGAAGGATGATTGGTGAGGCTTCGCCTGTATGGCAGTGGGCTGACAGGTCGGGGGTCCCGTGCCATAATCGAAGGTTCGTGTGGCCGATTCCGGCCCGACTTTAGCGGATAGTCGAAAGATGCCGAACAACTTATACGAGAAACTCTGGCAAAGTCACGTCGTGCATGAGGAGTCCGACGGGACGGCGCTGATCTACATTGACCGCCATCTGGTGCACGAAGTGACCAGCCCGCAGGCCTTCGAGGGCCTGAAACTTGCTGGTCGCAAGCCCTGGCGGGTGTCGTCGATCGTCGCCACGGCCGATCACAACACGCCGACGAATCATTGGGACCGCGGCATCGAGGATCCGGTCTCGCGCCTGCAGGTCGAGACGCTCGACGCCAACATCCGCGAAACCGGCGCGCTCGCCTATTTTCCGTTCAAGGATCGCCGTCAGGGCGTGATCCACGTGATCGGGCCGGAAAACGGCGCGACGTTGCCGGGCATGACGGTCGTCTGCGGCGACTCGCACACCAGCACGCACGGCGCTTTCGGCTGCATGGCGCTCGGCATCGGCACTTCCGAGGTCGAGCACGTGATGGCGACGCAGTGCCTGTTGCAGAAGAAATCGAAGACCCTGCTGGTCCGCGTCGATGGCGCGCTCGGCAAGGGTGTCTCGGCCAAGGATATCGCGCTGGCGGTGATCGGCCGTATCGGTACCGCCGGCGGCACCGGCTACGCGATCGAATTCGGCGGCAGCGCCATCCGCGCGCTGTCGATGGAAGGGCGGATGACGCTCTGCAACATGGCGATCGAGGCCGGCGCGCGCATGGGCTTCGTCGCTGTCGATGACGTCACGATCAACTATCTCAGGGGTCGGCCGTTCGCGCCGACCGGCGCGCAATGGGATGCCGCCGTCGCCCACTGGCGCACGCTGCACAGCGACGAAGGTGCGCGTTTTGACCGCGTCGTCGAACTGCGCGCCGCCGACATCCGCCCGCAGGTGACCTGGGGCACCTCGCCCGAAATGGTCGTCTCGATCAACGACACGGTGCCTGATCCCGCCAAGGAAAGCGACCCGGTGCGGCGCGAGGCGATCGAGCGCGCGCTGCAGTACATGGGCCTCAATCCCAACATGCCGATCAGCAGCATCAAGATTGACAAGATCTTCATCGGTTCCTGCACCAACTCGCGCATCGAGGACCTGCGTGCCGCCGCCGCCGTGCTCAAGGGCCGGCGCATCGCCGCCAACGTCAAACTGGCGCTGGCGGTGCCGGGCTCGGGCTTGGTCAAGGAGCAGGCCGAGCGCGAAGGGCTCGACCGGATTTTCGTCGATGCCGGTTTCGAGTGGCGCATGCCGGGCTGCTCGATGTGCCTGGCCATGAACGCCGATCGTCTGGAACCGGGCGAGCGCTGTGCGTCGACGTCGAACCGCAATTTCGAAGGCCGCCAGGGCGCTGGCAGCCGAACCCATCTCGTCAGTCCTGCGATGGCCGCTGCAGCGGCCGTGGCCGGTCATTTCGCGGATGTCCGCGAGTTACTTTGAGGAGTCGTCCCATGAAAACGCTGCTTTCCGTGCTGTTGCTGTGTGTCTCGCTGTTCTCCCTGTCCGCCTGCAATACGGTCCATGGGATTGGCAAGGATCTCGAACGGGGCGGTCAGGCGATTGAAAAGGCAGCCAAGTAAGGCGCCGTCCAAGGAAAATCATGGAAAAATTCAATCGCCTGGAGGGGCTGGTCGCCCCGCTGGATCGCGTTAACGTCGATACCGACGCGATCATCCCGAAGCAATTCCTGAAGTCGATCAAGCGTTCGGGTTTCGGCCCCAACCTGTTCGACGAATGGCGCTACATGGACGTCGGGCAGCCGGGCCAGGACTGCAGCGCGCGGCCGAAGAACCCGAATTTCGTGCTCAACCAGGAGCGCTATCGCGGTGCCAGCATCCTGCTGTCACGCAAGAACTTCGGTTGCGGCAGTTCGCGCGAACACGCGCCCTGGGCGCTGCTCGACTATGGTTTCCGCGTCATCCTGGCCGAGAGCTTCGCCGACATCTTCTTCAGTAACTGCTTCAAGAACGGCGTCCTGCCGATCGTGCTGCCGGCCAACGAGGTCGAGGCGCTGTTCCAGCTGGTTAACGTCACGCCGGGCTTCAAGCTCGTCGTCGACCTGTCGGCGCAGACGGTCGTCTGCCCGGACGGTCACACGATTCCTTTCAGCGTGGACCCGTTCCGCAAGGAATGCCTGCTGAATGGCTGGGACGACATCGGCCTGACGCTTCGACACGCCGACAAGATCGGCGAATACGAGGAACGCCGCCGCGCCGAACAGCCCTGGCTGTTTGCCTGAGACATCGCATCAAGGACAGAAGGAGATTCAAGCGTGAAGATTTGCGTACTGCCGGGTGACGGCATCGGAGTGGAGATCACGGCCGAGGCCGTTCGTGTGCTCAAGGCGCTCGGCCTCAAGCTCGAAATGGAACAAGCATTGCTCGGCGGCTGCGCTGTCGATGCGACCGGCAATCCGTATCCGGAAGCGACGCAGAAGCTCGCGCAGGCAGCCGACGCGATCCTGCTCGGCGCCGTCGGCGGTCCCAAGTGGGATGCGCTGCCGCGCGAACAGCGCCCGGAGCGCGGATTGCTCGGCATCCGCAAGCAACTCAACCTCTTCGCCAACCTGCGACCGGCGGTGCTCTATCCCGAACTCGCCAACGCTTCGACGCTGAAGCCCGAGGTGGTGTCCGGGCTCGACATCCTGATCGTGCGCGAACTGACCGGCGACATCTACTTCGGCCAGCCGCGCGGCATCGAGACGCGCACCATTGATGGCGTCGCCCAGCGCTACGGCTACAACACCATGCACTACAGCGAAAGCGAGATCCGCCGCATCGGCCGTGTCGCTTTCGAGGCGGCGCGCAAACGCAATCGCAAGGTCTGCTCGATCGACAAGATGAACGTGCTCGAAACGACGCAGCTCTGGCGTGACGTCATGAACGAACTGGCGCCGGAATATCCGGACGTCGAGCTCACCCACATGCTTGTCGACAACGCCGCCATGCAGCTCGTGCGCGCGCCGAAGCAGTTCGACGTGATGGTTACCGGCAACATGTTCGGCGACATCCTGTCCGACGAGGCGTCGATGCTGACCGGCTCGATCGGCATGTTGCCGTCGGCCTCGCTCGATGAGCACAACAAGGGCATGTACGAGCCCTGCCACGGTTCGGCGCCCGACATCGCCGGCAAGGGCGTCGCCAATCCGCTGGCGACGATTCTCTCGGCGGCGATGATGCTGCGCTACTCGTTTGCGCTCGAGGAGCCGGCACAAAAGATCGAAGCCGCGGTCAAAAAGGTTCTGGCGCAAGGCTATCGCACCGGCGACATCTACGAAGCCGGGACGATCCGCGTCGGGACGAAGGAAATGGGCGACGCCGTTCTGGCGGCGTTATAAGGTAGGATGGTGCGGTTTATTGTCAACTGAGAGGCGAAAGTGATGAAGAAAGTAGGTCTGGTGGGCTGGCGCGGCATGGTGGGTTCGGTACTCATGCAGCGAATGGTGGAAGAGGGCGATTTCGCCCATATCGATCCGGTGTTCTTTTCGACGTCCTCGGTCGGCGGCAAAGCCCCGACGTTCGGCGGTAAAGACGGCGGCACGCTGCAGGACGCTTCCTCCATTGACACGCTCAAACAGATGGACATCATCGTCACGTGCCAGGGCGGCGACTACACCAAGGAAATCTTTCCGAAGCTGCGCGCTGCGGGCTGGAACGGCCACTGGGTCGACGCCGCCTCGACGCTGCGCATGGACAAGGACGCGGTCATCGTTCTCGACCCAGTGAACCTGCACGTCATCAAGGACGCGCTGGCCAAGGGCGGCAAGAACTGGATCGGCGGCAACTGCACGGTTTCGCTGATGCTGATGGGCCTCGGCGGTCTCTTCCGCGCCGGGCTGGTCGAGTGGGTGTCGGCGATGACCTACCAGGCTGCGTCGGGCGCCGGCGCGCAGAACATGCGCGAACTGCTCGAACAGATGGGCGCGCTCTACGGTGCGGTCAAGGCTGAACTCGCCGATCCCGCGTCGGCGATTCTCGACATCGACCGCAAGGTCGCCGAGACGATGCGCGCGTCGTCGTTCCCGACCAAGAATTTCCGCAATACCGCGCTGGCCGGCAGCCTGATCCCGTGGATCGATGTGCCCTACGAGCACGGTCAGTCGAAAGAGGAATGGAAGGGCGGCGCCGAATGCAACAAGATCCTCGGCCTGCCGCCGTTCCGTTCGCCGGGCAGCATTCCCGTCGACGGCCTGTGCGTGCGCATCGGCGCGATGCGCTGCCACTCGCAGGGCCTGACGATCAAGCTCAAGAAGGATGCGCCGCTCGACGAAATCGCCGACCTGATCGCGCAGGGCAATCCCTGGGCGAAAGTGGTGCCGAACGAGCGCGAACTCAGCGAGCGCGAGCTCACGCCGGCCGCCGTCACCGGCACGCTGACCGTTCCGGTCGGGCGCCTGCACAAGCTGGCGATGGGTCCGGACTATCTCGGCGCCTTCACCGTCGGCGACCAGTTGCTCTGGGGCGCGGCCGAACCGCTGCGCCGGATGCTCGGCATCCTGCTCGACGCCTGAGTTGCGCGACGACACAAAAAGCCAGGGCTGCGGCCCTGGCTTTTTTATCTGGCCGCGTGGCGTGTTTTCGATCGATTGTTTGTTTCGGGCAATTCGAAACACGCCCGGCAACATCAGAATAACGTTCAGCTTGCATGGCTAACCCCATGATGTTATTTTGCTAATTGACAATTTAGACCCTTGGGGTGTCGCTGTGAAAAAAGAAAATACGCAACGGACGACAATGCCGGGATCGTGGCGGACATCCGTTCTGGCCGTGACCTCATGCTTCGCGCTTTCCCTGATGCCGTTGGTGGCGGATGCCGCTGGTCTGGGTAAGGTGACGGTGTTCTCGGCGCTCGGCCAGCCTCTGCGGGCGGAAATCGAAGTGACGGCGACGCGCGAGGAATTGTCGGGAATGAAGGCGCAGCTGGCGTCGCGCGACGCCTTCCGGCAAGCCGGTATCGATCTTGCCGGCAGCATTCAGGGCATCAGTTTCTCGCTCGACAAGCGCCCCAACGGGCAGAACGTGATTCGGCTTTCATCAAACGCGCCGGTCAACGATCCTTTCCTCGACATGCTGATTGAGTTGACCTGGTCGTCAGGGCGCATGGTCCGGGAGTACACTTTCCTGCTTGATCCGCCGGAGATCGCCGCCAAAAATGCCGCGGTGCCGATTGCAGTGACGAGCAAGGCGCAAGCGGCGCCGGTGTCTGAGCCTGTTCGTGTGGCGCCGGTGCAAGTGCCGGCGCCAGCGCCGAGCAGCGCGGCTCCGGCTGAATCGGCTGCGCCGGTGTCGTCATCGATCGACGAAGCCACGCGTGCCCGAGCCTTGCAGGCCAGCCAGAACGCGTCGGCGGTGGCTGCCGAGCCGGCACGCCCGGCGGAAACGGCCGTTGCCTCCGCGCGCGCATCGGAGAAGACGACCGAACGCTCGGCCGACAGCCGGCAGGTCAAGCCGGGCGATACGTTGAGCAAGATCGCCCAGGCTACCAAGCCCGAGGGCGTGACGCTGGAACAGATGCTGGTCGGCCTGCTGCGCGCCAACCAGGAAGCCTTTGACGGCGGCAACATGAACCGTCTGCGCTCCGGACGCATCCTGTCGATTCCGGAAAAATCGGACATTGAGGCGATTGCCCCGGCGGAAGCCAGGAAGGTCGTGATGGCCCAGTCTGGCGACTGGAATGCGTACCGCGCCCGCCTGGCGGGACTCGCTGCAAAGGCGCCGGCGACGGAACGCGATGCGACCCAGGCGTCGGCGGGCAAGATCACCGCGAAGGTCGAGGAAAAGCCTTTGCCGGAGAGCGCGCCCAAGGATCAGGTAAAAGTCTCGAAGTCCGAGACCGGCGCGGCCTCGGGAACACCGGGCAAGCGCAGCGTCGAAGACGAGGTCGCCAAGAAGAAGGCGATGCGCGAGGCCAACGAGCGGGCGGCCGCGCTTGAGAAAAACGTCGCCAGCCTGCAGAAGTTGCTCGAAGTGAAGGATCAGACGCTGGCCGACGCGCAGAAGCAGGCGGCAAAACCGGAAGCCGGGACGTCGGCGCCTCCCGCTCCGACGAAAGCGGTTGAACCGCCGAAGGTCGCCGAGCCTGCCAAATCCGAGCCGGCGGCGGTTCCGGCGCCAGTCGCTGCTGCGGCGCCTGTGCCAGGCACCGCGCCGGCCGACGACATGCCGAAGCCGAAACCGAAACCTGCGGCCGCAGACGTGCCGCCGCCGGAACCCAGCTTCGTCGACATGCTGCTCGACGATCCGATGGTGCCCGCCGGCGGGGCGGGGGTGATCGCGCTGCTGGCAGCTTTCCTGTTGATGCGGCGCCGTGCGGCGAAGACCGCCGAAGCGGCACCGGCGGCAACGGTTGCCGCGCCGGCGGAATCGGTGTCGGTGGAGGAGGAAGTGCCAGCGCGTGCGAGCGCGGCACCCGAACCCGTCGCCGCGACTGCGCAGGAGATCGTCGAGGAAGAAGAGGGGGCGGAAGTCGACCCCATCGCCGAGGCCGATGTCTATCTGGCTTATGGTCGCGATGCGCAAGCCGAGGAAATCCTGCGTGCGGCGCAGGCGAGTGATCCCGAGCGCCTGGCGATTCCGCTGAAACTGCTCGATATCTATGTCCAGCGCAAGGATGCGACCGCCTTCGAACGCGAGGCGGTGAAACTGCGCGATGCGACGAATGGCGTGGGCAGCGACTGGGAGAAGGTCGTTGCGCTCGGACTTGCGCTGGATCCGACGAATCCGCTCTACGGCGGCGTGCCCGAGGCGTCGGCGGAGACGCCTGCGGCGCCCGAAGTTGTCGAGTTGACGCCGTCGATGCCCGAGCCGGTCGAAGAGATTGTGCTTGCCGATGCCGCGCCCGAGGAGTCGGCGCCGGCGGAAGCGCCGTCAGAATCGATTGAACTTGCGAGCCTGGATTCCGAACAGGCTCCGGCAGCGACGACGGAAGCGTCGTCGTTGCCGGCAGCGGAAGCGTCCGCGCCATCGGTCAGCGTCGACGTCGCCCCGCTCGATTTCGATTTGCCGCCGGCCGTTCAGGAAGCGACCGCCGGGCCAACGGCGGATACACTCGACTTTTCCTTGCCCGACCTCGATCTCGGCGACGAACCGCCGGCGCCTGCCGTCGAACCGGCAGCAACGCCGGCGCGTGCCGAGGAAGATACCGGCCTCGATTTCAACCTGGATTTCGACGCCCTGGCACCGGCGGAAGCCCCGGCAGAGGCGAGTGCGGTGGCTCCCGAATCCGGTTCCTTGGCTGACGAACCGGGCGCATTCAATTTCGATCTGTCCGAGCCGGATGCGCCGTTCGATGCCGTTCCCGCACCGGTCGTCGCGCCCTTCGACATGAGTTCGATCACGCTGGAACTCGACGAAGAGAAGCCAGGCGCGGCGCTCGAGGCCGAACCGGTGGCAGTGAGCGCCCCGTTCGAGGTCGAACTGCCGGCACCGACGGCAGATTTGCCGGATCCTGGCTTACTGGCCGCGTCGTCGCCGGAGGTTGAGCCGTTTGCTAGTGAAAACCCCGAGCCGGTTGTCGAGGATCTGCCCGATCCCGGCACCGCCGCGCTGACGGTTGCGGAGGAACTGCCGGAAATCGGGATGGCCCCGGCAGAGGCGCCGGCGGAACTCGATGCATCGTTCGAGCCGGAGAATGAGGAGGCGGCGACCAAACTCGATCTCGCCAAGGCTTACGAGGAAATGGGCGACCTTGAAGGCGCCCGGGAACTGCTCGGTGAGGTGGTCGAAGAAGGGAACGCCGGCCAGCGCGCGAAAGCGCGTGCGCTGCTCGACAAAATTGGCCCGTAGCGTGTCGCCGGATTGCTGCGCCGGCCCGTATGATCTGCCGCAACCCTCGGGGTTGCGGCTTTTTTTCCAATGATCCAATTCGCATGTCTCGCTTTCCCTTGCACCCCGCCACCCGCCTGATCGTCTGGATCGCGCTGTTGATTGCCGTCCAGTCGTTGAGCGGCGTCGTGCTTGGCGCGGCGCTCGCCCTTGCCTGTCTGGCGGGACGGCCGATCGTGCGGCGGGGGATGAAGCTCATCTGGCGGACGCGCTGGCTGCTCGCATCGCTCTTCGTCATTCTCGCCTGGGGCACCGCCGGCGATCCGCTCTGGTCTTCCGATCACGCACCGACCTACGAGGGACTGGCGCAAGCCTGGATGCATATCGGCCGCTTGCTGCTGGTGCTGATGGCGGTCGCCGCCTTCCTTGAAACGATGTCATTGCCGGATCTGCTGACGGCGACCCATGCCGCACTGGCGCCCTTGCGTCGCGTCGGTGTTGACCCCGATCGCGGCGTCGTGCGCCTGATGCTGGCTTTGCGTTATGCCGAGGATTTGCCGCGGCCGCGCGACTGGACCGTGCTGCTTGACGATTCCGCGGCGACGGCGTGTGAACCGGTCGAGATTCATGCACAGCGTCTCGGTTGGCGCGATGCCATTGTACTGACGGCGATTGCGGTTGCCGGCGTGGCGGGCGTTGCGATGGCGCGGGGGACCTGACCATGCGTATCGCACTTGGTGTCGAGTATGACGGTGCCGCCTTTTGCGGCTGGCAAACGCAGCCGGGCGGCGGTTCGGTGCAGGATGCGCTGGAAGCAGCGCTGGCGAAAATCGCCGGGCAGCCGGTGGCTGTCGTCTGCGCCGGGCGTACCGATGCCGGCGTGCATGCGACCGGACAGGTCGTGCATTTCGACGCGCCGGTCGAACGGCCGCTGACCGCCTGGATGCGCGGCGTCAATACCTTTCTGCCGGAGGCGGTGTCGGTGCGCTGGGCGCAGCCGGTGGCCGACGGCTTTCACGCGCGCTTTTCCGCCTTCGGGCGCCGTTACCGCTATTTGCTGCTCAACCGGCCGCAGCGCCCCGGCGTCGGTTATGGCCGGGTCGGCTGGGATCACCATCCGCTCGATCTGGAGCGCATGCAGCAAGCGGCGGCACAGATCGTCGGCGAGCATGATTTCTCGGCGTTCCGCGCCGCCAGCTGTCAGGCCAAAACGCCGGTGAAACTGATGCGCGAAGCGCGGGTCTACCGGGTCGGTGACTTGATCGTCTTCGAGTTCGAGGCGAGTGCCTTCCTGCATCATATGGTGCGCAATCTGGTCGGCAGCCTCGTCTATATCGGTCAGGGGCGCGAGGCGGTCGGCTGGATGGCCGAACTCCTGGCGATGAAGGACCGGCGGGTCGCCGCGCCGACTTTTTCGGCAGCCGGGCTGTATCTCGTCGCTGTCAGCTATGAGGCGCATTGGGGCTTGCCGGAGACGGTGACGTCGATGCCGATCGAACTGGAAGGAGCGTTGCCGCGATGACGGTGGTATCGGGAAGGACACGGATCAAGATGTGCGGCCTGACGCGGCCGCAGGATGTGCTGGCGGCGGTCGAGGCCGGTGCCGATGCGATCGGGCTGGTCTTCTACCCGCCGAGTCCGCGCCACGTCGATCTGGCGCAGGCGGCGGCCTTGGCGCGCCTGGTGCCGCCCTTCGTGACGATCGTCGGGCTGTTCGTCAACGCCGATCCAGCCCAGCTGCGGGCGACGCTGGCGGCGGTGCCGATCCATCTGCTGCAGTTCCACGGCGACGAGGATGAGGCCTATTGCCGCCAGTTCGACCGCCCCTTCATCAAGGCGGCACGGGTGAAGCCGGGCATGGATTTGCTACAATACGCTCAGGTGTTTCCCTCGGCGCAGGCGATTTTGCTCGATGCCTTTGTCGAAGGCTACGGTGGCGGTGGCAAGGTCTTCGACTGGGCCCTGATCCCCGAGCGGCTCGACAAGCCGGTGATTCTCTCGGGCGGGCTCGATGTGGCCAACGTGGCCGATGCCGTCCGGCGCGTGCGCCCGGCGGCGGTGGATGTCTCGTCGGGGATCGAGTCCGGAAAAGGCATCAAGGACGCCGAAAAGATGCAGGCCTTCGTCGCCGCAGTGCGCGGTGCCGAGGCAGAAATGAAAGAGACGCCGGCCGGTTAGCGGTGCGGCGTTGCAACGAGGGCTTTACGGGAAGCAGTTGATGCGCAAGACTCCGGGTGGACATACACGTGATTGCTGGCGGCGTTTTTACGCCGACCACGCCTGACGCCGACGGCGCGCGCCGTCGTTCGTCCGCTTTCACACGTTCTGTTTCCAAGGAGTTCTCATGAGTGATATCCCCTATGCATTGCCCGATGCCGCCGGCCATTTTGGTCCATATGGCGGCATCTTTGTTGCCGAGACGCTGATCCCGGCGCTCGACGAGCTTCGGCTCGCCTATGACGAGGCCCGGCGCGATCCGGCCTTCATCGCCGAATTCGAATACGAACTCAAGCACTACGTCGGTCGCCCGAGTCCGATCTATCATGCCCGGCGCCTGTCCGACGAACTTGGCGGCGCGCAGATCTACCTGAAGCGCGAGGATCTCAACCACACCGGCGCGCACAAGGTGAACAACTGCATCGGCCAGGCCATGCTGGCGCGACGCATGGGCAAGAAGCGCGTCATCGCCGAAACCGGGGCCGGCCAGCACGGCGTCGCGACGGCAACGGTGGCCGCTCGCTACGGCATGGAGTGCATCGTCTACATGGGCTCGGAAGACGTCCGTCGCCAGGCCGCCAATGTCTATCGCATGAAGCTGCTCGGCGCCACCGTGGTGCCGGTCGAAAGCGGCTCGAAGACGCTCAAGGATGCGCTCAACGAGGCGATGCGCGACTGGGTGACGAACATCTCCAATACCTTCTACATCATCGGCACCGTCGCCGGACCGCACCCGTATCCGATGATGGTGCGCGACTTCCAGGCCGTCATCGGTCAGGAGGCCATCGTGCAGATGCCCGTGCAGTGCGGGCGCCAGCCGGATGTGGTGATCGCCTGTGTCGGCGGCGGCTCCAATGCGATGGGCATTTTCCATCCCTACATCGATTACCACGAGGTTCGCCTCATCGGTGTCGAAGCAGCCGGCGACGGCATCGCCAGCGGACGTCACGCCGCCTCGCTGACCGCCGGTCGTCCCGGCGTGCTGCACGGCAATCGCACTTACCTCCTGCAGGATGCCAACGGCCAGATCATCGAAACGCATTCGGTCTCGGCCGGTCTCGATTATCCCGGCGTCGGTCCCGAGCATGCGTGGCTCAAGGACACCGGTCGCGCCGAGTACGCGACGATCGACGATGCAGAGGCGCTGGCGGCTTTCCATCGCCTCTGCCTGACCGAGGGCATCATTCCGGCGCTTGAGTCGAGCCATGCACTCGCCCACGCGATGAAGATCGCGCCGACAATGGGCAAGGACAAGATCCTGCTCGTCAATCTTTCCGGTCGCGGCGACAAGGATATGCATACCGTCGCCGAAAAATCCGGCATCCAGTTCTGAGGAGGCGTCATGTCCAAGATCCAGGCTACATTCGAGCGTCTTCAGTCTCAGGGCCGCAAGGCGCTGATCCCGTTCATTACTGCCGGCGACCCCGATCCGGCGTTGACCGTGCCGCTGATGCACTCGCTGGTCGAGGCCGGCGCCGACATCATCGAACTCGGCGTGCCGTTCTCCGATCCGATGGCCGACGGACCGACCATCCAGCGTGCTTCCGAGCGCGCGCTGGCCAAGGGCGTCAGCCTGCGCCAGGTGCTCGGCATGGTTGCAAGTTTCCGCGCCGATGACAATGTCACACCGGTCGTGCTCATGGGTTATGCCAATCCGATCGAGGCGATGGGGCTCCAGGCGTTTGCCGAAACCGCGTTCGACGCTGGTGTCGATGGCGTGCTGGTTGTCGACTATCCGCCAGAGGAAGGCGGCAGCTTCGCGCAGGCGATGAATGCCAATGCGCTTGATCCGATCTTCCTGCTGGCGCCGACGTCGACGCCCGAGCGCATCGCCCGCGTCGGCGAACTCGCCAGTGGCTACGTCTATTACGTTTCGCTCAAGGGCGTCACCGGTTCGGCGGCGCTCGACGTGGCGTCGGTGGCGGCGCGTATTCCGGAACTGCGCACGGCGACCGGCGTGCCGGTCGGCGTCGGTTTCGGCATCCGCGACGCGGCGACGGCCGGTGCCGTCGCTGCCTGCGCCGACGCGGTGGTGGTCGGTAGTCGCATCATCGAGGAAATAGAGCGTTCGACACCCGACACCGTCTGTGCCCGGGTGAAGGCATTGGTGGTCGACTTGCGCGCCGGTGTCGATGCCGGTTCGCGCGGCATCCCGCCGGCATAGGCGGTCGCCTGATGCGGCGCGCATCGTCATGGCGATGCGCGCCGTCGTCTTCTGCATCGTCGATGTCGCCGGGATAATGGCCTTGCGGCGCAAGGGGGTGGGCGATGGGGCATGAAAGAAGCTGGGAAAAGGGACGGTCGCGATGGCGGTCCTCGGCGCTTTGGCTGACGGTGGTGACTGCGCTGACGGCCGGTCATGCCGCGGCTGCCGACCGCGTCGAACTCGGCGCCTTTGAATATCCGCCGATCTACCAGGACGCGGCAGGGCCGGACAAGGGGCTGGCGATCGATCTGGCGCTCGCCGCGTTTCAGGCGGTGAACGTCGAGGTCGATCTGCGCTTCTATCCGGTGGCGCGCATGATCCATTATCTTGAGACCGGCGCTGTAACCTGCGCGATCGGTGGGCAGGTCTTGTACGAGGATCCGGGGGTGGCGGCCAACGTGCGGATGGGCAGCGTCATTCTCTATGTGCTGCAGACCTTCTTCTACGATCGCCGACGCTTTCCCGACGGGTTTGCCGATATCAGTCCCGACCGCCTGCGCGGACTTGGCATTGGCGCGCTCAATTCCAGTGGCATCATGCGCACACTGCAGCGGATGCCGGGGCTGACACTGATACCGAACACCTCGCACGAAGGCTCGGCCAGGCAACTGGTGGCCGGGCGCATCGATCTGTGGGCGATCGTCGATCTGACTGGCCAGTATTTCCTGACATCGCTGTTTCGCGAGGAGTCCGGTGCGTATGCGCGGACGGCGCCGTTCAACCGCGGGGATGTGTCGCTGGCGTGTTCGCGTACGCGCGATGCCGATGGCCATTACGTCGGCAAATTTGCCGAAGGGCTGGCCCTGATCAAGAGAAACGGGACCTTCCGCCGGATCATGGCGAAGTACTACGGCGGCGTGCAGCGCATTCCGTCGGAGGCCTTGCCCGCCGACATGCGCTAGCGCCGGTTTTTCCGCCCGATCTGCAATAATGCCGCCTTTGTCCTACGCACCGGGGTTCGACGTGAATAGCTTGAACGATTGGCTGGCTCATCTGGAAGGCCTGCATCCGAAGGGGCAGGCCGGCATCGAACTCGGCCTCGAGCGCGTCGCCCGCGTCAAGGCCGAGTTGCAGCAGCGACAGCATTGCCCCGTGGTCGTTGTCGGCGGCACCAACGGCAAAGGCTCGACCTGCGCGTACCTGGAAACGATCTACCGCGCCGCCGGTGTTCGTACCGGCTGCTACACGTCGCCGCACCTGCTCGTCTATAACGAACGCGTCCGGGTCGACGGTGTGCCGGCGTCCGATGCCGATCTTGTCCGCGCCTTCGCGCGCGTCGAGGCGGCGCGGCAGGCGGCCGGCGGCATCGCGCTGACCTATTTCGAGTTCGGCACGCTGGCGGCCTGGGAAGTCTTTGCCGCGCAGGGTGTTGGCGTCGCGATCCTCGAAGTGGGTCTCGGTGGCCGCCTTGATGCCGTCAATGTCTATGATGCCGATTGCGCCATCGTGACCGGTATTGCGCTCGATCACACCGATTGGCTGGGAACGACGCGCGAAGCGATCGGTTTCGAGAAGGCCGGCATCTTCCGTCCTGCTCGGCCGGCGCTGTGCGCCGATCCGGTGCCGCCCGGGACCCTGTGCGCGCACGCTGCATCGATTGGCGCAGACCTGCGCCTGATCGGCCGGGATTTCACGATGGCGGCCGAGGCTCAGGCGTGGACGTTCGCGAGCGGCGACACGCGCTGGGAAGGCCTGCCGCTGCCTGCGTTGAAAGGCGCCTGTCAGTTGCGCAACGCCGCTGCCGCGCTGACGGCGGTGGCCCTGCTGCAGGCGCGCCTGCCGGTGCCGCGCGCAGCGATCGAAACCGGGCTGCGCACGGTGCGGCTGGCGGGGCGGTTCGAGATCATCGGCGAGCATCCGTGCGTCATCGTCGATGTGGCCCATAATCCTCAGGCGGCAGCCGGGCTGGCGGAGAATCTCGAGGCGATGCCCTGCGCCGGCAAGACGCTGGCCGTCGTCGGCATGCTGGCCGACAAGGACATTGCCGGCGCGCTGGCGACGCTGGCCGGCCGCGTCGATGTCTGGCTCGTCGCCGGCCTTGATGTGCCGCGCGGCGCGCCGGCCGGAACCGTGGCGCGTGCCGTCGCCGGACTCGGCGGAAACGTCGAGGTTTTCGACTCGCCGGAGGCGGCCTTTGCGTGTGCTGTCGGGCGGGCGGGGGAAAATGATAGAATTGCGGCCTTTGGTTCGTTCCATACGGTCGCGGCCGTGCTGCGGGTAGTCGCTGCGCGCGGCGATTCTCCGCTTCCGTCCGGGCGCTCCTGATCTTTCTCGTTCCGTTTGAAACCGATGTCCGACTCTTCTGATGCCGAACTGCTGAAAAAACGGGCGCGCCGCCGACTGGTCGGTGCGGTGGCGTTTGCTGGATTCGCGGCCGTCGTGCTGCCGATGGTGATGGACGACGAGCCCAAACAACAGGTGCAGGACGTCCAGATCCGTATTCCCGGACAGGACCAGGCTGCATTCGCGCCCAAGTCGGCGCGGATGAAGTCCGAGCCGGTCGAGCGTGCCGCGCCCGCTGCCGTCGAGAAGCCGGCAGAGAAGGTTGCGCTGACCGAGAAAGCGCCTCCGGCCGAAAAACCGCTTGAAACGCCGGTGGAGAAAGTCCCCGAAAAAGTACCGGAGAAGGCGAAACCGGCCGAGAAGCCGACGGAAAAGACGCCTGAAAAAACACCGGAAAAGCCTGCCGAAAAAGCACCGGAAAAAGCTGCCGACCGCAATGGCGACGACGCGCATCGTGCGGCCGCCATCCTGTCCGGAAAACATGTCGAGGCGAGCGCGCCGGCACACGGCAACGGCCAGTTCGTCATACTGATCGGCGCTTTCGCCAACCAGGGTAACGTCAAGGTACTGCAGAGCAAACTCGGCGAACTCGGCCTCAAGGTCTTTACCGAGCCGCTCGATTCGCCGGAGGGCAAGAAGACGCGCGTGCGCGTCGGGCCGTTCCCGAACCGCGATGGCGCGGAAAAGGCCCTCGACAAGATGAAGAGAATCGGCGTCAACGGCGTCGTCGCCGCCAAACCATGACCACACTCGATTACGTTGTCATGGCGGTGGTCGGCGCCTCGGTGGCATTGGGTTTATGGCGGGGCGTGGTTGGCGAGATCATTGCGCTGGTCGCCTGGGTATTGGCCTTCTTTGCGGCCAAGTCCTGGGGAAGTGAAGTGGCGCGGGTGTTTTTCGACGGCATTGCCGATCCGGCCATGCGCACCGTTGCCGCCTGGGTGGCGGTGTTCGTCGTTGTGCTCGTGCTGATGGCGCTCTTGCGCCTGGCTGTGCGCGGCCTGCTCAAGGCATTGGGTCTCAGTTTGAGCGATCGTCTGCTCGGCGTGGTGTTCGGCGCCGTCCGTGGTCTGGCGATCGTGCTGGTGTTGGTGGCCGTCGGCGGCATGACCTCGCTGCCGAAGGAGAAATGGTGGGCCGATGCGTATTTTTCGGCGCCGCTCGAGACGGCGGTGCTCGCCGGCAAGCCCTGGCTGCCGGTGGACGTCGCCAAACGGATTCGTTTCAGGTAGGAAATCTTATGTGCGGTATTCTCGGCGTCATGGCGACTTCGCCCGTCAATCAGCTGCTGTATGACGGGCTGATGGTTCTTCAACATCGCGGGCAGGATGCTGCCGGCATCGCCACGGGCGATGGCGACGCGTTCTACATGCACAAGGGGTCGGGCCTCGTCCGCGACGTCTTCCGCACGCGCAACATGCGCGCACTGCCCGGCAACATGGGCATCGCGCACTGCCGCTATCCGACCGCCGGTTCGTCGTCGGATTCGGCCGAGTCGCAGCCTTTCTACGTGAATTCGCCCTTCGGCCTGGTGCTCGCGCACAACGGCAACCTGACCAATACGCAGCAGCTGCAGGAGGACATGTTCCGCCAGGATCTGCGCCACATCAACACGAGCTCCGACTCGGAAGTGCTGCTCAACGTACTGGCGCACGAACTGCAGGAATCGGCGAGCGGTTACCGGCTCGATCCCGACATGATCTTCAAGGCGGTCTCCGGCGTGCATCGCCGCTGCAAGGGCGCCTATGCCGTCGTCGTGATGATCGCCGGCCACGGCCTGCTCGCCTTCCGCGACCCGTTTGGCATCCGTCCGCTGGTGGTCGGTGTCAACGATACGCCGGCGGGACAGGAGTTTCTGGTCGCCTCCGAGTCGGTCGCGCTCGACACGCTCGGTTTCAGGGTCCTGCGCGACGTCGCGCCGGGCGAAGCGATCTTCGTCGGTCTGGATCACCAGATGCATGCGCGCCAGTGCGCCGATCATCCGGTGCTGTCGCCGTGCATCTTCGAGTTCGTCTATCTCGCGCGTCCCGACTCGGTCATCGATGGTGTCTCGGTGTATGAGACGCGCCTCGTGATGGGCGAGTACCTTGCCGATCTCGTCGCCAAGAAACTGCCGGTCGATGAAATCGACGTTGTCATCCCGATTCCGGACTCGAGCCGGCCGTCGGCGATGCAACTGGCGCAAAAGCTCGGGCTGCCGTATCGCGAGGGCTTCGTCAAGAACCGCTACATCGGCCGCACCTTCATCATGCCCGGCCAGTCGGTGCGCAAGAAATCGGTGCGCCAGAAGCTCAATACCGTCACGCAGGAGTTCAAGGGCAAGCGCGTGCTGCTGGTCGATGACTCGATCGTGCGCGGCACGACCAGCGGCGAAATCGTCGAGATGGCGCGCGCCGCCGGTGCCCTCAAAGTCTATTTCGCTTCGGCCGCGCCGCCCGTGCGCTATCCCAACGTCTATGGCATCGATATGCCGACGCGCAATGAACTGATCGCGACCGACCGCACCGACGAGGAGATCTGCCGCGAGATCGGTGCCGATGCGCTGGTCTATCAGGAGCTGGACACGCTCAAGGCTTCGGTCAGCGATCTCAAGCCGAGCCTGACGCGTTTCGACACGTCCTGCTTCAACGGCGACTATGTCACCGGCGATATCACGCCGGAATATCTCGACATGATCGAGCGGGCGCGCAACAAGAAACTGGCGTCGGGCCGCGACGACCAGGGCGCGTCACGGCAACTCGATATCAACCTGAACGTTTCGGGCTAGCGGGATGTTGTAGCGCGTTGGTTGCGCCCGGAGTCGGGCAACCAACGCGTGTTCGTCAGTTCGCCTTCTGCGCGGCCTTCGCTTCTTCCTTTCGTCGATTTTCGCCCGCGGCCGCGCTTGCCGGGTCGCGATGAACGTCCGCGATGTAATCCTCCGGTCACGGGCCGGATCGTCCGCGTGTCGCCCGTCGCTTCCTCTGCCCTGAACGGGGCGTAGTCCGGCGGCGCAGCGCCCACGCCCGACCAGACAGCGGCGACATTGCTTCATCTTCGTTCTTCAGTCCCGTTTCCTGTTTCGTTTTCCGTTCTGCTTCCTGTTTCCAGGCAGGCGGCGATCCCGTTCGCCCTTCCGCCGAAGTGTGCGGATTGCATGTTTGTGTTCGAAATGGTTGTCGGGAAAAATTGTCGTTGACAAACATTATTGTGCTCATTTATGTTTGTAAACGAACATTTTTTGTGCGCAAGCGCTCGTCCGGGTGTCAATGGCACCGAGAGAAAAGACGCGTGGCGCGTGGATCGGGAAGGTTGGCGATGAAGCTGAGACTGAGCAATATCCGGAAACTCGGGCAGGGGGATTTCGATGTCCTGGTGATCGGCGGAGGCATCAACGGGGCGGTGTCGGCGGCTGCGTTGTCGGGCAAGGGCGCCAAGGTCGCCTTGATCGACCAGCGCGATTTCGCGGGATTCACCAGCCAGCAGTCGAGCAATCTCGCCTGGGGCGGGATCAAGTACCTCGAAAGCCGCGATTTTGGCCTTGTGCGCGGCCTGTGCAAAAGCCGCAACCATCTGATCGAGAACTTCCCGTCGCGCATCAAGGAGATCCGCTTTTTCACGACCATCGAGAAGGGCTTCCGCTTCCCGCCGTGGTTCATCTGGGCGGGGACCTGGGTTTACTGGCTGTTCGGCAACTGCTTCACGCAGATGCCGCGCCTGCTGAACCGGCGCGCCACCCAGCAGGAAGAACCGGTGGTCAGTACGGCCAACTATTACGGCGGTTTCGAGTACTCGGACGCCTATCTGCACGACAACGATTCGCGCTTCGTCTTCCAGTTCATCCGTGCCGCCATGGACCACGGCTGCATCGCCGCCAATTACGTCGCTTCCGAGGGGGCGCGCCGCGAGAACGGGCGCTGGGTCACGCGCGTTCGCGATGTGATCTCGGGCGAGTCTTTCGATATCCGCGCCAAGGTACTGATCAACGCCGCCGGCCCCTTCGTTGACGATCACAACGCCCTGACCGGCGAGAAGACCGAGCACCAGCACGTGTTCTCAAAAGGCATCCATCTGATCGTGCCGCAGATCACGCCGAACCGGCGCATCCTGACCTTCTTCGCCGATGACGGGCGCCTGTTCTTCGTCATCCCGATGGGGGTGCGCACCTGCGTCGGCACGACCGATACGCGTGTCGATTCGCCCTACAGCGAGGTGACCGAGGAAGACCGCCAGTTCGTGCTCGACAACATCAACAAGCGCCTGAATCTGGCGAAGCCGCTGACCACCGCCGACATCATCGCCGAGCGTTGCGGCGTCCGTCCGCTCGTCGTCAAGCGTACAGGCAACGGCAACGGCGAGCGCGACTGGTTGCAGATGTCGCGCAAGCATGAAATCGATGCGAATCAGGAGACCGCGCACATCAGCGTGTTTGGCGGCAAGCTGACCGATTGCGTGAACGTCGGTAACGAGATCTCCACGCTGGTGGCCGGCATGGGGGTGTCGATGCGCTATCCCGCCTACAAGTGGTACGGCGAGCCGCATGCGTCGGTGCGCGAAGAGTACTTCCATCAGGCGCAGCTGATGAACCTCGACAGCTATACCTCACCGAATTCGATCGAGGCCCTGAGCACGCGCTTGTGGCGTCGCTACGACCAGCAGGCGCTCGAGCTGCTGGCGCTGATCCGCGAGGATCCGCGCGAGGCGGAAGTGCTGATCAAGGGAACCGATTACATTCGCTGTGAAATCGAATTGATCCGTCATCAGGAAATGGTGACCAAGCTGGAGGACTTCCTGCGTCGGCGCTCGAAGATCGCGCTGGTCATGCGGCACGAGGATATTCGCAACGCCGAGGGCTTGATGGCGGCCTGCGAAATCCTGTTCGGGGACGAGGCCCGCGAGAAATTCGACGAATACTTCGCCTCGGATGCCGGGCAGGGGCCGGCGGCGACGACGGCATAGCGACGCCATTTCGGATACGCGCATTGGCTGATGAGCGAAAGCGAAAAAAATGCTGTGTGATTTTCATTATTCGCCAATGACCGAGAGTATGATTGACGCGCTTCAACGTGCGTTGCGCAAGGGTTGAGTCTAGGTTTGTGGCAGGTTCGCTGCTGGTGATGCCAGTGACGGGCATTCGGGTGTGGCAACGCGGAAAATCTACTATTGACGGAGGGTTTATGAAACGCAGGATTCTTCTTCTTTCCATCCTGGCGCTGCTGGGTGGAGCGGTCGCGCCGGTTGTCGCCGCCGACAAGATTGTCGTCAAGATCGCCGGCATGAAGCCGGATGGCGAACCGGAAACCGTTGGCATGAAGCTGTTCGCCAAATATGTCATGGAAGGGACCAAGGGCAAGTACGACGTCCGCGTATTCCCGAACAGCCAGCTTGGCAAGGAAGACGCCTACATCGCGCAGACGCGCAAGGGCATCATCCAGATGTGCGCGACCGGCACGCAGACTTCCTCGCTTTTCCCGGCGATGGCGATGCTGGAAACGCCGATGCTGTATGACAGCCTCGACCACGCCCACAAGGCGATGAACGGCGAGACCTTCAAGCTGATCAACAAGGGTTTTGCCGAGAAGTCGGGCCTGACGATGATGAACGCTTTCCCGCTCGGTTTCCGTCATTTCTACACCAAGAAGCCGGTCAATGGCATCAACGACCTCAAGGGTCTGCGCATGCGCGTGCCGAACATTCCGCTCTATCTGGAATTCGCCAAGCAACTCGGCCAGAGCGGCCAGCCGATGCCGTTCGCCGAAGTGCCGGCGGCGCTCGACCAGGGCACGATCGATGGTGGCGACAGCCCCTTCTCCGATATCGTCGCGCTGAAGATGTATGAAATCGCGCCGAACATCACGCTGTCCGGCCACATTCTCGTGATCCACTCGCTCTACATCAATAACGACTTCTACGCCAAGCTGCCGCCGGAAGACCGAAAAGTCTTCGATGACGCAGCCAAGCGCTCGGCCGAGGACGTCTGGAAGATGGCGTCGGATGTCGAGAAGAAGGCGGTCGATGAAATCACCAAGGGCGGCGGCAAGATCGTGACGCCGAACGCCGAGTTCAAGGCGGCGCTGAAGAAGGCCGGCGAAGGCACGTGGAAGCTGTTCTACGACACCGTGCCCAATGCCAAGGAAATTCTCGAAAGCGTCAAGCAGTACAAGTGATCGTCATTGCCTGCGCGCGGGGACGTTTATCGGACGACTCCGCGCGGCAGGATGAGGCGACAAACGGGGGGCGTGGCGCCGTCAGGCACTGCGCGAATAAAGGAGGGCCGTCGATGGCGGCCATGTGGGGTCAATTGTTTGAGAAGGGGACGGCAAGATGAGCGAGCTCATGCCGGAAAAGCCACAGGAAAATGAAAGCAAGGCGGAAATCGCCTTTCAGGTGTTCTGTGCGGTGATGTTTCTGTCGATGATCGGCCTGGTGTTCTGGAACGCCATGCTGCGCTACATATTCAAGGCGAGTTTTGCGCCGAGCGAGGAATGGGCGCGCATCCTGTTCATGTATATCACTTTCTTCGGTTCGATCGAGGGCTTCTATCGTGGCCGTCATATTGCCGTCGATATGGTCACCAGCCTGCTGACTGGGTTGACGCGGAAGGCGGTCGATGTCGTCGCGCAGTTGTTCGCGCTGGCGGCGCTGGTGCTGCTGCTGATCGGCGGCATCTCGCTGGTACAGCAGACGATCGATACGGCGACCGTGGCGACCGGCCTCAACATGGCCTTCGTCAATGGCACGTTGCCGATCATGGCGCTGGCCGTCATCGTCATCCGCGGGCGTGAACTGCTGATCACGCTGAAGAAGCCCGCGTGTGAATTCGTCCGCATTCCGAAGGAGTTCTGATCATGGAATTACTCGTCTTCCTCGGGAGCCTCTTCTTCTTCCTTTTTCTCAATATTCCGATCGCGCTGGTGATGGTGTTGTCGGCGATCGTCCTGATGATCTATTCGGGCGACGGCGACTTCATGATCATCCCGCAGGCGATGGTTGACGGCGTCAATAACTACCCGTTGATGGCCATCCCCTTCTTCGTCTTCGCCGGCGAAATTATGGCCAAGGGCGGGCTGTCGAAGCGCGTCATCCTGCTTGCGCAGCTGATGATCGGCCGCGTCAAGGGCGGCCTCGGTTATGCGACGATCATCGCCTCGATCATCTTCGCCGGCCTGATGGGCAGTTCGGTCGGCGAAGCCGCGGCGCTGATGGGCATCCTCTATCCGATGATGAAGGATGCGGGTTATGACAAGGGACGCGCCGGCGGCATCATTTCGTCGGGCGCGATCCTCGGTCCGATCATCCCGCCGTCGGCCAACTTCATCCTGCTCGGCGCGACGATGGAGCTGTCGATCACCAAGCTCTTCATGATCGGTCTCGTGCCGGGCCTGATCATCGGCTTCTTCCTGCTGATCATGTGGTACTTCGTCGTCAAGGTCGATGGCTATACCGAGACGATCACCTTTACGCGCCAAGAAGCGATCAACATCCTCAAGGAAGCGACGCCGGCCTTCATGCTGCCGGTGCTGCTGCTGGGCGGTATCCGCGGCGGCGTGTTTACGCCGACCGAGGGCGGTGCCTTCGCTGCAGTCTATGCGATCGTGGTGACGACGCTGTACTACCGCGAGCTTCCGTTGCGCGAGTTGCTGCGCGTTAGCGCGACGGCCGCCCGCAGCACGGCGGTGGTCATGCTGATCGTCGGCGCGGCGACTGCGGTCGGCTGGTTCATCACCGCGGCGCAGATCCCCGACCAGATGAAGTCCTTCTTCGAGCCGCTGGTCCCGACGCCGACGCTGCTGCTGATCGCGATCATGATCTTCCTGTTCGCGGCCGGCATGGTCATGGACCTGACGCCGAACATCCTGCTGTTCGCGCCGGTGTTCTATCCACTGACCAATGCCGCCGGCATCGACCCGTACTTCTTCGGCCTGCTCTTCGTGCTCAACGTCGGTATCGGCGTCATCACGCCGCCGGTCGGCACGGTGCTGTTCGTCGTCTGCGGTTCGGCCGGGATATCGATGGGCTATCTGGTACGCAAGATGATGCCGTTCCTGCTGATGGAGGTGGCGGTGCTGTTCCTGCTGCTGTTCTTCCCGAAGCTGTCGCTCGTGCCGCTCAAGTGGTTGATGTAAGTGAATCTCGATCAGAAAAAATGCATCGTCTTTGACCTGGATGGGACCGTCTACCTCGGTGACGTGCCCATCCAGGGCACCATTGACTACATCCGGCGCAATTGGGGGAAGAAGGAAATCTTCTTCCTCACCAACAACACCTCGAAGAATCTTTCCGATTACACGAAGAAGCTCGCCAGCGTCGGCCTCGTCGACGTGCCGGTCGAGCGCATTCTCTCGCCGCTCCTGCCGCTCGCCGATTATCTCGTCGAGCACGGGCTGACGCGCATTTATCCCGTCGGCAACACGAGTTTCCAGGCCTACCTGCGTCAGCGCGTGCCGGGAATCGTCTTCACCGCCGACGCCGGCTGTCAGGCCGTTGTCCTCGGCTATGACACCGAACTGACCTACGAAAAACTCGCGACCTCGTGCCTGCTGTTGCAACGGCCCGAGCTGCGCTTCCTGTCCACGCACCCCGACCTCGTCTGTCCGTCGGCGCAGGGACCGCTGCCCGATACCGGCAGCTTCGTCAAACTCTATGAGGCGGCAACCGGCCGCCTGCCCGAACTCGTCTTCGGCAAGCCCAATACCATCGTCTTGTCGCCGCTGCTCAAGCGTTTCCGGCAGGAGGACATGGTCATGGTCGGCGACCGGCTGATGACCGACAAGGTGCTGGCCGAGAACGCCGGCATCGATTTCATCCTTGTTCTCTCAGGCGAAGCGAAGCGAGAGGATCTGCCAAGCCTCGAACGGCAGCCGACGCTGGTCGTCGAACACCTGGGCAATCTCTAGGGGTCGGTTGTACATGGTTGAATCGGGCATCTATGAGCTGACGATGATTCTCGGCGCCGCGACGCTGATGCTCTGGGGCGTGCGTATGGCGCGCACCGGCGTCATGCGCGCCTACGGTGCCGAGATCCGTGAAATCCTCCCGCGCACGCTGAAGAACCGGCTCGTCGCGCTGCTGGCCGGTGCCGGGTCGGCGACGATCCTGCAGAGTTCGATTGCTGTCGCCGTGTTTTCCTCGACGCTGGCGGCGCTCGGCGTCATTCCGGTGGCTGACGGCCTGGTGCTGATGCTCGGTGCCGATGCCGGCAGCGCCGTCGTCGCCGCGCTGCTGACCCTGAACCTCAAGGCGATGTGGCCGCTCCTGATGTTCGTTGGCTACCTGCTGCATTCGATTTATGCCGAAAGCGATTCACCGGCCAAACAATACGGTCGCATCCTGCTCGGCATCGCCATGGTGCTGATTGCCCTGACCTTCATGAGCCAGGTGTCGTCGGCGCTCGCCAACAGCGAACTGGTGCGCATCGTCGTCTCGTCGCTCGGCGACGAATTGCTGATTGCCTTGCTGCTGTTCGCGCTCCTGACCTGGCTCGCGCATTCGTCGATCGCCATCCTGTTGTTCTGGGCCTCGCTGGTGCAGGCGGGGATCACCGACAACGCGGCGCTGATCGTCGCAGCGATCCTCGGTATCAACGTCGGCAACGCCATCCCGCCGATTGTCATGAGCATGAACCAGGCGGCGCCGTCGCGGCGCATCGTCGTCGGTCATGCCGTGATCAAGCTGTCAGGCGTTTTCGCCTGTTTTGTCGCGCTGCACCTCATCGACCGGCTCTACGCCTTGTTGCCGGGCCTTGCAGGATTCCGCGTGGTGATACTGCATATCCTTTTCAACCTGATGCTGATCGTTGTCTTCTCGTGGCGCGTCGATGCGCTGGCGCGTTTCATGGAGCGATTTTTCATTACTACCGAAAAGCCGGTCAGCGAGATTGGCCCGAGGTACATTCCGAGCGCCGGCGAGGACTGCGCCGATGCGGCCGCCTTCCCGGTGCTGGCGCTGACACGCGAGATCCTGCGCATTCTCGGCACGATCCAGAACATGCTGGAAGCGGCGCTCGACATGCTGATCGCAGGCAAGCATGAGCGCGCCGATGACATCCTGCGCATGGAGGAGAAGGTCAATACGCTCTTCAAGGCGGTACGCGCCTATGCCGTGGCGCTGACGCGCAAGGGGCTCAACGAAACGGAACAGCGCCGCGTCACCGCGCTCCTGCGCTATACCGCCAACCTCGAAAATGCCGGTGATGTCATTTGCAAGACGATGCTGCGTATTCCCGAGTCGATGAAAAAATCGGGCAAGCAGTTTTCCGACGAGGGCAAGACGGAACTTGAACGCCTGTTCCGCTTTCTCATAGGAACGACGCAACTTTCGGCCGAGGTGATCATGGCCTGGCATCCGGATACGGCGAACCTGCTGGTGCAACGCAAGCGCGACATGAAGGCGATGTGCCACGACAGTTCCCGGCAGCACATCGGCCGCCTGAGCCAGGGGCATTCCGATGCGTTGAGCAGCAGTTCGGCGCATCTTGACCTCATTTCGGACCTGCGCTGGATCAGCACGCAGATTTCGAGCATTGGCTATGATGTGTTGCCCGAGAGCGATTCACCGGGGCAAACCGCCGAAGAAAAACTGGCAACACATCCAGAATAAACACAACTTCCAGGGGGCACCATGCGTGAATTTTCCGGAACATGGATGCGTCATTCAGGCGATTTCTGGGGCGGCTTCGCGGCGATGCTGGTCGCATTGCCGGCGTCGGTGGCCTTCGGCGTCACCGTCTACGCGGCGATCAATCCGCACTATGCCGCTTTCGGGGCGCTCGCCGGCATTCTCGGCGCGACGGCGCTCGGCTTGCTGGCGCCGGTTTTCGGAGGCACCGACCGGCTGATTTCGGCACCCTGCGCGCCAGCGGCGGCGGTGCTTTCCGCCTTCGCCATCCAGCTCGTCGGGCAGGGCACGGCGCCGGTCACCATCGTTTTGCTGATGACCGTGCTCGGCATCCTGACCGGCCTCATCCAGATGCTGATCGGCTTCGTCGGCATCGGCGGGCTGATCAAGTACATCCCCTATCCGGTCGTCAGCGGCTACCTGAGCGGGGTCGGCCTCATCATCATCGGCAGCCAGTTGCCCAAGTTCGCCGGCGCGCCGGAAGGAACGCTGTGGTACCAGGTACTGATCAAACCGGAACTCTGGGATCTGCGCGGATTGGCGATCGGTGGCGTGACGGCCATCGCGATGTTGCTGGCGCGCCGTTTCGTCAAGACGGTGCCCGGTACGATCTTCGGTATTGCCGCCGGGGCGTTGACCTATGCCGGTCTCGCCGCCGTTGATCCGTCGATGCGCGTGCTCGAGGGTAATGAGCTCGTCGTCGGTGAACTCGGTGCCAACGGCGCCGGCTACATCGATCTCATTACCAATCGCTGGACCGAGATCGGCGAAATGCGCCTGTCGCAGGTGGGCGGGCTGATCGGCAGTGCCATCACGCTGGCGGCGCTGCTCTCGATCGACACGCTCAAGACCTGCGTCATCCTCGACCAGATGACGCGCACGCGCCATGAGCCGAACCGCGAACTGGCGGCGCAGGGTTTTGCCAATGCGGTGGCCTCGACGATCGGCGGCATGCCGGGCGCCGGCACCATGGGCGCGACGCTCGTCAATCTTTCCAGCGGTGCACGGACGCGGATGTCCGGCATCGTCGAAGGCGTCACCGTCGCGGTCGTCGGTCTCGTGCTCGGCGCCTTCGTCGCCTGGATCCCGATCGCCGCGCTGGCCGGCGTGCTGCTCGTCGTCGGCATGCGCATGATCGATACCGATCCGCTGCGCTTCCTCGAATCGCGCTCGACCGTGCTCGATTTTTCGGTCGTGCTGGCGGTCGTCGCCTCGGCGCTGTTCATCGGCCTGATCGCCGCATCGGCGGTCGGTGTCGTGCTGTCGATCATCCTCTTCCTGCGCGAACAGGTCGGCGGCAATGTCGTCCGCCGCAGGAGCGTTGTCGGCCAGCGCTCCTCGACCTGGTACCGTCCCGACGCAGAGATGCAGCGCCTCGAGCAGTTCGGCGATACCGCCGTCATCTTCGAGCTGCAGGGCAGCCTGTTCTTTGGCACGACGCACCAGCTCTATCTGCGGCTGGAACCGGAACTGTCGACGACACATTACCTGATCCTCGATCTGCAGCGCGTGCAATCGGTCGATCTGACGGCCGCGCACATGCTGAGTCTCGTGCGCGACATCCTGTCCGAACGCAAGGTGCCGCTGATCCTGTCGAGCGTGCGCGAGATGCTGCCGAACGGGCGCAACCTACGCGAATTCCTCGAACTTGCCGGACTCGTGCCGGACGGGGAAAAGGTGCTGTTCATGCCCTCGCTCGAGGCGGCGATCGAGTGGGTCGAGGACCGTCTGCTCGGCGATGTCGACAAGGCCGACTATGCCTTGCCGCCGCTCGAACTCCATGAAATCGGCCTGTTCAAGGGCAGCAAGCCGGATACGCTGGTCGACCTCGCTACCTGCCTTGAGGCACGCTCGTGCAAGGCCGGCGACGTCGTCTATGACGTCGGCGACATGGACTGCAATCTCTATCTGGTGCGCAGCGGCGAGGTCCGGATCATGGGGCGTGTCGGCACCGATGTGCAGCTGCATCACATCGCCACCTACGGGCGCGGCGAATTCTTCGGCGGCCTCGCTTTCCTCGATCACCGGCCGCGCGGCAACAGCGCCGTGGTCTCGGCCGATGCCGAGCTCTATGTGCTCAGCATGGAGAAGTTCGACGTGCTGGCCGAGGAACACAAACGCATCGCGCTGATCCTGATCACGCAGCTGGCGCGGACGCTGGCGCTGCGCCTGCGCCATTCGGACCAGGAATTGACGCTGCTGCGCGAGAACTGAGCGGTCCCGTCCGGCCGCTCAGACGCCGCTGATCCAGTCGTTCAGGCAGCGCCGCGCGCTGTCGATGAGTTCGCCGGCCGTCAGCCCGACCGGGCCGACGCCTTCCTCCACGAGCCGGTCGGCCGCGGCGCCGTGCAGATGCACACCGCCGGCCAATGCCGCTTCGGCGTCCCAGCCCTGTGCCAACAAGGCGACGACGATACCTGTCAGCACGTCGCCGCTGCCGGCGGTCGATAGTCCGGGATTGCCGTTGGCATTGATCCGCCACTGTCCGTCCGGCCGAGCCAGTACCGTGCCGCAGCCCTTGAGGGCGACGAGGGCGTTGAAGCGCTCGGCGATTTCCTGGGCGGCGCCGATGCGGTCGGACTGGATCGCCGCGACGCTCCGTTCGAGCAGGCGCGCGGCTTCGGCCGGATGTGGCGTCAACAGCGTCGGTGCCTGACGCAGCGCGACGGCGACCGGCAGATCGCATTCGCGCGCGAGCAGGTTCAGCGCGTCGGCATCGAGCACGAGCGGGATGTCCTGGCGTAAGGCGGCGTCCAATTGTTCCTTTGCAGCGATCGAGGTGCCGAGGCCCGGGCCACAGGCGAGCGCGGTGAGTGTGGCGTCATCGAGCGCGTCGGGCCGGCGCAGCATCAGTTCGGGCTGGCACGGGTCGAGCGCCGGCGCCTGCGCGTCGAGCAGCGCGACGTAGACGCGGCCGCTGCCGAGACGCAGGGCGGCACGGGCGGAGAGCAGGGCGGCGCCGGTCATGCCGGACGCACCGCCGAGGATGCCGGCGTTGCCGTAGCTGCCCTTGTGGCTGTTGCGCTGGCGCGGTGTCAGAGACGCGGCGAATGCGTCGCCGCCGACCAGGCGCCCGGCTGCCGGGGCGATCGCTTCGGCGTCGAGGTCGAGCGCGGCGACACGGCAGTTGCCGCAGTAATCGGGCCCGTCACCGGTGAACAGGCCGGGCTTGGCGGCGATGAAGCTCAGCGTGTGGCTGGCGCGGATGACGGTGCCGCGCACGACGCCGGTGTCGGCGTCGAGTCCGCTCGGACAATCGAGCGCCAGCAGCGGGCAAGCGTCGCGGTCGGCAAGGGCGTTGGCGCGTTCGATGAGGTCGGCATAGGGGCCGCTGATGTCACGGGTAATGCCGATGCCGAAGAGGCCGTCGATGATCAGTGCCCAGCGCCCGTGCGCCGGAATGGCGGTGCGGATGAGGCCGCCCTCGGCGAGGAAGTGCTTGCAGGCGGCCGCGGCGTCGGCCGGCAGGCGGTCGGGATCGCCGGCGAAGACGAGGACGACATCGAAGAAGGCTGCGCGCAGTCGCCGCGCCGCGTCGAAGGCGTCGCCGCCGTTGTTGCCGGGGCCGGCAAGGACAAGGATGGCGCCGCCGTCGGCGCACAGTTCGGTCGCCCAGTCGGCGGCGGCGCGGCCGGCGCGCTGCATGAGCTTCTGGTCGGCGGCCGCGCTTTCGATGCGGCGCAGATCGGCGGAACGATAGAGCGGGAGGGCGTTGTCGAGGGTCATGGCGGCGCCAGCCTGGCAATGTAATCCGACGATCTTACCGCTTTCTGGCATCGAATCGACAGCGCTTTGACCCGGCGTTCCAGCATCTACAATGGAAGAGTCCGGGGCCGTCGGGTCGGCCGACACCGATGGCTCGTACGCGGGTGCGGAGGATGACATGAAAATTCTGCTGGTGGACGATTCGCGTTCGGCGGCCGTTGTCTTCGCCGAGCGGCTGCGGGCATTCGGTAACGAGGTGGCGGTCGCCCATGACGGGCGGGAGGGCGTCGAGCAGTTCCAGCGCTTCGCCCCCGATCTCGTCCTGATGGATATCGAGATGCCGGTGATGGACGGCTTCGAGGCGACGCGCCAGATCCGTGCTTTCGAGGCGGCGCAACAATGGGCGTGGACGCCGATCCTGTTCCTGACCTCGGTCGGCACCGACGACAATGTCATTGCCGCGATCGAGGCCGGCGGCGACGAGTTGATTGCCAAGAATGTGCCCGAAGGTGTGTTGCGCGCCAAGATGATGGCGATGACGCGGATTGCCGCGTTGCGGCACGAGGTCATCGAAGCCAACCGCCAACTGGCCGAGGATATCCGCCTGCGCGAGCTGGCCGAGGCCGAACTCGCCTGTCGCTGCGACGAGCTGTCGGAGGTCAATACCAAGCTGGCACGTGTGCAAGGACAACTTATCCAGAGCGAGAAGATGGCCAGCATCGGGCAACTGGCTGCCGGCGTGGCGCATCAGGTCAATACGCCGTTGGCGTATGTGCACGCGACGATCGGGACGCTGCTGCAGAACGTCCAGCAACTGCTCGGGTTGGTCGGCGCTTATGACGAAGCGGTGAAGGACTTGCCGCCGGAACGCCTCGATCGCGTCGCCGCCTGTCATCGCTATATTGACGTCGAGCGCCTGGCGGCGGAGGCCGAGCGCCTCGGTCGCGAGTCGCGCGAGAATATCGAACGGGTGCGCAAGATCGCGCACAGCCTGCGCGAATTCGCCCAGACGGGAGCGGCCGGCCGTTGGCGTTTCGCCGACCTGCATCGCGGCATCGATGCGACGCTCGAACTGCTCGGCAGCGAGGTCAGCGACAAGGCCGATGTCATCCGGCAGTACGGCGAGCTGCCCGAAGTCGAATGCCTGCCGGAACAGCTCAATCAGGTGTTCATGGCGTTGCTCGTCAACGCCGAGCATGCCTTTGGAAAGGCGCGCGGCCAGATCACCATCCGCAGCGGCGTCGGCAAGGACAGCGTCTGGATCGAGTTCGCCGACAACGGTTGCGGCATGCCCGACGACGTGCGCCGGCGCATTTTCGATCCCTTCTTCACCACGCTGCCGGCCGGCAAGGGACTCGGCCTCGGCCTCTCCCTCTCCTATGGCATCATCCGCAGCCACGGCGGGACGCTGGTCGTCGATAGCGCCGTCGGGCGAGGTTCGCGCTTCCGCATCACGCTGCCGGTGCGGCAGGGCGGTGCAGGCTAGGGAGTGTTCACCACCGACGCTTGATTGCGAACACCGCCTGGTACCGGCACGCGCCCAACCGGGTCAATCGTTCTCGTCGTCCTGTTCCTGTGCCGGCGCGGTCTGCCTGGCTGGCGCCGCTTTGGGCGCTGCTGTCGTCGCCTCTGCCGGGCGAGCGTTGGCGACCGGTGTCGTGTTGAAGATCATCTGGCCGTCGGCGGTCTGCCGGTCTTCGGCGAAGCGGCCCTCCCAGCGGCTGCCATCGGTATAGGTGAGACGCCCCTGGCCGTCCTTGACGCCGTTCTTCCACTCGCCCTCGTAGCGCCAGCCGTCCTTCGACCGGTAAACGCCCTCGCCATGGAAGAGGCCGCCGGCCATGTCGCCTTCATAGACGTCGCCGTCGTCGAAGCGGGTTGTGCCGCGTCCGCTTTGGACATTCTCGCGCCAGTCGCCCTCGTAGCGGAAGCCGCCGTCCTTGCTGACGAAACTGCCCGTGCCGGTGCGCAGGCCGGCGGCCAGCGCGCCTTCGTAGCTGTCACCGTTGCGCCATTCGACGCGGCCCTGCCCCGCCGGCAGGCCGCTCGGCTGCTCGAAGCGGAAATCGCCGATGTAGGTGGTGTCGCCAACGGTGACGCGCTTGCCGAGCATGGCCGTCGTCGGGGCGGCCGCCGCCGCGCCGCGTGTGCTGGCGCTGGTCGTCTCGGTCGGCATGGTGCCGGTCGGGGCGGCTCCCGGCGAGGTCCGCGCCAGCGTCAGCGGTACGCTGGCGGCGCCTGCCGGGGGCGGTGCAGCGCTGGCGACCGGTTCGGTCAGGCCTTCGCCAAAGGGCTGCACGGTCAGTTCGGCGAGTGCGTTGGCCCCTTGCGGCGCGCGCTGCGCCAGGCCGACATAGACGGCGTTGCCGGTCAGGCGGATGGGGACGATGGTGAAGCGTCCGGCGACATCGATTTCCGTGCGATAGCTGCCGGCGTTGGTCTGGAACTCGATGCTGCGGCGGCCGTGCGGGAGGCGGCCGCGGGCGATCGAGATGCGTTCGGGCAGCATGCGCCAGTTGCGGTCGTCGGCCTGTTCGGTGGCGACCGAGGCGACCTTGGCGATGAAGCCTGCCAGCCAGTGCGCCTTTTCCGCCTGGTCCTGCACCAGCGACTTGAAGCCGGCGCGGATGACGGTGCGCAGGATGGTGCCCGGCATCTGGTCTCGGATCATGCGGCGTGCCATGGCGTCGATATTGGTCAGCGTTTCGACCGGCAGCGTCTGGTCGACGAGCCTGATCGTCGGCGGCACCAGCACCCGCGGCGAGGACTTGACCACCGGGAATGACAGCGGCGTGACGATGGTGCCGCGCTTGCGCGGGATCGGAATCGGGATGTTGAGCGAATCGATGCTCGGCGCGAAGCCGGTTTCGATGACAAAGAGGACCTCCGACTGGCCTTCCGGCAGCGGCTCGCGGCCGACGTTTTCGAGCGCCTGGTGGATCATCCGGCTGTTCGGCGCGAGTTGCAGCGCATTGCGGTAGCCGGGTTCGGCCAGCGAGGACTCGTCGGTGACCTCGAAGAAATAGCCGGCGAGGTAGTGGGCGAAGGCGTTCTGGAAGCCGTTCTTGAGCTCGCGCACTTCCGGCGTGTCGATCTCGGCCATCGGATAGCCGTCGAGCTGCTTGATCTCGCCGTTGCCTTCCTTCTCGTTTTCAGCGGCGAGCGCGTCGTATTCCTTTTCGCGGAAGGATTCGATCAGTTTTTCGCGCTCGTAGGTTTTCTTCATCTCGATGCGCGCATTGTCGAAGTGACCGAGCATGATGTGGGTCAGCGTCAGCCGCGTCGACAGCATCACCTTTTCATAATCCTGGCCGTCATAGCGGCGTGTCTTGTCGCTGACCAGGTAGCTGCCGATGTCGCCGAAGAGCTTCGAGGAATTGGTGCGGAACTCGTTTTCCCATATCTGGATGATCTCGTCGCCCTTCATCCAGATGTCGCGGCTCGCCAGGTAGTTGTTGCCGAGGCTGAAAAGCTCGCCCTTCTCGAAGAAATAGAGGATGTCCTTATCGGCGTCCTCGTTGTTCTTCTCGAGGTGGGTGACCGCCTGCCTGAGTGCGCCGTCGCGCACGTGCTTGACCGAAACGGCGAGTTCCTCGTCATAGTTGCGCATGATGCCTGCTTCGGCGGCCGGCGCCAGGCCGGCAAGCACGGCGGAGATCAGCACCGCCGGCAGCGTTTCCCTGAGCGCGGTGGCGTTTGTCGGACCCTGTCTGTTCATGATCCCTCCCGGTTGTCATGCAACGGCGGTGTTTTCCTCAGATTAACCCAATAATGTCAGCGGTCAACGACGGGGCGGTCGGGGAGGCTCTCGGCTATAATGGCGGCCTCCCGTTGTTTTTATGCGGATTTCCGCTTTTCTCCTGGTAAACCATGGCCGACATCCTTTTCTTGCGCGGGGCGCCCGCTTTCTCGAACTTCCGGCTGCAGGGCTTGCAGCAACGTATCGCGGCCGTGGTGCCGGGCGCCGTGTGTCGCAGCGCCGAGTTCTGGCACGTCGCCAAGCTCAAGCAAGCCTTGTCGCCCGAGGCGCGCCAGCAGTTGGCGGCGCTGCTTGAGGAACGCGCCGCCGAGACGGCGCCGGCGGGCGCACTTTTCCTGGTGACGCCCCGCGTCGGGACGATCTCGCCGTGGTCCTCGAAAGCGACCGATATCGCCTGGAACTGCGGTCTCGCGGCGATCGAGCGCATTGAGCGCGGCATCGCCTTCCGCATTGACGGCGTGCCGGCGGCGCGCCGTGCCGAGGTTTCGGCGCTGCTGCACGACCGCATGATCGAGACGGTGCTCGCCAGCTTCGACGAGACCGCTGCACTCTTCCGTCATTTCACGCCGAAACCGATGACGAGCGTCGATCTCCTGTCCGGCGGCCGCGCCGCGCTGGTCGAGGCCAACACCCGGCTTGGACTGGCCCTGTCCGAGGACGAAATCGACTATCTCGTCGATCTCTTCGTCACGCGCACCGGCCGCAACCCGACCGACGTCGAGCTGATGATGTTCGCGCAGGCCAACTCCGAACACTGCCGGCACAAGATCTTCAACGCCTCGTGGATCATCGACGGCGAGACCAAGAAAGAAACGCTGTTCGGCATGATCCGCGAGACACATGCGGCGCATCCCGAGGGCAACGTCGTCGTTTATTCCGACAACTCCTCGGTCTTCGAGGGCGCGTCGGTCGACAAGCTCCAGCCCGACACGGCCGGCGTTTACCGCTGGAAGGAAGACCTGACGCATATTCTTGCCAAGGTCGAAACGCACAATCACCCGACGGCGATTTCGCCCTTCCCCGGCGCGGCGACCGGTTCCGGCGGCGAAATCCGCGACGAGGGTTCGACCGGGCGCGGCTCCAAGCCGAAGGCCGGCCTCTGTGGCTTCTCGGTCTCCAACCTGTATCTGCCCGACGCGATGCAGCCGTGGGAAACCGAAAGCGCCGGCTACGGCCGTCCGTCGCGCATCGCCTCGGCGCTGTCGATCATGCTCGACGGCCCGATCGGCGCCGCCGCCTTCAACAATGAATTCGGCCGTCCCAACCTGACCGGCTATTTCCGCACCTACGAACAGCGTGTCGGCACCGGCAATGACGGCGTCGTGCGCGGCTATCACAAGCCGATCATGGTTGCCGGCGGCGTCGGCAATATCGCCGACAGCCAGGCCTTCAAGGTACCGACCTTCGCGCCCGGCACGCTGCTGATCCAGCTTGGCGGTCCCGGCATGCTGATCGGTCTCGGCGGCGGCGCGGCCAGTTCGATGAGTACTGGCACCAACGCCGAAGACCTCGATTTCGCCTCGGTGCAGCGCGGCAATCCGGAAATGCAGCGTCGCGCCCAGGAAGTCATCGATCGCTGCTGGCAGATGGGCGCGCCGCAGGGCGACGCTTCGCAACCCGGCGACGGCAACCCGATCGTGTCGATCCATGACGTCGGCGCCGGCGGTCTCTCCAACGCCTTCCCCGAACTCGCCCATGGCGGTGGTTGCGGCGCGCATTTCGAGCTGCGTGACGTGCATATCGAGGAACCCGGCATGTCGCCGGCCGAAATCTGGAGCAACGAGTCGCAGGAACGCTACGTGCTGGCGATCCCGCCGTCGCGTCTGCCCGAATTCGAAGCGCTGTGCGTGCGCGAGCGCTGCCCCTTCGCCGTCGTCGGCACCGCTACCGATGACAATCGCCTGATCGTCGCCGACCGTCATTTCGGCGACAAGCCGGTAGACATGGATATGGACGCGCTGCTCGGCAAGCCGCCGCGCATGACGCGCGATGTGACACGCCTGCCGACCGTCGCCGTGCCCTTCGATGCAACTGGCATCGATCTGAAGGATGCCGCCTATCGCGTGCTGCGTCTGCCGACCGTCGCCGACAAGACCTTCCTGATCTCGATCGGCGACCGCTCGGTCGGCGGCATGACGGCGCGCGACCAGATGGTCGGGCCGTGGCAGGTGCCGGTGGCCGACGTCGCGGTGACGACAATGGGATATCGCACGCTGCTCGGCGAGGCTTTTGCCATGGGCGAACGCACGCCGGTGGCCGTGCTCGACGCGCCCGCCTCGGGCCGCATGGCGGTCGGCGAAGCGCTGACCAATGTCGCCGCGGCACGCATCGCCAAGCTCGGCGACGTCAAGCTCTCGGCCAACTGGATGGCGCCGGCCGGCGTCGCCGGCGAGGATGCGCGCCTGTTCGACACGGTGCGTGCGGTGTCCGATCTCTGTCAGACGATCGGCGTCTCGATTCCGGTCGGCAAGGATTCGCTGTCGATGCGGACGGCATGGGAAGAGGGCGGCGAGGCCAAGGAAGTGGTGGCGCCGCTGTCGCTGATCGTCAGCGCCTTCGCGCCGGTGCAGGACGCGCGGCGCACGCTGACGCCGCAGCTCAGGGTTTCGGGCGAAGCCACCGACCTGCTTGTCATTGACCTCGGCGAAGGCAGGAACCGCCTCGGCGGTTCGGCGCTGGCACAGGTCTTCAACGCCACCGGCTCGGAAGTGCCCGATGTCGATGTGCCGAAGAAGCTCGCGGCATTCTTCAGCATCGTCCAGCGGCTCGCCGCCGACGATATGCTGCTCGCCTATCACGACCGTTCCGACGGCGGCCTCTTCGCCACGCTCGCCGAGATGGCCTTTACTTCGCGTTGCGGCCTCGCCGTCGACATCGGCGATCTCTGCGACGGATCGCCCGACAGTCCGGTGCGTGCGCTTTTCGCCGAAGAGCTCGGTGCGGTCGTGCAGATTCGCCGCGCCCAGCGCAATATCGTTCAGGCGGCATTCCAGACCGCTGGCATCGCCGCCACCCTGCTCGGCGCGCCCGATAACAGCGGCATGATCCGCATCAACTGCCGCGGCGCGGCCTTGCTTGCCGAGAAGCGCGTCGATCTGCACCGTGCCTGGTCGGAAACGAGTTTCCGCATGCAGTCCCTGCGTGACAACCCCGAGTGCGCGCAGCAGGAATACGATCGCATCCTCGACGCCGATGACAACGGTCTGTCGGTGAGCCTCCCGTATGCACCGGGCGAGGATATTGCCGCGCCCTTTATCGCCGCCGGCGTGCGGCCGCGCATGGCGATCCTGCGCGAGCAGGGCGTCAACAGCCAGATCGAAATGGCGGCGGCTTTCGACCGCGCCGGCTTCGACGCCGTCGATGTGCACATGAGCGATATTCTCTCGGGCCGCGTCTCGCTCGCCGGCTTCAAGGGCGCCGTCGCCTGCGGCGGCTTCTCCTATGGCGACGTGCTCGGCGCCGGCAAGGGCTGGGCGCGCACGATCCTCTTCAACCCGCGTGCGCGCGACGAGTTCTCGGCTTTCTTCGGCCGCGGCGATACCTTCGCCCTCGGCGTCTGTAACGGCTGCCAGATGATGAGCGCATTGAAGGACCTGATCCCCGGTGCCGAGGCATGGCCGCGCTTCGAGCGCAACCGCGTCGAGCAGTTCGAGGCGCGTTTCACGATGGTCGAGATTCCCGATTCGCCCTCGCTGTTCTTCGCCGGCATGGCCGGCAGCCGCATGCCGATCGTCGTCTCGCACGGCGAAGGCCGCGCCGAGTTTGAATCGGCGGCGCAGCAGGCGGGTGCGCTGGTGGCAATGCGCTACCTCGACAATGCCGGCCGGGTGACCGAGGTCTATCCCTACAACCCGAACGGTTCGCCGGCCGGCATCACCGGCGTGACGACGGCCGACGGCCGTTTCACGATCATGATGCCGCACCCGGAGCGCGTTTTCCGCACCGTGCAGATGTCCTGGCATCCGGAAAGTCTCGGCGAGGATTCGCCGTGGATGCGCATGTTCCGCAACGCGCGGCGCTGGGTCGGCTGACCCGCCGCGAGGCCGACCGGGCGCCATGGCTGAGGCCGTCGATCCGCTCGTGCGGCGCGCCCTCGACCCGACGCACAGCGTCGTCGTCGAGGCCTGCGCCGGCAGCGGCAAGACCTGGCTGCTCGCCTCGCGCATCGTCCGCCTGCTGCTCGCCGGCGTCGCCCCCGGCGACATCCTGGCGATCACCTTCACCCGCAAGGCGGCGCGCGAAATCGAGGAGCGCGTCGTCGGCTGGTTGCGGCAACTGGCGACCGGCGACAGCGCCTTCGTCGATGCCTTCCTCGCCGAACGCGGTGTCGATCCCGATGCCGCGACGCGCCGGACGGCGCGCGGGCTTTATGAAATTGTCCTGACGGCGCAGCCGCGCCTGGCGGTCAGCACTTTTCACGGCTGGTTCCTGCAACTCGTTGACGCCGCACCCTTGTCGGCCAATCTGTCGGGCGCGACGCTCGTCGACGCCGACTCGCGCTTCTTCGACGAGTTGTGGCAGTCCTTCGCCACGGCGCTGCAGAAGGATGTGCAGAGCCCGCTCACGCAGCGTTTCATCACCTTGCTCGACACCGCCGGTCTCGACGCGACGCGCCGACTGTTGCGCCGCGCCTTCGACCGCCGCAGCGAATGGCGCGTTCTGGCCGACGACCCGGCACGGATCGAAGGACAGGTGGTGGACGCGCTGCAGGCGCTGCTCGGCGCCGGCGAACCTGGTGAAGCACTGGCGGCGTGTTTCGCCGGCGAGTGGCAGGGCGAGGTGCAGGCGTATCTCGGCCTGCTCGAAATGAGCGAAACGGCGACCGACGCGCGTTGCGCGGCGGCCCTGCGCGCAGCGCTCGCCTGTGACGATGATGCGGTGCGTTTCGATCTGCTCTGTTCGGCCGTGCTGACCGCGACCGGCACGCTGCGCAAGCGCGAACTCAACAAGACCGCCGAGAAGCGTTTCACACCGGCCGGGGCAGAACGTCTGGTCGCGCTGCATGCGCGTCTCGGCGAATGGCTGATCGATTGCGCCGAGCGCCAGAGGGCGGAGCGCATCCTCGCCTTCAACCGCGATGCCTGCGCCGTTTTCGCCGCTTTCCTCGCGCATGTCGATGCCTTCAAGCAGGCGCGGCGGCAGATCGATTTCGTCGATGCCGAATGGGCGGTGCTGCAACTCCTGCGTGACGAGATGACGGCGGCCTTCCTGCAGGCGCGGCTCGACGCGCGTTATCGTCATGTCCTGCTCGACGAGTTCCAGGACACCAATCCGCTGCAGTGGCAGATCCTGCGGGCCTGGCTCGATGCCTACAGCGACGGCGCGCGGCCGTGTCTTTTCCTGGTCGGCGATCCGAAGCAGTCGATCTATCGTTTCCGGCGCGCCGAACCGCGCCTGTTCGCCGTCGCCAGTGAATTCCTCGAACACGAGTTCGGTGCCGTCCGCTGCGAACAGGATGTGACGCGACGCAACGCGCCGGCGGTGATCGATGTCGTCAATGCGCTCTTCCTCGATGACCCTGTTTTCCAGCCCTTCCGCCGCCAGGCGTCGCTGGCCGGGCCGGTGCCAGGGCGAGTCGAACTGCTGCCGCTGTTTGGCCATGACGAAGTGGAAACAAGCGATGCCGAGGACGGCGATCAGGACATTCGACTGCGCGATCCGCTGACCGAACCGGCCGTCATCGCCGAGGACCGCCGCCGCGCGCTGGAAGCCGAGGCGCTGGCTGCGCGCATCCAGGAGATCGTCGGCTGCGACGGCGAGGCCTGGCAGATCCAGGTCGCCGGGGCGCCCGGTGCCCCGGCCACAGTACGTCCGGCGCGCTATGACGATATCCTGATCCTGGTGCGTACGCGCACCGGACTAGCACTGTACGAACGTGCGCTCAGCGCGGCGGGGATTCCCTTCGACGCCGGCTCGCGCGGCGGCTTGCTCGAAGCGCTCGAAGTTGCCGACATCATGGCCTTGCTCGCCGTGCTGGTGACCCCGTCGGACGACCTGCACCTGGCGCAGGTGCTGCGCTCGCCGCTGTTCGCCTGCGACGATGACATGCTCATGCGTCTGGCGGCGCGCACGGAGATCGGCTGGTGGATACGTCTTCATGCCGAAGTCATGGAGGCGGCCGCGCCGTCGCATCTGTCGCGCGCTTCGCGGCTGTTGCTGGCATGGCAGGCGGCGGCCAGCGTGCTGCCGGTGCATGACCTGCTCGACAGGATCTTTCACGAGGGCGAGGTCATCGCCCGCTACCGCCGGGCGGCGCCGGCGGCGATGGCAGCGGGGGTCGAGGCCAACCTGCGCGAACTGCTTCTGCTCGCGCTCGATCTCGACGGCGGTCGCTATCCGAGCCTGCCGCGCTTCATTGACGCGCTGCGCGAATGGCGCGACGCCGACAGCAGCGATGCGCCCGATGAAGGCGTCATTGCCGCCGACAGTGCCGCGACGGGCCGGGTACGTATCCTCACCATCCACGGCGCCAAGGGTCTGGAAGCGCCGATCGTCTGGCTGCTGGGGGCGCATGCCGCACCGCGGCCGCCCGATCCCTGGGATGTGATTGTCGATTGGGCGCCGGAAGAGCGGGCGCCGTGTCATTTTTCCTTCTTCGGACGCAAGGAAGATCGCGGTGTCGCGCGCCAGCCGATTTTCGACGCCGAGGCGGCGGCCGCGGCGCGCGAGGAACTCAACCTGCTCTACGTCGCGATCACGCGGGCGCGTCAGGTGTTCATCGCCAGTGGCATCGACAACGCACGCGCCGGCGACACAACGCCGTATCGGCTCATCGCGTCGGCGATCGAGCGGCTGGGCGGCGATCTTGCCCACGGCGATGCCTTGCCGCGCGGCGCGGCGGTCGTCATGCCACCGGTATCGTCGGTGGACGGGCCGGTTCCGGCCTTGCCCGCCATCGGCGAGCGACGTGAGGCCATGGATGCGGCGGAGCGTTTCGGCGTGCTACTGCATGCGCTGCTCGAACGGCGCACGGTGGGCGCCGAGGCGCCCGGTTGGTGGCGCGCGCTGGGCTTCGCCGAGAGCGATTTCCGGCGCGTCGATGCGGTCGCCCAACGCATCCTCGCCGAGCCGGCCTTGCGTCGTTTCTTCGATCCGACGCGTTATGCGCGCGCCTGGAACGAAGTCGATGTGACCGCAGGCGACGGGCAGTTGCAGCGTATCGACCGTCTGGTCGAGGTCGAGGGCGCGCTCTGGGTGCTCGACTACAAGAGTTCGGGGCGTGCGACCGGACGGCTGTCGGCCTACGAGGAACAGGTACGCGGCTATTGCCGTATTGTCGCTGCCGCCTTCCCCGGCCGGCCGGTGCGCGGCCTGTTGATCTTCGGCGATGCGGATTTTCTTGAGGTGTCCGGCGAATAGGCGCCGGGCACCGGGGAAACGCGCGTTCCGGCTTTGATTCATCGTTCGAATCGACTACCATTTCAGCTTTGGTGAAAGCCGAGACGACAATTGAATAACGAGTCCTCTGGGGGGCGGGTGGATAAGATCTGGCTGCAGAGCTATGAACCGGGCGTTCCGGCGGAAATCGATCCGGCGGCGTATGCTTCGCTGATCGATCTCTTCGAGCAAAGCGTCGAACGTTACCGCGACCGCACCGCCTTCATCTGCATGGGCGCGCGCATCAGCTATGGCGAACTCGACCGCCTTTCGCGCGACTTCGCCGCGTATCTCCAGTCGGTGCTCAAGCTGCCGCGCGGCGAACGCGTCGCGATCATGCTGCCGAACGTCCTTCAGTATCCCGTCTGCATGTTGGGCGCGTTGCGCGCCGGTTGCGTCGTGGTCAATTGCAATCCGCTCTACAAGGCACGCGAGCTCGAATACCAGCTGCGCGACTGTGGCGCCACGACGATCGTCATTCTCGAGAATTTCGCGCGCACGCTGATGAAGGTCGTGCGCCGTTATCCGGTCGAGCATATCGTCATGGCGCGGCTGGGCGACATGCTTGGTGCCAAGGGGCCGATCGTCAATTTCGTCGTCAAGTATGTCAAACGCGTCGTACCGAGCTGGCGGCTCAGGAATGTCGAGCCTTTCCGCCAGGCGATGGCGCGCGGTCGCGCGGCGTCGTTCGCGCCGGTCGACATCGGCCGCGATGATATCGCTTTCCTGCAATACACGGGCGGAACCACCGGCGTTTCAAAGGGCGCGATGCTCGCGCACGGCAACATGCTTGCCAACGTCATTCAGGTGCACGCCTGGGTGAAGCAGCATGTGACCGAGGGCGAGGAACTGGTGGTGACGGCGCTGCCGCTGTATCACATCTTCGCGATGACGGCGAACTGCTTCCTCTTCATCCGTCTCGGCGGCACCAACCTGCTGATCACCAATCCGCGCGACATTCCCGGGTTCATCAAGGAACTGGCGAAGACGCCCTTCACCATCATGACCGGCGTCAACACGCTGTTCAATGCGCTGCTCAACCACCCGAAATTCGCCGAACTCGATTTCTCGCGTGTCAAGGTGACGCTCGGCGGCGGTGCGGCGGTGCAGCGCGGCGTTGCCGAACGCTGGAAGAAGATGACCGGCCTGACGCTGATGGAAGGCTACGGCCTGACCGAGGCGTCGCCGGTGGCGGCGATCAATCCTTTCCACGGCACCGAGTACACCGGTGCGATCGGCCTGCCGGTGCCGTCGACCGAGGTTGCCATCCGCGATGACAACGGCAATGACGTGGCGCTCGGCGAGCGGGGCGAATTGTGCCTGCGCGGGCCGCAGGTGATGAAGGGCTATTATCGCCAGCCCGAGGAAACTGCCAACGTCATGACGCCCGACGGCTTCCTGCGTACCGGCGATATCGCCGTCATGGACGAGCGCGGGTTCATCCGGATCGTCGATCGTAAGAAGGACATGATCCTGGTGTCCGGATTCAACGTCTATCCCAACGAAATCGAAGACGTTCTTGTCATGCACGACGGCGTCGTTGAGGCGGCGGCGATCGGCGTGCCCGACGAACGCACCGGTGAGTCGGTCAAGATTTTCGTCGTGCGGCGCGACGAAAGCCTGACGCCGAAGGAATTGCTGCGTCATTGCCGCGAATTTCTTACCGGCTACAAAGTGCCGAGCCAGATCGAGTTCCGCACCGAGTTGCCGAAGACGAACGTCGGCAAGATCCTGCGCCGCGAATTGCGTGACGCCACTGCGGCGACGAAAGAGGAGCGCTGACTTGGCGCCGCTTGCCTCTTTTTTCGGCAAGGATGCCAAGTCACTGGCGGCATTCCGGATTTTTCGATCGGGCACATGCCGCCCACAGACTTATGCACAGTTTCTGTGGGAAAGCGCCGACATGACGGAAGAGGTTCGATGATGTGGAAATCGGTGGCGGCGATTGCCGTCGGATCGGCGCTTGGCGCGCTCCTGCGCTGGTATCTCGGCAACAAGCTCAACAGCTTGTTCCCCTCGGTGCCGCCGGGTACGCTGGCGGCCAACCTGATCGGCGCCTATGTCGTTGGCGTTGCCGTTGCCTTTTTTGCTGCGTTCGCAGCGATCTCGCCCGAATGGCGCCTGCTGCTGATTACCGGTTTCTGCGGTGGGCTGACGACTTTTTCGACCTTCTCGGCCGAGGTCACCCTGTTGCTGCAGCAGGGTCGGATGGTCTGGGCCTTCGGCGCCATCGCGGTGCATGTGGTCGGTTCGATCGCCATGACCTTTGCCGGTATCGGTACGGTGTCGCTGTTCAAGAACCTATGATAGGGAATCAGAGATGGCAATGACAGGCGAGTATCTCAGGCTATATGTCGATGAACGGCGGCGTCATCATGGTGTGCTGCTCTGGGAATGGCTGCTCGAGCAGGCCAATGCCATTGGTATCCGCGGCGGTTCGGCGTTCCGTGCCATCGGCGGCTTCGGCAGGCATCATGTGCTGCACGAGAGTCAGTTCTTCGAATTGGCCGGTTCGACGGCGGTCGAGGTCGAGTTCATCGTCGATGCGAAAGAGGCCGAAGCGATGATGTCGCTGGTGCGCAATGCCGGCATTTGCGTTTTCTATGTGCGTGTCCCGGTCGAGTTTGGTGTCATAAATGCCGACGAATCGGCTGGCAACGCGTCGGAGGAATCAGGCAAGCATTAGATTCCAAAGTGTTTTGTTATATACTTGTACTTTTGTAAGTCAGCAGAAACTTTTGTTCAACTATTGTTCATGGGATGAAAAATGGCCAAGGTCGTTAAAGCTGCACCCGCTAAGAAAGTCGCTCCTGCCAAAAAACCCGCCGCAGCCGCCAAGAAGGCCGCTGCCGTGAAGACTGTTGCTGCAGCCAAGAAGGCCGCACCGGCGAAGAAGACCGCTGCCGTGAAGAAGGTCGCCGCCGTGAAGAAGGTCGCTGCGCCGAAGAAGGCCGCTGCGCCGAAGAAGGCCGCCGTTGCGAAGAAGGCTGTTGCCGCCAAGAAAATGGTCGCCAAGAAAGTCGTTGCCAAGAAGGCTGTTGCTGCCAAGAAAGTTGTCAAGAAAGTCGTGCCGGCTTTCGTCAAGATCAGCAAGGTGGTCGGTCGTCAGATCCTTGATTCGCGCGGCAATCCGACCGTCGAAGTCGATATCGTGCTCAGCAACGGTTTCCTCGCGCGCGCCGCGGTGCCGTCGGGCGCCTCGACCGGCGAATTCGAAGCCTGCGAACTGCGCGACGGCAACAAGAAGGTCTACCTCGGCAAGGGCGTGCTCAAGGCCGTCGAGGCCGTCAATGGCCCGATCGCCAAACTGCTCAAGGGCAAGAACCCGCTCAACCAGCGTGAACTCGACGAGGCGATGATCGCCCTCGACGGCACCTCGAACAAGGCGAAGCTCGGCGCCAATGCGCTGCTCGGCGCGTCGATGGCGATCACCGTTGCTGCCGCCAATGTCAGCGGCATGCCGCTGTGGAAGTACATCGCCAAGCTGCACAAGAACAAGGAATTCGTGCTGCCGACGCCGATGGCCAACATCATCAACGGCGGCAAGCATGCCGACAATCTGATCGACTTCCAGGAATTCATGATCATGCCGGTCGGTGCCAAGACCTTCTCGCAGGGTCTGCAGTGGATCACCGAAATCTTCCACGCGCTCAAGAGCATCCTCAAGAAGGGTGGCCACGTCACCGCCGTCGGCGACGAAGGCGGCTTCGCGCCGAACCTCTCGAACGACGAGGCGCTCGAAGTCATCATGAAGGCGATCGACGCCGCCGGCTACAAGGCGGGCAAGCAGATTGCCATCGCGCTCGACTGCGCATCGTCGGAACTGTTCGACGAGGGCGGCCGCCAGGGCTACAAGTTCTGGAAGTCGAATCCCGAGAAGCTGTTCACGGCCGACGAAATGATCGCCAAGTACGAAGAGTGGTGCCAGAAGTACCCGATCGTCTCGATCGAGGACGGTCTCGACCAGAACGATTGGGAAGGCTACGTCAAGTTCACGCAGGCGCTCGGCAAGAAGGTCCAGATCGTCGGCGACGACTTCTTCGTCACCAACCCGGGCCGTCTGAAGAAGGGCATCGACATGGGCGCCGCCAATTCGATCCTGATCAAGGTCAACCAGATTGGCACCGTGACCGAGACCCTCGATGCCATCAAGATGGCGCAGAAGGCTGGCTACGGCGTGATCTCTTCGCACCGTTCGGGTGAAACCGAGGATTCCTTCATTGCCGACCTCGCCGTCGGTACCGGCGCCGGCCAGATCAAGACCGGTTCGCTCTCGCGTACCGATCGTATCTGCAAGTACAATCAGTTGATCCGCATCGAGGAGCAACTCGGTGCCAAGGCCATCTACAAGGGCCTCAAGTCGATCAAGGGCGCCGGCTTCTAAGCAGGACGGAGTCATTTTCCCCGGCGACGGGGAATACGCGGAGGGCATCGCTTGGCGATGCCCTTTTTTTTGCAGGAACCCGTGTGATGGCTTGCGCGGGAGGTGGGCGGTAGTGCGACAATGCGCGTATGGCGATCGACTGCCGCCGACCGGCGGGCAGCGGTCTATCGATGGCAAGTGAGTGAGAGGCATGAGCCCGTTTCCCGGCGTATCCCGTGTGCTTGACGTGTTGCGCGTGTCGTGGCGGTCGCTGCGCACCAAGACCATCGTCGTGACGCTGGCGATTTTTGTCGCCGGGATTTGGTCGCTGACTTTTTATGCCAGCCATTACCTGCGTGGCGACATGGTCCGCCTGCTCGGCGAACAGCAGTTCTCGACGGTGACGCTGGTCGCCGACCGCGTCAATCACGAATTTTCGGATCGCGTGATTGCACTCGACGAAGTGGCGCACCAGGCCGGCGCGGCGATGCAGGCCGGACCGGCGGCGATGCAGGCGCATCTCGACCGATGGAAGGATATCGAGGCCAAGTTCAACGGCGGCACCTTCGCGACCGGGCTCGACGGCGTTGCCATTGCCGCGGTGCCAACCGCGCCCGAGCGGGTCGGCGTCAACTACAGCGATCGCGAATACGCGCGGATCGTACTGCGCGAAGGCCGGCCGGTCATCAGCGACCCGATCGTCGGGCGCACGCTCAAGGTGCCGATCGTCGTTATCGCGGTGCCGATCCGTGATCGCGGCGACCACGTCATTGGCATGCTGGCCGGCGTCGTCAATATGGAAAAGGACAATTTCCTCGACCAGATCACGACAGTGCAATACGGCCGTACCGGTGGCTATCTGCTCGTCGTACCGCGCCTGCGCCTGGTGGCGACGGCAACTGACAAGGCACGTGTCATGGAGTCGCTACCGCCGCCGGGCCAGATCTCCCTGATCGACCGCTTTATCGGCGGCTATGAGGGCTTCGGCGTGACCGTCAATCAGCATGGTCGCGAAATGCTGGCATCGGCCAAAGGGATACCGTCTGCCGGCTGGTATGTCGCCGCGCTGTTGCCGACCGACGAGGCCTTCTTGCCGATCCGCGAAATGGAGCGGCGGATCGTGCTGGCGACGGTGGTCCTGACGCTGCTGGCCGGTTCGTTCATCTGGTTTTTCCTGAAGCGCCAGGTGGCGCCACTGATCGACGCGACCGAAGCGCTCGGCAGCTTCTCGGAGGCGTCGGGCGAGGAACAGCCGCTACCGGTGGTGCGCAACGACGAGATCGGCCAGCTGGTGACCGCCTTCAATACGCTGCTGCAGAACCTCGGCCAGCGCAAGACACTGTTGCGCCAGATTCTCGATACCTCGAGCGTGGCGATCTTCCTCGTCGACCTCGAAGGCCGCCTCACGCTGGCCAACCGGCGCATGCACGAAATGTTCGGCTATCCCGACGACTCGCTGGTCGGACGTCCCTATGTCGATCTCGTCCATCCGAGCGAACGCGAGATCGGACGCGAGCGCATGCTCAAGCTGCTTTCGAGCGAAATCACCGCGGTCGATACCGACCGGCGCTACTGGCGCTCGGACGGATCCTTGTTCTGGGGGCATCTCAACGGCCGCAGCCTGTTCGATGCCAACAACGTGCGTCAGGGCTTGGTCGGCGTCATCGCCGACATCGATGCGCGCAAGCAGAGCGAGCAACAACTGCAGCTCGCCGCCAGCGTCTTCTCGCATGCCCGCGAGGGCATCACCATCACCGCCGCCGACGGGACCATCATCGACGTCAACGAGGCCTTCACGCGTATCACCGGTTATCGCCGCGAAGAAGCGCTCGGGCGCAATCCCCGCATCATAAAATCCGAACACCATCCGCCTGAATTCTATGCGGCGATGTGGCGCGATCTCATCGAGGCCGGATTCTGGTCAGGCGAGATATGGAACCGGCGCAAGAACGGCGAGCTGTATCCGGAGCTGCTCACGATCAGCGCCGTGCGCGATGACAGCGGCAAGACGCTGCATTACGTCGCCATGTTTACCGACATCACGCCGATGAAGGAGCACGAGGCGCAGCTGCGGCAGATGGCGCATTATGACCTGCTGACGACGTTGCCGAACCGGGTGCTGCTCGCCGACCGCCTGCAGCAGGCCTTGTCGCAGGCCAACCGGCACAAACGGCGTGTTGCCGTCGTCTGCCTCGATCTCGACGGGTTCAAGGCGGTCAATGACACGTATGGCCACAAGGTCGGCGACGACCTGCTGGTAGCCTTGTCGAGCCGCATGCGGCTGACGCTGCGTGACGTCGATACGCTGGCGCGGATCGGTGGCGACGAGTTTGTCGCCGTCATCTCGGATCTCGGCGACAATGCCGATTGCGTGCCCCTGCTGAATCGGCTGCTCGATGCCGCCGCGCAGGCGCATACCGTCGATGGCATAGCCCTGCAGGTGACCGCCAGCCTTGGCGTCACGTTCTATCCGCAGGCCGAGGAGGTCAATGCCGATCAATTGATGCGCCAGGCCGATCAGGCCATGTACCAGTCGAAGCTGCTTGGCAAGAACCGTTACCACATCTTCGATCAGGACCTGCATCGCAGCGTTCGCGACATTCACGAGAGCATCGAAGATGTGCGCCGCGGACTGGCCGCCGGAGAGTTCGTGCTCTATTACCAGCCCAAGGTCAGCATGGGCAGCGGTGCCGTCGTCGGCGTCGAGGCGCTGATCCGCTGGCGGCATCCGACGCGCGGTCTGGTGCCACCCGGCCTGTTCCTGCCGGTGGTCGAGAACCAGCCGCTGGCGATCGAACTGGGCGAATGGGTGATCCGCACGGCGCTGGCCCAATTGCAGGCGTGGCAAAAGGACGGCGTCGAACTCGCTGTCAGCGTGAACGTCGGTGCACGCCAGTTGCAGCAGCGCGATTTCGCGCAACGCTTGCGTTCCATTCTCGCGGAATATCCCGATATCATGGCCGAGCGGCTCGATATCGAAATCCTGGAAACCAGCGCGCTCGAAGACATGGCCGGCGTGTGCCGGATCATCGCCGAATGCCAGGAGTTCGGGGTGAATTTCTCGCTCGACGATTTTGGCACCGGCTACTCCTCGCTGAGTTATCTCAAGCGCCTGTCGGTCAATCAGCTCAAGATCGACCAGAGCTTTGTCCGCGACATGCTCGAAGATCCCGATGACCTGACCATCCTCGAAGGCATGATCAGCATGGCCGGCGCCTTCCGCAAGCAGGTCATCGCCGAAGGTGTCGAGACGGTTGCGCACGGGCGCCTGCTGCAGCAATTGGGCTGCGATCTGGCGCAGGGCTACGGCATCGCCGTGCCGATGCCGGCTGCCGACGTGCCGGGCTGGATCTCGACTTGGCAGCCCGACCCGCAATGGCTGGGCGTGCGGGCGCTGCGCCGCGAACATTTGCCGCCGCTGTTCGCCATCATCGAGCATCGCGCCTGGGTGGCGGCGCTGGCAGCCTATCTGCGCGGCCAGGGCGAGCGGCCGGTTCATGACCATGGCAAATGCCGTCTGTCGCAGTGTCTGCGCGCGTTGAGGGCGGCAAATCCGGCTGCAGCCGGACATCTGGACTCTCTTGAGTCGTGTCATCTGACGGCGAATGCGCTGGCCGAGCGGATACTCGAAGCGCATCGCGAAGGCCGGGGCAGCGACGAAGTCGAGGCGCGGCTGGGCAGGCTGCAGGCGCACGTCGATCGGTTGTTCGACGAATTCAACGCCTTGATGCTGCTGATTGATTGACGGCCTGTTTTACCGAGGCGTTTGTGCCTCGACAGGGCAGGCGCCCGCGGCAAGTCCATTGGCATGGGTCCTTCAGCCAGCACATGACATGGTCGCCATCGGCGATCAACGGCAGGACCGGTCAGTCGGCGGGCAATCGCCCGCCCGGGCGTCAGATGCCGAGGTAGGCGCGCTTGACGTCTTCGTTGCTGAGCAGGGCTTCGGCGCGGTCTTCGAGCGTGATCGCGCCGTTCTCCATGACATAGCCGCGGTGCGCGATCTTGAGCGCCTGGTTGGCGTTCTGTTCGACGAGGAAGACGGTGGTGCCGTGCTCCGCATTGATCTGCTTGATGATCTCGAAGATCTGCTTGATGATCAGCGGCGCGAGGCCGAGCGACGGTTCATCGAGCAGGAGCAGCGAGGGGCGCGAGAGCAACGCGCGTGAGATCGCCAGCATCTGCTGTTCGCCGCCCGAAAGCGTGCCGCCGGCCTGGTTGCGCCGCCGTCCGAGGATCGGGAAACGTTCAAAGGCCTCGGCGATGTCGCGTTTGATGCCGTCGGCGTCACGGCGCAGGTAGGCGCCCATCTCGAGGTTTTCGAGCACGCTCATCTGCGGGAAGATGTGGCGTCCTTCCGGCACCTGACAGATGCCGAGCCGGACGATGTCCTCGGCGCTGCGCCGCTGGATCGGTTCGCCGCGAAAGAGGATCTCGCCCCGCCGCGGCGGCGTCACGCCGCAGATCGACATCAGGGTCGTGCTCTTGCCGGCGCCGTTGGCGCCGATCAGCGTGACGATCTCGCCTTCGCCGATGTTCAGCGAAACGTTCTTGAGCGCCTGGATCGCGCCGTAATACGTCTGGATATCGCGCAGTTCAAGCATGGGCTTCCTCGCCGAGATAGGCCTCGATGACCTTTGGGTTTTCCTTGATTTCGCGCGGCGTGCCTTCGGCGATCTTCTTGCCGTATTCCATGACGTAGATGCGGTCGGAAATGTTCATCACCAGCTTCATGTCGTGTTCGATGAGCAGGATGGCGAGCTGGTCGTCGGCGCGGATGCGGGCGATCAGCGCGTCGAGTTCCAGCGTTTCCTGCGGGTTCATGCCGGCCGCCGGTTCGTCGAGCAGCAGCAGGAAAGGTTCGGTTGCCAGCGCACGGGCGATTTCGAGCCGGCGTTGGGCGCCATAGGAAAGGTTGCGCGCGTATTCGCCGGCCAAGTCGGCGAGGCCGACCTTCTCGAGCAGGCGGTAGCTCGTCGCTACGGTTTCGCGTTCTTCCCGACGGGTGCGCGCGCCGCCGATGACGACGTCGAGAATCGAACTGCGCGTCCGGCAGTGGCGCCCGATCATGACATTCTCAAGCACCGTCATGGCCGGGAACAGCCGGATGTTCTGGAAGGTGCGCGCCATGCCGAGCGAGGTGATGGTATTCGGCTTGAGCCCGTTGATGCGGCGGCGGCTGCCGTCTGGCGGCGATATGACGATGTCGCCGCCGGTCGGTGTGTAGATGCCGGTGACGCAGTTGAAGAACGTTGTCTTGCCGGCGCCGTTCGGGCCGATCAGCGCGACGATTTCGCCGGCGTTTATTTCGAGGCCGACCGAGTCAATCGCGCGCAGCCCGCCGAAATCCATGGTCAGGCCGGACACTTCCAGCAGTTTGCGGCGCTCATTTGCCATTGTCGTCGCCTCCGTCCGCGTCATCGGCGGTATCGAGTTCGTAGTTGCGGCGCATGTCGTTGATCAGTCCCTGCGGGCGGAAGATCATCATCAGCACCATGACGGCGCCGAAGACGAGCATGCGGTACTCGGCGAAGGCGCGCAGGTATTCGGGCAGCAGCTTGAGCGTCAGCGCGGCGATGATGACGCCGAGGATCGAGCCCATGCCGCCGAGCACGACCATGGCAAGGACCATCGCCGAGTCCATGAAGGTGAAGCTGTCAGGATTGATGAAGGTGTTGTGCGCGGCGAAGACGACGCCGACGAGCCCCGCCCAGAAGGCGCCGAGCGCATAGGCGGAGAGCTTGGTACGCGCCATGTCCACACCCATCGCCTCGCAGGCGATCTCGTCCTCGCGCAGCGCCATCCAGGCGCGGCCGATACGCGAGTTCTTGAGCCGGGTGACGATGAAGATCGTCGCCGCGACGAGCGCCAGCACGATGTAATAGGTATAGACCGATTGCATGCGTCCTTCGAGCGTCATGCCGAAGAATTGCGGGCGGGCGATGCCGGCGATGCCAGCGGCGCCGCCGAAGGCCGTGTCCCAGTTTTCGAGGATGATCTTGGTGATCGAGCCGAAACCGAGCGTGACGATGGCGAGGTAATCGCCGCGCAGTCTCAGGATCGGGAAGCCGAGGACGACACCGAAGAGCATGCTCATCAGGCCGCCGAGCGGCAGGCAGACCCAGAAGCCGAGGGCGAAGTGCTGGCCGAGCAGTGCATAGGTGTAGGCGCCGACGGCGAAGAAGGCGATGTAACCGAGGTCGAGCAGGCCGGCGAGGCCGACGGTGATGTTGAGGCCGAGACCGAGAACAACGAAGATCAGCGCGCTGACCATGACGTTGATATGGTAGAAGTTCTGCGCCGTCGAGGTCACCCAGGGAAAGGCCACGGCAAGCAGGCCGGCAACGATCAGTGCACGGCGCATCAGCACCGGGTCGTCGGCAAGGCGTTGCGCCAGCGTAGGCTGTTTGGTTTGCGGATGCGGGTCGGCAATCGCGGCAGCATGGCGCGCCGTGCGCCGCTCGATGGAGAACTGCCAGAACCAGGCAATGGCGGCGGCACAGAGACCGATCCAGAGCACGTTGCTCCAGCGCCACTCAATGACGTTGTCGATGGTGTTGACGCGCACCGCCATCAGCGGGAACGTCAGGAACATGAACCAGAGGCCGATGCCAAGCGATTTCTTGAAGTGCGTCATGGCCTTATACCTTCTGCTTGGTTGCCTTGCCGAGCAGGCCGGCGGGGCGCAACGTGAGGACGATGACGAGCAGGGCGAAGGCGAAGACGTCTTCGTAGGCGCTCGAGATGTAGCCGGCGCCGAAGGTCTCGGCAATGCCGAGGAGCAGGCCGCCCAGAACGGCGCCGGGGATGTTGCCGATGCCGCCGAGTACGGCGGCGGTGAAGGCCTTGATGCCGGCCATGAAGCCGATCGCGGCGTTGATCTGGCCGCTGCGCGAACCGATCAGCACGCCGGCGATGGCCGCCAGTATCGAGCCGATGATGAAGGTCCAGGAAATGACACGGTCAACGTTGATGCCGACCAGCCGCGCCATGATCATGTCCTGCTGGGTGGCGCGCATGGCCTTGCCGATGCGGGTGAACTTGATCAGCACGGTCAGGGCGATCATGGTCAGCGCGGTGACGACCAGGATGACGAGGTCGGCGGAGCTCAGGAGGCCCGAGATGTCGGCCATGAACTCGAATTCGGGGATCAGCTCGGGGAAGGGCAGGAAGTCAGGCGTCTGCACGAGCTGCACGTAGTTGGTCAGGAAAATCGAGGCGCCGATGGCGCTGATCAGCGGCGACAGGCGCGGCGCGTGGCGCAGCGGCCGGTAGGCGATCTTCTCGAGCGTGAAGCCGTAGGCGGCGACGTAGATGACGGCGACGACGGCGGCGAGCAACAGCACCGAAAGGCCGCTGTAGCCGCTGAAAGTGAGGATGCCGGCGACGATGAAGGCGACGAAGGCGCCGATCATGTAGATTTCGCCGTGGGCGAAATTGATCAGCTGGATGATGCCGTACACCATCGTGTAGCCGAGCGCGATCAGGGCATAAAGGCTGCCCTTGACGACGCCGCCGCAAAACAGCTCGAGCAGGTACTGATAATCCATGGCGTGGGCGGTCGGGAAATTGGAGGAATCAAAAAAATCGGGAGGGGGGTTCCCCTCCCGCATGCGTTTGCAATCGGCGCGGCGCTTACTTCACTTCGGCGAAAGCGCCGTTCTTGACCTGATACACCGAGAAACCGGCGCCTTCGGCATCGCCCTTCTTGTCGAACTTGATGGTGCCGATCGGCGTGTCGACGGGGCTGCTCTTGAGGGCCTTGGCCAGCGCTTCCTGGTCGGCGCTACCGGCGACCTTGGCGGCGTTGAGCGCGGCCTGGGTGGCGGCGTAGGCCTGGTCGAAGAAGGTGCCCGGCTCCTTGCCGTACTTGGCCTTGTAGTCGCTGCGTGCCTTGGCGTTGACCGGGTACTTCGAAACGTCCTTCGGGCCGGTCGCGTAGATGCCTTCAGCATCCTTGCCGGCGATCTTCAGGAAGCCGTCGCCCTTGATGCCGTCCGGGCCGAGGAAGGGAATGCTGATTTTCTTCTTGAGCATCTGCGAGATCAGCTTCGAGGCCTCGGGGTGATAACCGCCGAAGATGATGGCGTCGGCGCCTTCCTTGCGCAGCTTCTGGATGACGGCCGAGTAGTCCATGGCGCCGGTCTGGATGCCTTCGTACATGACGACCTTGGCCTTGCCGTCCTTTTCGATCGCCGCTTTCGAGAAGTCGGCGAAACCCTTGCCGTAATCGCCCTTGTCATGGATGACGGCGATCTTGCGGGCGTTGAGCTTGTCGACGACGAATTGCGCGGCGGCGACGCCCTGGTCGTCGTCGGCGGCGATCGTGCGGTAGAAGTTCGGGTATTCACCGCTCTTGGTCAGCGGCGGGTTGGTCGCCGACGGGCTGATGACCGTGACCTTGGCGCTCTTGTAGATGCCGAGGGCGGCCTTGGTGGCGCCCGAGCAGATGTGACCGATGACGATGTTGACGCCTTCGGAGACGAGCTTGGTGGCGACGTTCGTGGCGATTTCCGGCTTGCACTGGTCGTCGCCCATCAGCAGTTCGACCTTCTTGCCATTGATCCCGCCCTTGGCGTTGACGTCGGCGACGACCATTTCGGCGGCATCGCGCGTCGGCAGGCCGTAGGCGGCGAGATCGCCGGTATGGGCGCCGGCGATGCCGATCTTCAGGGTGTCGGCAGCAAAAGCAGGCGCGGCCAGTGCGGTTGCCAGCAACACGGCCAGCGATAACCGGTTCAGTGAATGCATTGTCATCATCTCCTCGTCGGACGGACGAAAGCGGGTGGGGGGAAAAAACCGGAAAAGGTTAGTTGAAAACGGTTCTCGGGTCAAGGGAAGGCCTTGTGTTTCAACTGATTGAGTGATGCTGGCGGTCGTTGCGGCGACGATCGGCGTATAGTGTGACGATGAATGGCTTTTCGGGCGGTTGCCGGTGTCATCGGCGGCCGCCCTGCCTTGTCCACGCCGATGCCATGAAGCCCGACCCCTTCCAGCTGCGCGAGATGATGCTTTCCGATTACGAGGCGGTGCTCGGCCTGATGCGCCGCACGCCTGGCGTGTCGGTGCGCGAGGCCGACAGCGAGGCGGCGATCGCGCGCTTCCTCGAACACAATCCCGAGCTCAGCTTCGTCGCCGAACAGGACGGTCGCCTCGTCGGTTGCCTGATGGCCGGGCACGACGGCCGGCGCGGTGCGCTTTATCACCTGGCCGTCGATGCGGAGTGCCGGCGCCGGGGCATCGCCAGCGCCCTGGTGGCGCGCTGCCTGGCCGCGCTCGAAGCGCTTGGCATCCACAAGACCCATGTCGATGTTTTCCGCAGCAATGCCGATGGCAATGCCTTCTGGGCCGCCGCCGGCTGGACGCGTCGCGACGATGTGCACCGGTTTTCGATGATTTGCGGCGGAGGAAGCAACGCCTGAGACCATGGCGCCGCGGCTTCCTCCCGCGGGGCGAGAAAAACAGGGAGAAGTCATGAACGGCTGGGGCGTACGCGTATTTGCGCTGATGTGGGCGGTACTGCTGTCTTTCGGTGTGTTCGCCGGCGAGGCGAAAAACGTCATCCTGCTGATCGGCGACGGCATGGGGATGGGGCAGATCGGCACGACGCTGCTCTACAGCCGGACGATGCTTGGGCGCGATCTGCGCATGGTCGAACTGATGAAGCCGGGGCGCACCGCCATCGTGCTCAACGACACGGCCGACGCGATGGTGACAGAGTCGGCCGCGGCCGCCGGACAGATTGCCACCGGCAAGCGCATGCTGGCCGGCGCCATCAGCATGGCCGAAGACGGCAAGACGCCGTTACCGACGCTGCTCGAAATCGCCCAGGGTCAGGGCAAGGCGGTCGGGTTGGTGACGACCTCGGGCATTACCGACGCGACGCCGGCGGCATTTGCCGCGCACCTTGCCAAGCGTTCCGATGAGGCGTCGGCGGCCGAGCAGGAGTTGCAGCATCGGGTCGATGTGCTGATGGGCGGACGCCGGCAGTTCTTCCTGCCCGAGAGCGCCGGCGGCAAGCGCAAGGACGGGCGCGACCTCGTTGCCGAGGCGCGCGCCGCCGGGTATGCCTATGCAAGTACGGCCGAGGAAATGCAGGCGGTGGGGCAGACGCCGCTGCTCGGGCTCTTCAATACGGGCAACATGAGTTTCGAACTTGACCGCGCCCGTACCCAGGAGCCGAGCCTCGCCGCGATGACCGTGAAAACCCTGCAACTCCTTTCGGTCAGCAAGAAGGGTTTCTTCGCCATGATCGAAGGTGGTCGTATCGATCACGCCGCACACCGCAACGACGCCGCCGCGACGATCCGCGATACGCTGGCCTTCGACGAGGCGGTCGGCGTCGCCATCGATTTTGCCAAGGCGCATCCCGGCACGCTGGTGCTCGTCACCGCCGACCACGAGACCGGCGGCATGGCCATTATTGGGCACAGCAAGACGAGCAAGGATTATGTCGGCGCCGATTTCAAGGCGATCGCGGGGATCAGCGCCTCGTTCGAGGTCGTGCTCAAGGAGCTCGGCGCCAAGCCGACGCCCGAGCGCATCCGCGACGCAGTGAAACAGCATTTCGCGATCGATCTGACCGATGCGGAAGTCGACACCGTCGCCCGCGATACGATCAAGTCGCTGGATCCGGCCAACTACAACTACGACCTGCTGCATTCGCTCGCCTTCGTGCTGCGTCCGTACCTGCGTGTCGCCTTCGTCACGCAGACGCACACCGCCGCGCCGCTGGCGCTGTTCGGCGCCGGGCCGGGGGCGGAGCGTGTCGGCGGACTCATGCACAACACCGAGATTTTCGGTCTGATTCGCGACGCGATGACGCCGAAGAAGCGGGGGGCGGGGAAGGCCGGTTTGAGTTCGCGCTAGGGCTGGGCTAGGATGAATCAGGCGGCGCCGGGCGTGTTCCGGCCCGCATTTTGGCAAGGGGAATACTATGCAACTCGGGAAATTTTCGCTTGGCACCGGCGACCGTTTCGCGCATCAGGGCGTCGCCCAGCTGTCGGCGATTCTCAAGGCGCGGCAGGAACTCGGCGTGGCGATCACGCCGGTCTGGAACAAGTCCAACCGCGAGCACAACATCGTCCATTCCGAACCCGCCGATACGCGCCGTGCCGCCGCTGCCGCGGTCAAGGCACTGGCCTATGACGGACCGTATTTCGTCGATGCCGATCACATCAATCTCGGTACCGTCGATCGCTTCATCGAACCGTCCGATTTCTTCACGCTTGATGTCGCCGATGCCATCGGCAAGCCGGCGCCAGCGGCCGATATCGAGGCGTTCGTCACCGCCCATCGCGGTTTCATCGGCACACTCGCCATTCCCGGTATCGATACGCCCTTCGTCATCGATGAGGCTTATCTGCGCGCCGTCGCTGAAAAATTCCTGCTGGCAACGCAGGAAGCGGCCAGGATTTTCCGCCATGTCGCCGAGAAGAAAGGGGCCGGCAACTTTGTCACCGAAGTGTCGATGGATGAGGTCGACGAGGCGCAGACGCCGCTTGATCTGCTGTTCATCCTGAAGTCGCTCGCCGATCTGCGCGTCCCGGTGCAGACGATCGCACCGAAGTTCACCGGGCGCTTCAACAAGGGCGTCGATTATGTCGGCGACGTCGCCCGGTTTGCACGCGAGTTCGAGGCCGATCTGCTGGTGATCGATTACGCCGTCGATCATTTCGGCCTGCCGCCGGCGCTCAAGCTTAGCGTCCATTCGGGCAGCGACAAGTTCTCGATCTATCCGGTCATGGGGCGGCTGATCCGCAAGTACAACAAGGGACTGCACGTCAAGACCGCCGGTACCTCATGGATCGAGGAGATCATCGGCCTCGCGCTGGCCGGCGACGATGGCCTGGCGCTGGCGCGCGAAGTCTATGCCCAGGCCTATGCCCGCCAGGACGAGCTGTGCGCGCCTTATGCTGCGGTCATCGACATCGATCATGCCGCGTTGCCGGCGCCGGATGTCGTCGCTGCCTGGTCGGGCGAGGCGTTCGCGGCGGCGTTGCAGCACGAGCCGGGTAATCCGCAGTTCAATCCCGGTGCGCGCCAGCTGATCCACGTCGGCTACAAGGTTGCTGCCGAGATGGGGCCGCGTTATCTCGCCGCACTCGAACGACATCGGGACGTGATCGCCCGCTGCGTCACCGGCAATCTCTACGATCGCCATCTGCGGCGTCTCTTCGCGGTCGAGTAGCGGCGATACAGGCGTCACGGCGCCAGTCGGCCGGTGCACGGGAGCGCGTCGCGGTGAGTGCGGCGCGCTTTCTCGTTTACGGATCGGCTGCAGCAGGCGGGAGGGAGTGCGCCAATTCGTCATATTCATCCGGGGTGACGAAATATCCCTTTTGCGTTACGCTAGAACGCATAAAAATGACTCTGGTGAAAGGGTCGTACAGGCGGGGCGCTCGTCCTCATGTCGATGGCTTGACTGCGGCATAGGGGCATCGGCCTTCGCTCTTCGGGGGTGAGTTTGTTTCCTGGCGTCCGGAGGGCATGGATGGATACGCTTCGACAGTTGGTTTTCGGCGATGTCGCGTTCGAAACCAGCGAGGAACATCTCGAGTTCCAGTACAAATTCCTGTGCGTCGTCATGCTGGCGTCGGCGGCCATCACCGGCCTGCTCGTGTTCGTGTCCGCCAGCGGTTCGAACCCGATCGATCCTGAGCACGTCCGCTCGATGAATATTTTCACCGCCGGGTCGATCCTGTTCTGGTTGGCCCTGCGCGGTCGCAAGGCCTGGTTCCTGCCAGTGGCGTGGGGTTTTCAGGTGTTGTGCGTGCTTGAATATGTCTCCGCCCTGTATTACGTCTCGGTCGACGAATTGCGCGCCATCTGGTTCATGACCAATATTCCCGGCGTCTATCTGTTGCTGGGGCAACGCGCCGGGTTCGTCGTCACGCTCGGGACGGCGCTGGGCTTGTCGGTTTTCAACGCCGACCTGCCGTCGCCGTATTCGCCGAATGCGCTGGCGACGCTGGTGTCGGGCGTGATCTTCCTCGGCTTCTTCTTCCATTTCTACGCCGATCGCTCGATTTCGTATTTTGTCCGCATGCGCGATTCGAACAAGCAGTTGTATTACATGGCGATGCACGACCAGCTCACCGAGGTCTTCAACGCGCGTGCCTATTATCAGGTCTGCGATTGCTTCATCGCCCAGAGCCAGCGGTCGTCGGCAGCTTATGCCGTGCTGTTCATCGATCTCGATCATTTCAAGTCGATCAACGATACCCATGGGCATGCCGTCGGTGATGTCGTGCTCAGGAAAGCGGCCGAATGCATCCGCAAGAGCCTCCGTGCCTCCGACATCGTCGGGCGCGTCGGCGGCGAAGAGTTCAGCGTTTTCCTGCCCAATGCCAATGCCGACGGCGCTTTCCAGGCGGCCGAGAATATCCGCAAGGCGATCGAGGCGCTGTCGATCGAGATCGCGCCGGAGCGCAGCCTGAAGATCACCGCAAGCATCGGCGTCGCCGTTCATCAGCAGCCCGACCAGACGATGCAGGAAATCCAGAGCAAGGCCGACCTGGCCATGTACAGCGCCAAGAAGTCCGGGCGCAACCGGGTTTCTTCGTTCAGCGGCGCGCCGGCATGAAGACGGCCTGGGTCGTCGAGGCGGACGCGGTGGCGGCGGCCTTGCTCGCCTTCGTACTCGAACGCGGCAGCTTTTCCGCTCGCGTCATCGGCGATGGCGGAGAGGCCAAGGCGCGCCTGCAGACCGAGGCGCCGCCGGCGGTGGTCGTGCTCGAGATTTCCCTGCCGCGTGCCGACGGCTTCGAGCTGATCGAGACGCTGCGCGCGCTGCCGGCCTGGCAGCAGGTTCCGGTGATGGTGGTCAGCGCCCGGGGCGACGAAATGGATATTGCACGAGCAGTGCGGGCGGGGGCCGACGCGTATTTCGTCAAGCCCTTCGACCCGGATGCGTTGATGAACCGGATTGCGACGGTGACGCAATGACAATACGGTATTTTCTGTGTGTCGGACTGAGCTTGCTGGCGGGTGCGTGCGGCGCGGAATCGCTGGAAATCGACGCGGCCGCTGCGCACGACACGCTGACCAGGGGGCGGGCCGACTGGCGGTCGGAGACGCTGCGACTGACGCGGCGCGGCGAGAATCACCAGGCGGTTTATGTCGGCGCCGGCGAGACCGAGCGCTTCGGGTTACGCGATCAGCAGTTCCTCACCGGCGGGACGCTCGCCGTCGGCCAGGATAGCCACTTTTCGGCCGAACTCGGGGCGAGCGGGACGCACTGCATCCTGGCCAAGGACTATGTCGATCTCAATTGGCATCAGTCGCTCGGCCAGGGCTGGGGCGCCGAAGTCGGCGGCCGGCGCAGCGCCTATGCAATCGGCAATGCGGCGCTCGTGCGTCTCGGCGTCGAGCGTTATGTCGGCCAGGAGCGCTTTGCCTACACGCTGTTCAACGGCGGCCCCCAGGGCAAGTCGAGTGCTTCCAGCCACCGCCTGCAGTGGTCGCATTTCTATGGCGATCAGGATTTCGTCGGTGTCGCCGTGTTTCGCGGGAAAGAAGTCGAGAACGTCGGCGAATCGGTCCTTTCGACCTGGCAGGTCAGCGGCGTGGCGCTGAACGGCCGCCATGACCTGTCGCCGCGCTGGAGCGTGATCTGGGACGCCGTTTCGGTCCGGCAGGGTGATTTGTACCGTCGCACGGGAGCGCAGCTTGGCCTTCGTTACCGGTTTTGATTTTCTGCCCGGCGATCCGCTGCTCCGGGCAGCCGTCCTGAGCGGCCTGTTCATTGCCGCGCTGACGGCCTGCCTGCTGGTGGCGATCCTGGCCGTGCGCCTGCACGCGGCGTCGCGGACGGCTCGCGAGGCGGCGCTGCAGCGGCGCTGGCTGCCGCTTCTGCTGGCCGCGCAGGACGATGCGGCGACGGACCTGCCGGTCTTGCGGCGCGGCGAGCGCAAGGCGGTGCTGGTGCTCTGGATTCATCTCTGCGAACTCGTTCGCGGACGCGCGCGCGACCGGTTTCGGGCGCTGGGGCTGCGGCTCGGCCTCGATGCGGTGGCGCGGCGGCTGTTCTCCCAGTCGGCACTGCGCGATCGTCTGATCGGCATTGCCGCGCTCGGTCGTCTCGGGTGTAACGATTGCTGGGGCGAGCTTGCCGAGACGGTCAGGCAAGCCGATCCGGTGTTGTCCTTCGTCGCGATGCGGGTATTGCTGCAGCTCGATCCGCGCCGTGCGGCGCCACTGTTGATGACCGAAATGACGCGGCGTTCCGACTGGCCGATGCGCAGCATCGTCGCTGCCGTCGCCGAGGTCGATCCTTCGCTGCTTGCCGCTGACCTCACCACGGCGCTGCGCATGGCCCGCGACGATCAGTTGCCGCGTCTGCTGGCCGTCGCCGAAATGGCGCCGGGCGACGAGGTCGCGGCCTTGCTGTTGCCCCTGCTCGATGCGAAACAGCCGCCGGAGATCCTGATCGGCGCGCTCAAGGCGACGCGGGAAGGCCGCGCCGGCGAAATGGTCCGCGCCCTGGCCGGACATGAGGATTGGCGTGTCCGCGTCCAGGTCGCCGCCGCGCTCGGACGTTTCGGCCGGGTCGAGGATGTCGACCGGCTCGTCGGCTTGCTCTCTGACGCTCAGTGGTGGGTGCGGTATCGCGCCGCGCAGGCGCTTGCCGGCATGACAGCGGTCCCGACCGAACGGCTGCAGGCGTTGTGCGCCGCGCTCGCCGACGTCTATGCAAAGGAAATATTGACCCAGGCGCTGGCCGAATCGGCGCTGCGGAGACTGGCATGACCTGGCTGGAATCTTTCTTCCTGATCTATTTCATCCTGCTCAATGCCGGGTATTTACTGCTCAACCTGCTGTCGCTGCTGAGCCTGTGGCGTTACATGGAGAGCCGCAGCCTCGACGATTTGCCGCAGACTTTCTTCGGTTTCGATCAGCCGATCAGCTTGCTCGTCCCCGCCCACAACGAGGAACGCGTCGTTGTCGCTTCGGTGCGTTCGCTGCTGCAACTCAACTATCCGAAGTTCGAGATCATCGTCATTAACGATGGATCGAGCGACGCGACGCTGGCAGCGCTGACGCGCGAATTCGCCTTGCAGCCCTTCCCCGAAGTGCTGCGGAAACAGTTGCCCTGCGCCGAAATCCGCGGCGTCTACAGTTCCGGCATCTACCCGGATCTGCGCGTTGTCGACAAGGAGAACGGTGGCAAGGCCGACGCGCTGAATGCCGGGATCAACGTGTCGCGTTTCCCGCTCTTTTGCGGTATCGATGCCGATTCGATCCTGCAGCGCGATGCGCTCCTGCGGGTCGTCCAGCCCTTCCTCGACGATCCGCGCACGATCGCCGCCGGCGGCACGGTGCGCGTCGCCCAATGGTTGCCGCATCGCCCACGGCATGCTCGAATCGGTCGGCTTGCCGGCGTCGTGGCTGGCGCGCTTCCAGATCGTCGAATACCTGCGTGCCTTCCTGTTCGGCCGCCTCGGCTGGTCGGCGATCAATGCCGTGCTGATCATTTCCGGCGCCTTCGGTCTTTTCCGCAAGAACGTCGTCATCGAGGCCGGCGGTTACCGCGCCGACACCGTCGGCGAGGACATGGAACTCATCCTGCGCCTGCACCGGCGCTTCGCCGGCCAGCGGGACCGCTACCGAATCGCCTACGTGCCTGATCCCCTGTGCTGGACCGAGGTGCCCGAATCGGTCGATGTGCTCCGCCGTCAGCGCATGCGCTGGCAGCGCGGCCTCGCCGACAGCCTGACGATGAATCGCGGCCTGCTCTTCAATCCGGGCGCCGGCAGTGCGGGCTGGCTGGCATTTCCGTTCTATCTCTTTTTCGAGTTTTTCGGTCCGGTGATCGAAACCGCAGGCTATGCGTTGTTCATTTTTGGTTTCTGCTTCGGCGCGATTTCCTGGGAGGCGTTTCGCGCCTTTCTCTTCGTCGCCGTGAGTTTCGGTGTGATGCTGTCGGTCACGGCGCTGTTCATCGAGGAAGTTTCGTTCCGGCTCTTCCCGCGTCTGTGGGATGTTGCCCGGCTGTTCGTTGTCGCGCTCGCCGAGAATTTCGGCTATCGCCAACGCGTCGCGCTCTGGCGTTTGCAGGGACTCGTCCGCTGGGCCTTTGGCCTGCATCAGCCCTGGGGGGCGATGACGCGTACCGATGCCTTGCGCAGCGGGGTGAAAGAAACGCCGGACGACACGCCGCCGCGGTGAGCGGCGGGCGCGAGCGTTCAGTCGGCCTGGACCAGCAGGCCTTTGAGGTATTCGCCTTCGGGGAAATGCAGCGCGATCGGGTGGTCGGGACCGGCGGCCAGCCGGCGCAGGATGCGCGCGTCGCGGCCGGCATCGACGGCGGCGCCGGCGACGATTTTCTGGAAGAGTTCATGCCCAATGCCGCCCGAACATGAATACGTCATCAGGTAGCCGCCGGGATTGAGCAGCCGGAAACCGAGCAGGTTGATGTCCTTGTAGGCGCGGGCGGCGCGTTCGGCATGCGCGGCCGAGGGGGCGAACTTGGGCGGGTCGAGGACGATCAGGTCGAAGCGCCGTTCTTCCTTGCGGAAGACGCGCAGCGCCTCGAAGACGTCGGCTTCGTGCCATTCGGCGCGGCTCGCGTCGAGTTGCGGGTTGAGCGCCAGGTTGGCGCGCGCGCCGGCCAGCGCCGGGCCGGACGAATCGATCGAGAGCACCGAGGCGGCACCGCCGGCCAGCGCCTGCAGCGAGAAACCGCCGGTGTAGCAGAAGCAGTTGAGCACCGATTTGCCGGCGGCGAGATCGCGCGTCAGCAGACGGTTGTCGCGCTGGTCGAGATAGAAGCCGGTCTTGTGGCCGCCGACGACGTCGACGCCGAGTCGCACACCGTTCTCGTCGATCGACAGCGGCTGGTCGGGGGCGTCGCCGTGCACCCAGCCGGTGACCGGTTCGAGTCCTTCGAGGCCGCGCACGTCGGAGTCCGAGCGTTCGTAGAT